>CAMCSH010000031.1 GCA_945877655.1 Lentisphaera araneosa HTCC2155 | reverse complement strand
TTTTGATCTTGGATTCTCTTCGCCGTCAGCGTCGAACCAAGGAGGTAGGGAGTAAGGGAGTAAGGCAGGAGCGCATAAGAGTTCACTCCCCAACTCCCTCGTTCCCTCACTCCCAAGCCTGGAGATTGAATCCCGAGTGATACAGCTCGAAATTTTTTAGACCACAAAAAGTGCTTTAACGCAAACCTGAACCGCCGCGATTTGGCAGGAAGAGGTGTAGAACCTTTAATGAAAACCCTGGGGGAGCGCTTCCAGCCTGAGCTATTCGCTTTTCCCCGACTACGACCTGTCGATCAGCTTCCTGCAGAGTGAAGCGAAAGGCAGTCCGATGGCCATCGTGCCCGAACAGGAATCGCCGATTTGTCCCATCTTCGCCAACAAGGCGACGCAGAAGCTGTCGCTGGCACCGGTGGTGTCCACTCGCGGCGGAATGACGCTCAGCGACGGCAGCTCGGGACGGTAGTCATGGATCGACGCAGGGCCGTCGGTGACGATCAGGACGAGGCCTGCCGCATCGGCGATCTGCTGTGCGGGTTTCTTGGCATGTCGGCTGTACCAGTCGAGCTCCTCCTGAGCCATCTTGACCAACAATGAAGAACAACAAAGCCGCCCGGTGGGGCGGCTTTGAGGTGAGGCTTCGCAGCAATTACTTGGTGCGGAGGCTGAGGCGGACGCGGCGCTTGCTGTCATCGAAATTGGCAACGATTTCGGCGTCGCCGGTGAAGAATTGAACGGCCTTGCGAGCGTCTTCATCATTCATCGGCTTGAGCAGGACGTCGTCGCCCCACTTCTTGAGTTCTTTGGCGGCGTTTTTGCAGTCGACGGCGAGGCGTTCGGCGGCGCTTTCGGCGCTCATCGGGGCTTCGTTGAAGGCCGGGCGTTCGTCGCGGTTGAAGCTCGGGCCACGGTCATCGCGGGGGCCACGATCGTCACGACGGGGGCCACGGTCATCGCGGCGGGGGCCACGGTCATCGCGGGGGCCACGGTCATCGCGGCGTTCGAAGCGATCGCGGCGGTTTTCTTCGCTGCCGCGTTCTTCACGGTCGCGGCGGCCGGGGTTGCGGGAGGGGAAGCTGCGGCTCGGGGCGGCATTGTCGGTGTCAACAGGTGTGTTGGCGGGAGCGACTTCGCTGACCGGGGTGGCCGAGGTCTCAACCGGGGGGCAAGCGGCCGGTGCGGCGCAGGCGTTGTTTTCGGTCGCAGGGGCGGCGGGGGCGGCGCAGGCGTTGGTTTCCGGGCAGCAGGGGGCGGCAGAGGCATCACTGATGCAGGCTTCGGCGGCGACGGGAGCGGAGCTGTTGTCGCTGGCGGCGGCGGGGGCTGGGCGTTCGCCACGGTCTTTGCGGCGTTCGCCGCGTTCGGGACGATCGCCGCGGGGGCCGCGGTCTTCACGAGGAGCGCGTTCTTCGCGCGGGCCACGCTCTTCGCGAGGGCCGCGTTCGGGGCGGTCTTCGAAGCGTTCTTTGCGGCGTTCTTCGCGGCGGGCTTGTTCCTGGTCGCGTTTTTCCGAGGGGGTGTTATTGCCTTTGCCGTAGCCGTCGACGTCGATGAAGACCTTGGGGAAATTTTCGATATCCTTGCGCAGGATGTTGTTCATCAGGATGCTGAGCGAGTTGAGGTGGACGCCGTTGCGGCCGATGAGGCGGCCGGGTTCTTCGGTCAGGACATTGAGGACGATCTTGTTGCCGTTGACGTTGTCTTTGACTTCGGCTTTGAGGCCGAGGAGGCCGATCATCTTGCTGAAGACTTCACGGGATTTGGCGGCGTGGGCACCGGTCTGGACCGGATCGGGGGTTTGGACTTGTGACATGTAATCAATTCTCCGGGGGGGATAACCGCGCGACGGTCTCAGGCCTTGGTGGGGGCGACAGTTGAGACGGGGGCGGATGTATTGCTGAGTTTGTATTGCAGGATGGTCATGAGAGTCTGGACGGTCCAGTAGAGCGTCAGACCGGAGGGCATTCCGTAGCAGAGCACCAGCATAACTACGGGCATGGCCATCATCATTTTCCTTTGCATATCATCTGCAGAGGAGGGCATTAGCTTCTGTTGCAGAAGCATGAGGGAGCACCAAGCGATGGCGAGCGGTCTGATAGGCAGGCCGATTCCGGGGATGACCAGGACGGTGTCCGGCATGGACAGGTCGGTGGCCCAGAGGAAGTCGCTATGGCGCAGTTCGATGGCGCTTCTCAGCGCGTTGAAGAGGGCGATGAACACGGGCATCTGCAAGAGCATGGGCAGGCAGCCGCCGAGCGGGTTCACTCCTTCTTCTTTGTACAACTCCATCACCTTCTGGGATTGGAGCTGGGGGTTGTCCTTGTGTTTTTCCTGGAGTTCCTTCATTTTGGGACCCAGGGCGGACATTTTTTTCATCGATTCGTTGCTCTTGTTGGTGAGGCGCCAGAAGAGCAGCTTGACGAAGATGGTGAGGAGGATGATGGCTAGGCCCCAGGAGTGGACGAAGCCGTAGAAGAACTTGAGGATGTGGAGGATGCCTTGGGAGAGCCAGCCGAGCCAGCCGACTTTGAACCACATGAACATGTTGAGCTGCATGACGCCTTGGCGGTTGTCGCCGAGTTCCTTCAATTCTTTCAGCTCTTGCGGGCCGGCGAAAATTTCGAAGGAGAGTTCTTTGCTGGCGCCCGGTGCGATGGTGAAATCGGGGATGACGCCGGCGGCGGAGATCAGGGAGTAGTGCTTGTCGTGATCGCCGGCTTTGCGGTCGGCGCGCTCGACCTTGAGGCGATTGAGGTAGCAGGATTCCCAAGGCTGGGAGGGCTCGACGATGAAGGCGAAATACTGGTTTTTGACCGCCAGCCATTTCAGGCCTTTGCCATGCTCAGGCTTGTCGAAGTCGATGCGGGCGGGTTTGCCGGCGGTTTCGAGTTCATCGAGATCGGATTCGACCGAGCCGAGGAATTCGGTGTGTACTTTGTCGTCTTCGGCATCGTAACAGTCGACGCCTTGGTCGAAGCCCATGGCCTGCTTGGCGAAGAAGTCGAGATCGCCGAACTGGATCGGCGGGGTCAGGCCGCAGTTCATTTCGAGACCGCTGATTTTCAGGGTCTCGTTGACCGAGACGTTGCGGATTTCGACTGTGCGGGTGAAGGAGTGGGGGTGCTTGGGATCGAGGGTCCAAGTCTCGGTGATTTTGCATTCCTTGCCGTCGATCAGGACATCGGTCTGGGTGCGAATCGAGGTAGCATCCTGGCTGTCGAGGGAAGTGCGGCCGAATTTCCAATCCTTGGCGGAACCCTGCCAAGCCAGCGAGGGGTGGAGGTCGTCACCGATGTGGACGAGGGCTTCCTTGCCCTTGATCAGGTGATATTTGGGGAAGGTGACGGTGCCGAGGCCGCGGCCGGGGAGGATTTGCAGATCCATCTTGCCGTCGACCTTGAGCATCATCGGGGGCAGGGGAGGGCCGGCGATGAAGGGGGCAGGAGCGGAGGGCGCATCTTCAAGTAAATTTGCAACCGGGCTGAGCGCGGCTTTATCCGGGGCGGAGGACAGTGGCGCGGCGTCTTGAGGGCCGGCTTTCGCGGCGACTGGTGCGGGAGCGAGGCCGAGTTTTCGTTCGATGGCGGGGCCGTAGACAAGCCAGAGAATCAAGCCGAGGCTGAGTGCGACGAGGCCGAAGATGCCTTTTTTATCCATTGCGAGATCCATTCCTGTCAAAAGTGGGGGGCGGTACCGGATCGTTGTTGGATCCGTGGTACCATGGGTGGCAGCGGAGGAGGCGTCTGGCGGTGTAGACGAATCCTCGCAGGAAGCCGTGTTCGAGGAAACACAACCTGCCGTATTCAGAACAGCTAGGGTGGAAGCGGCAGACCTTGGGCAGGAAAGGGCCGAGGAAGAGTTGGTATCCTCTGATGGCGCGTTCTCCGAGCCAAGCCATTCTGCCGGGTTTCATGAAGTGAGGTGACCTGCGTTCCTGAGGAGTTGGATCAGTTCGGTCTGGACTCTGAGGGCTTTGCGTCCGTGCAGGTTGCGGCGGGCGACAAGAACAATCCACAAAGGCGGCAGGCTGCTGCTGATCAAGCGGAAGGATTCCCTCAGGAGACGTTTGGCGCGATTTCTTTCCACTGCGTCATTGTCGTATTTGCGTCCGACTACGACGCCAAGGCGGCAACGTCCGTCCGGGGCAGGTAGGGTGCTGAGCAGCATCAGTTTCCCGGGATGACTCGAGCCAGTCTCGCGCATCGTGGTGAACTCGGCACCGCTGGTCAGTCGTTTGTCTCGGCTGAAACTTGCATCGCCGGTCTGAATCAGACCGGCTGGATGCTTGTTTCCAAGGGATTCTGGCAAGGAATCAGACGCCGCAGAGTTTGTGACGGCCTTTTTGGCGACGGCGGGCGAGGACCTTGCGGCCGCCAGCGGTGGCCATGCGAGCGCGGAAACCGACGTTGCGGACGCGCTTGATTTTGGAGGGTTGGAAGGTGCGTTTCATGTTCATTTTTCCTTGTCTTGGTGGATCTTGCCGACTCTGCATCGGGGAGATGGCAGGCTTTCCGGCGGAGTTCCGGATGGCGCGGGCCGCGTATCTTACACGGAGGAGGCGATTCATCAACTGCCATTTCAGTGAATTATCGCGGCCAGATCTTCGGCCCTTCCCGTCTTGGCACTGGTCCTGAGCGATTTCCAAGAAAGTCAAAATTATTACGCAAATAGGATGAAGATTGGATTGATGAACGAAAAATGTAAGATATAGATAACTCCACCCCCAAGGTCGCTAAAACAACAACAGGAGAGTCCCCCATGAAGAAACTTGTCAGCAGCCTCATTTTCACTGCCTTTCTCAGTGCTCAAGCTGAAGATCCTGCAACCAAGCATGCTGTTCCGGAGAAAACCGAGGAGAGCAAAGCGTGGGCTCTCACTTTGGAGACTGGTGTCTATAGCCACTATATCTTCCGCGGCCTGACTTATAACCATGATCCCGTGGTGCAGACCAGTGCGACATTGGATTACAAACTCGGCAAAGAGGGTGAGTACGGCAAGCTCAGCTTGTGCTATTGGAACAGCGTCGACACCACCAACATCATCGGTCAGTCTGGCGAGATCACCGAGAACGACTACGGCATCTGCTGGTCGCATGAAATCGGCGGCGAGGGCGATAACCGTCTCGGCGACCTGAAGATCGGCAACTGGTACTATGACTTCAAGACCTTCACTCCCAACCACACCGGCGAAGTCTATTTCGACTGGACCTTCAACAGCTTCCTCAGCCCTGAAGTCACCGCCTACTATGACTACATGGAAGCTCACGGCTGGTACATCAACTTTGCCATCGGCCATGAGTTCGGTCTCGATTTCTCCGACTTGACCAAGGAATGGAAACTGGCGCTGACCAGCAACGTCGGATGGACCGACGGCAACAGCACCCAGCAGTGGTATGGCGAGAAAGATCAAGACTCCTCCTTCACCGACTTCAACGTCAAGGCTCAGGTGAAGATCCCGGTCTCATTCCTCTCGGGCGACAAGGTGACCACCACCTTCAAACCCTTCATCCAGTGGTTTACGACCCTTGATCGTGTCCATCAGAATGCGGCTCCTGGCGACCAAGAAGGATTTGTCGGTGGTGCCACACTGAGCTTCGAATTCTAAAACCAAAAAAATCCGCGCCGTCCTCAAGGACGGCGCGTTTTTCATTTTGACTTCAGGCAGCTGGCATGCCGATCTGCTTCGCTTCCCGGAGGATGCTGGCGGCGAGTTGACGGACCCGGGTGCCGGGCGGCATCTCGGCGACGAAGCTGTCGCCGCCGCAGCGCATGGCGATGCGGACGCGGCCGCCGGAAACGGGGCGCAGGCTGGTGATCTTGACTGCTGCCAGTGCCGGGACGTGCAAGGCGTCGAGGCTGCGCCGGAGGAGGGCGGCAGCACGGCGGAAGTCGCGGGTGCCGAGGGCCCAGATTTCATCGAGACGGGAATCGGCGCTGCCGGTGAACCAGGTGCCGCTGAGAAGAATGTCGCTGATGTCGTGTCCGTCGCTCATGGTCGATCTCCTTGTGTTTTGGATGGGATGCTTGGGTGTCTGAGCCCAGGATGAGTCTTGACATGAGACAATTTCATGTCACAGGTTAAAAGGTTTGAGATTTTTTAAGGAGGGGGAGAGATGTCGAGGGAACGAAACGAGAGGCTGCAGCTGTTCGTCGGGATGTTGAAGTCGGGCCAGAATCTGAGCGCGAAACGTCTCAATCTCGAGCTTGAACGCAAGGGCATGCGCCAGGTGGACCGCCGCACTCTGCTGCGCGATGTCGCCAGTCTCCGGGATGATTTCGGGGCGCCGGTGGACTACGATGCGTCGCGGCGTTCCTATGTGCTGGTGGATCTGGCGTGGAAGCTGCCGCTCAGCTTGGTGAAGAGCGAGGCCTTGCTGCCTGCGGCCTTGGCGCTTGGTTCGGCGCAAGCCAGTCTACCCGGCGACGGCGGCGACGAGTTGGGCGAGATGCAGGACGCCTTGTTCCTGGCCATGGGTGGGCGTTCCCGCGAGGCAGCGGAGAGCCTGATCGTGTCGTCGAGCGCGGCGCCGGCCATGCCCGACGGGGTTTTGGCGACGCTGCTTGAAGGTTGGCGCAGCTGCAGCCGGATCAAAGGGCGGTACCGCTCATCCGGCGGCAGGATCGAGGAGCGGCTGGTCGACCTGCACGCCTTGTATCATGTCGACGGCTTCTGGTATGGCGCGGCTTATTGCCATCGCCGCCAGGCGCCGAGGACTTTTGCTTTGCATCGTTTTGACAGCGCGGAGCTGCTGCGGGAACATTTCAAGCGGGACGAGACCTTGGTCCGCAGGGTGCGCGATAGCGGGGGCTTCACCGACATGGACAAGATTGAAGGGGTGGAGCTGCGTTTGCGTTCATGGACGGCGCGTTCGGCGCAAGAACGCCCGCCTTTTCCGGGAGCCAGCTTCCGTTCCGACTCTTCGGCGGTGGTGATGAGCTTGGCGACGGCGCCGGCGGAGCGGCTGATCGCCTGGATTCTGGCGCAGGGGGGGATGGCGGTGGTTTTGGCTCCGGCGAAGCTGAGGAAGTTGATCCTGAAGCGGGCCGAAGGGCTCGTCAAGTCCCATGAAGGATGACTTTTGTCAGGATTTTCAATGTCAGTGTCGATTCTGGGCTTGCGGGAATGCCCGATTTAGTGGTATCATGGGGCGATACCTAGGATACCGAAATGTCATCTTTTTTGTTCAATATCGCCTGTCCACGTTGTGAGACGCGAATAGGCGTTTATTTGGGGAAGTCCAGCACCAACTGCCCTCGCTGTGAATTCCTTGTCCGGATCAGCGATCCTGCCGGGCTTCTCAATGAATACAAGAAAAGCGGCATGGCGGATCTCGAATTTCACGAAGAGACGATCCAGGAAAAATCGCCGGAAGGCGTTCGTAGCGATGGTTTGCGGCTAGTTTTCAGCCGTAGTGCCACGGCGACTCCAGCTGCGCATCATGCAGTCAAGGAAGAGGTCGAGGACGCCGCTGGAGATGATGAGATGTCCGATCACAAGACGGCGCATACTCAAGCGATTCAGTTGACCTTTGATCCTTCCATCTACATGAGGCAGATCGAGGAGCAGTCGCGGGGCGCTAGGCTGCGGCCTCCGACCAAGGCGAAGATTCCTTTGCATCAGGTGATCCACGCTTCCAAGATGGCCAAGCCGCCGCCTCCGAGTCATCTTCGCATCTGGCTCTGTGCGACCTTGGTGACCTTGATTGCCGTGGTCATCATTGTCGTCATCGCGACTTACTGAGCTAGTGTTTCACTTTCGACCGGGAATTCGCTGGCGGGGGCGAGGGAGGCAGGGTCGATTTTTGTCGGATGCAGGGCGGAGACCAGACTGAAGCGGCTTTTCGCTACTGCGTCGCTCTCAAACGCGAGTTTGATCACGGTGCCTTCGTTGACCGGGCGTGACAACAGCGGTTTTTCCCCTTCGTTCTCCTTGAGGCGGACCGGCGAGGCAGGCAGGCATTGGAAGATCCATGCCGAGGGGTTGTAGAGTTCCATCTGCTTTGCCATCATCAGGCAAGCCTGGGCCTTGCCGTCGCTTTGACGCAGCATGTAGTCGCTGCGGCCGATGCTGCGTGATTTTTCCAGCTTGATTTCGAGGACGACGAAACTGTGGCCGACGGCAGCTTTTTTGATCTGCTGCTTTCCGTCCGCGTCGAGATAGGGCAGGCTGCTGCACAGGCTTGCCTTGAGGAGCAGGCCTTCCCTGAGTCGTAGGGGGAAGACGGAGCTGGGAGCGGGCGCACTCGTCTTGCCGGCAACCGGACTAAGCGGCGCGGCATCGGGATCGGAGGCGGGAGCCAGGAGAATCAGGCCGGCGGCAAAGAAGCTGAGCATGATCGGGCCTTGGTCAGAGGATTTGGGCGAGGAGGTGGCGGCCGCCGGCGTCGAGGAGTTCGGCGGCGAGTTTGGCTCCGCTGCCGGAGAGATCCGCGACGGCGCCGCTGGCGCTGCGTCGCAGAAGCGTGCTGCCGTTGGGCGAGGCGATGAAGGCGTCGAGGTGGAAGCGTCCGGCGGCGATGCGGGCGTGGCAGCCGGCGGGGATCTGGCAGGATCCGCCGATCGCCAGATTGAACTCACGTTCGACCAGGACGCAGGCCGAGGTGTCGTCGTGATTGAGGCGCCGGATGAGCTCGACGATCTCACTGTCGGCGAGGCGGCATTCGACCCCGACGGCACCCTGGCCGACGGCGGGGACCATGCAGTCGAGATCCAGCGTGCTGGTGATGCGGTGACCGAAGCCGAGGCGATTCAGGCCAGCCGCGGCCAGGAGAATGGCGTCGTAACGGCCTTCGTCGAGCTTGGCCAAGCGGGTGTCGACATTGCCGCGCAAGAGCTCGATCTTGATGTCGGGGCGCCAGGCGAGGATCTGGGCGGCGCGGCGGAGCGACGAGGTGCCCAGGGTGGCTCCCTGAGGGATGTCCTGCAGCGAAGCAATCTTGACGGAAAGGAAGGCGTCGCGCGGGTCTTCGCGTTCCAGGATGGCAGCCAGGCCGAGACCTTCAGGGAGCTCGGATGGGACGTCTTTCATCGAGTGGACGGCGAGGTCGGCGCGTTTTTCCAGGAGGGCGTCTTCGATTTCTTTGACGAAGAGTCCTTTGCCGCCGACTTTGGCGAGGGCGACATCCAGGATTTTGTCGCCTTGAGTCTTGAGGATCACCAGTTCGATGGTCAGGCCCGGTTGCAGGTGGAGAAGGCGGGCGCGGACGTGTTCGGCCTGCCAGAGAGCGAGTTTCGAGCCGCGGGTGGCGATGCGGAGGGTCATGAGAGTTTTACCTTGTGGATGTGACATTCCGCCAGTATAGATCCGAGTCAGACGCGGACAAGGCGTGCAGGCTGTTTGGACGGAGCTATGTTGCGGGCCTATGCAACTTCACATCACCAGCCGCCGCCTTGCGGAATCCCGCACCGCACCTGTCAGCTCCTTCCGTCTTGACGAAGGGGCATCCCTGTCTGACGCTTCCTTTGCCGGTGAAGGTCGTTGCCGCTACAGCCTCTCTCTTGTCGAGAATCGTCCGGTTTTCCTTCTTGAATCGGGTGAGGCTTCTCTTCAAGCTCAGAAATTGAGTCCCGGACGGCATGTCCTGCACAGCGGCCAGCAGATTGAAGTCGACGGCTTGTCGCTGGCGGTGTGTATTCTCCATCCCGAAGCTAAGCGGACTCGTTTCGGCTTGGTCACCATGACGGCTGTCGCGGCGGTCTTGGCGGTCATCGTGATTCAGATACTGACCCCGTCCTGGTTGCAAAAACGCGCCGACAGCGGCACGGGATTGAAGCGCCGGATCCTGCTGGATGATGTCGCCGGTCTGATTGATGCTCAGCGTAAGTCAGTGGCCAGCATTCCTTCCGGTTTGAGCTCGCGCCGCTCCGGCATGCTGAAGGATTTGAAGGCTGAATTGGATGCCATCGGCTTGGAGCTGCGGCAGAATCCTGACAACATGAGCAACTCGGACCTGCGGAAGATTCGCGACGGTCTGGGACGTTATGAGGTCATCCGCAGCCAGTTGATCGAGAATCCGGCTCTCGATACGATTCCGCGGCTTGATCCGGCCATTGCGGTGTCTGCCGCATTGGCTCCTTGAAATGAAGGTGATCCCGTCGCGCCGTGCTTTGCGTTGGTGGTTGATCCTCCTGCTTCTTCTTCCTCTGATCGCCAGTCCCTTGTGGTCGTGGTTTCAGGAATGGCGGCGCGAACAGCTAGTCCGTCCGGTTGCTGAACGGGCTGCCGCCAAGCATGGGATTCCGGTGTCCTTGGTCTTGGCCGTGATCAAGCAGGAGTCTCGTTTTCGACCCCAGATGAAAGGCGGCAAAGGCGAATACGGGCTGATGCAGATCATGCCTGCGGTCGCGACGGACTGGACCAAGGCGAATAAACGCGAAGCCTTTCGTTCACTCGACATTCTCTTTCAGCCGGAACAGAATCTCGATGTCGGCTGCTGGCATCTCGCCCGTGCGGTGCGGCGCTGGCGTGACGCCGGCTACCGCGATTGGGTCAGTCTTGCTCTGGCGCAGTACAACGCCGGTGCGACGAGGGTGATCGAGCAGGGCTGGGCCCCGCCGGACAAAGCCGCGAATGCCTTGTCTCGGATCGACTGGAAAGGCGTCCGCGCCTATGTCGAAAAAGTTCGAGCCTATCAACAGCATTACGAATGAAAAAGGACCCGTCCGGGAATCTGCCGGGACGAGCCTCTTTCAGGGAAGTCGAAATCAAGTGATGTGAATGTCGGCGACGAATTGGATCAGGACATCAAAGCCGCCCGAGCTGTAGACCTGACTGCTTCCATCTTCCGCAAAGAAGAAGTGATCGAACCCTCCGTCATCACTGTTTGAGTCGGTGATGTCAATGCTCGAGAGATTGTGGGTGATGATGCGAAATTCGCTGCTGCCGGCAGTGCTGACCGCTTTGATTTCGGACAGGCTGAGGACATGGTCGGCTGTCTCACTTCCAAGTCGCAGGACTTCGAGGTTTTTCAGCTGGGTTTCGGGCAGGCCATACAAGGTGTTGAACACCGTCAGGTAATCAACACCGCCGCCGAAGTCGATGCTGACGCCAGAGGCAAGGTCAAGATGGGCCATGTCAACGATGTCTATACCAGCCCCTCCCTTGATGCTGAGGGTGAGTTCGTCCATGGGAATGATGTAGTTGCCTTCATTGCCGAGCTGGACCATGCCGCTGCTGCCGTCACTGGAGAGATTGAAGAAACTGTATCCTTTGACGGCGATCATATCATGACCGCCGCCGCACGAAATCCAGCTATCCGTGACATCGCCCAGGACGCTCAGAGTGTCATCGCCGGCTTCCAGATAGAGATGCGAATTGAGATCTCCCTTGATGCTGATCATGTCGTTGCCGGCACCTGCGTAAATCTTGCTGTTTTGCGAACCGACAAGACTCAGGGAGTCGTTACCTTCTCCGAGGTCGATGAAGGAGTTCGAGTCGCCTTGGATCGTCACGGTGTCGTTGCCTAGTCCCGCCAATATGCTGCCGGAAAGGGAGTCGCCTTTGATGGTCAACTGGTCGTTGCCGCCGCCGAGATAGAGGTCGCCGGAGAGATCTTGCAGGGATGAGAGGACGATGCTGGGGCTGGCGTCACTGGGGATGGCAGGGAGAAGCTTCATGCCGTTGTCGCGGTTGAGTGTGATGATGTCGTCGCCGGCGCCGGCATCGATCCATCCCAGGTTGTCGCCGTTCAGGGTCAAGCGGTCCTTGCCGTCGTTCAAGGCGATGGAGCCTTGATTGCGGCGTCCGATGTTGACGATGTCGTCGCCGCTGCCGAGATCGACCATGGCCAAAAAAGCTTCTTCAGTGGCATAGCTTCTGACGAGATCGCGCTTGATGGTCAAGGTGTCATTGCCAGCACCGAAGTCGAAATAGGGGTTGGCGGCATCGCGGCCGATGCTCAGCTTGTCGTCGCCGCCGTAGCCGTAGAAAGTGCCGCCGTAATCGATGCCGAAGCTGAGGATGTCGGAGGCTTCGCCAAGGGCGATGGTGCCGTAGCCGGATTTCTTGATGGCAATGGTTTTCACCTGGCTGGCGAGAGTGGTCGAACCCAGGGCGGAGCTGGCATAAAGGCTGCCGCTGAAGCTGCCGGCGCTGAAGCTGTCCTTGCCAGTGCCAAGAGAGACAGATCCGCCGAACGAGCCGGTGAAGGCCAAGACGTCGTTGCCAGTGCCTCCGTAGATGTCATCAAGATCAAAATTGCTGTCGCCACTGAAATGAACGCCGGTCAAGGTGTTGTTGCCCTCACCCAGATCAATGCTGCTGCGCCAGATGGCGACGCTTGATTTGACCTTGTCGTCGCCGCTGCCGAGGTCGAAATAGGCATCTGCCACCGAGCCGCCGCTGATCGTGACGCTGTCGGCACCTGCACCTGTGTAGAGTTCGCCGCCGAACTGGCCGCCTTTGAGGGTGATCGAGTCGCCGTCATCGCTCAGACTCTCCCTGGGAGCCGAGGTGTCGAGCACTCCGAAGAAGCTTTTGCTGACGACGACTACCTCCTTGCCGGCGCCGAGGGAGAAGCCGACATTTTTGCCGATGACGCCGTTCAGGTTCAGCGTGTCGGCCAGGCTGCCGCCGAAGATGTATTGCGAGGAGTTGGCGGAGATCATTCCACTCAACAAGGTGATGCTGTGTTTCTGGTCTTCGTGATCGGGAAGGTAGGATGTGGAGAGAAGACTTCCGGTGAAGACCAGCGCATTACCGGTGTCACGCATGTCCAGGTTGCTCAGCGTGTCGTACTTGAAGAAAGGCGTGGCGCTCATGTCTGGTCCTTATGGGTTGGGGTCGGGCATTAAGCCACAATAAGTCCGAAGCAGTGCCGGACCCAAGCTGATATTGGAGGATTTTCGGAAGCGGGATGTGGTCAGATCAGCTCGACGCGGCAGGACTTGCCGCCTTCCGTGAGGTCAAAAAGCACCGCTGGAGGATGGCCGCGGCGACGCGACTCGGCGGCGATGCTGTTGACATCGAGGCCGCGTTGGGCAAGCTTGTTTTTGAGCTCGTCGTCGAGGAGATCGGCAAGATTGTCGATGGCGCTGCCGGGCAGGGTGACGGCGACCTTGAGGGCGCCGTTCTCCCGCACTTCGACCCGGATTTGCCGTCCGACCAGACCGCGCGGGGCCGCTAGAATCTCGGCTGGCAGCGAGGCGATCATCGCTTGCAGCTCGGGCATCGCTTCGGCGACGAGCTGGTCGATGAGCGGCCGGCTGTAGCAGCCGGTGTCGAGGAGCTGCAGGTAGTGGTAGAGCCCTTGGAAGGCGCGCATCACCAGAAACAGGGAAGGTGGCGCGGCGGTCATGAAATTCATGCGGCGGGGGCCGAGAAGGGCTTCGCTGCGGGGGCCGCGATTCCAGTCTTTGAAGTCGTAACGGCAGGGCGACACTAGGGGCTCAAGCTGCAGCGCCAGGAAATCGGGCAGCTGCGTTTCCAGACCTTTAAGGATGCCGAGGTCGAAACCGAGGGATTGGAGCGCCGCCAGGGCCGGCAGATCGCCACGGCAGACGGAGCGGAACAAAGCGAGGAGGCCGAGTCGTTGCAACGGCTCCAGACGGCTGGCCGAGCCGTAGTCGTAAACCACCAGTTCGATCCCGGCGGGACCGCGGCGGAAGGCGAGGTTGCCGGGGTTGGGATCGGCGTGCAAGAGACCGCCGCGGAGCAGCGAAATGAGGTAGAAACGGCAGACCAAGGCGGCCGCGGCAACCCGTTCCTCGCGGCTGGCGGAGGCGGCGAAAATTTCGGGGCGAATTCCGGTTTCCCAAGACGAGCAGAGCAGTCCGGGGCCGGCGAATTCCGGCATCAGCTGGGGAATGACGATGCCCGTCTCGTCGCGGAAGAGGCGATAAAAATCTTCCTGCAGGGCGCCCTCGCGGCGATAATCGAGTTCCAGGCGCAGCTCTTCGGCGAGGACGCGGCGGTACTCATCAAGGGCGAAACCTTGGCGGAATTTGCCGAAGGTGGCGGTGACGAAATCAAACAGGCTGGCATCGAGATCCATCATCTCTTCGGCCTCGGGATAACGCAGCTTCACCGCCGCTTCGCGTCCATCGCGGAGCGTCAGGCGGTGCACCTGGCCGAGAGAGGCGGGATGGACTTCGTCGTGGCAAAGACGGATCTGGGCTTGCAGGGTCGGGCAACGTTGGGCGAGAAGGTCCATGGCTTCCGCTTGCGGCAGCGCTTCGGCGTCCTTCTGCGCTTCGGCATGGATGGCGGCGAGATCGGCGTCGCCAGGCAGCATCGACAGGATCTGGCCGAGCTTCATCGGCATACCGCGGAGGGATACCAGTTTGCGGGCGAAGCTGGTGCGCAAGGCCTGCCGGGCAGGAGCGATGCGGCTGGCGCCGGCGAGAGCCGCCAGCGAGGCGAGGCGAAAACTGCGGAGAAAACCGCTCACGGGCTTAGAAGAAGAGCCAGGCCGTGGTCAGGGTGCCAAGCCAGAACAGGACGCTGAAGCGGGCGCCGATGCGGTGCACACGCGGGTATTTGGCGTAGCCGGCCCAGGTAGTGACGCAAAGAGCGACAAAAAGTGGCGAGGAAAAACAGCGGTGAATGGTCAGGCGTGTGCCCATGTCGGCGGGTCCGCAGTTGATGATCGCCTGGCTTGCCTTGAGATTGTGACGGTAATCACAGCCCATGCCGAAGATGCTGATCAGCAGGCCGACCACCGCGACCATGGTGATGGCGACGACGCCGGTCATGACTTTGCGGTGCTTGTCGAGGCGGCCGCGCTTGGCCAGCGAGATGCCCCAGAAAAGCACCACCGTAAGGGCTAGTACGCTGTACTGCAGGAAGCGGACATAGATCAGTTCATTGCTCATGAGGAGCCGATTCCGTCGGGTTGGAGATGAGAGTCGATTTCAGAAACGGCACTATAGCTCCCTGCGGCATTTTGAAACTCCGGTCCCGGTGAATTCCTGAATTGAGCGTGAAATTGCCTCGGCAGCCCACTCCCACCTCAGGGTTTGTCGACGTAGATCTGGGTGGCATCAATGACCAAGAGTCCATCATCGGAAATACTGACTGTGCCGCCGACGGTGATCGTGCTCATTTCCTTCAGGTCGCCGAGACCGCGCAGAGAGGTCCGCAGGAGCTTGCCATCGGCGCCTTTCACCTGGATGGTGCAAACCTTGCCCTTGAGATCATCACAGCACAAGTCCCACGGAGTTGTGCAATGGTCCTCCTTGCCAGCTTCGCTGCAGCTCGGCATGTCGCCTTGCACCAGCATCAGCGAGGCAAAGTCGCCGATCGGTTTTTTACTGCCGCCGACGCGTCCGGTGATGGCAATCGGACTGCCGATGGCGGGTTTTGCGGCGACCGCATTGCTGACGGTTTGCGGGCGCGAGGGGCGATTGACGGTGTAGAAGGCCTGCAGCAGCGATTTCGCCGCAAGGTCGTTGGCTGCGCCGATCGGGCTGAGCTTGGGCGGCGCGGCCTTCTCTTCTTTGCAAGAGGAGGCGAGCAGCAGCGCGGCGGCGAAGAAGAGGTGTTTCATGGCGGGGCTCCTTGGATGGGGGAATCTAACTCTTGGACTCGACATCACCCAGCCGCTCGCTTAAAGCTCACTTCTTCAGCTTGCTGAGGTATTTCTCGGGATCTTTGTTGAATTTGGGGACGCAGGAATCGCAGCAGAATTTGATCTGCTGGCCCTGGTGGATGAGGGTCACCGGCTCGCCCATCTCGCCGAGTTTTTCGTCAGCGACGAGGCAGGTGTCGAGGGGGTAGGCTTTGACGCCGGCGGGGAGGGCGGCGGCAGCTTTGGCGGGAGCGGGTGGAGAAGCTTGCTGATCGCAAGCGCTAAGGAGGCCGAGGGCAAGGCTGAGGAGGGCGGTTTTCATGGCTGGGGTTCCTTCGTGTTTCACTGGGCTTTTTCATTCATTCTCTGGAGGTATTTCTCCGGGTCTTTCTCGAACTTCTTGATGCAGGGTTTGCAGCAGAATTTGACTTCCTGGTCGCCGTAGACCTTGGTGATCACCTCACCCATCGAGCCAAGCTCGTTGTCGGTGACGATGCAGTCCTTAGAGGTGTAGGCTTTGACGGGCGCGGACGAGCCGGCACATGAGCCGAGGGCGAGTAGGAGAAGGCTGAAGAGTGCGGTTTTCATGGGTTTTCCTTGGGTTTAGAAGGTGTAGGTGAGGCCGATGCCGAAGTGGCGTTCGGAGTGATAACCGAGGCGCAGCGACAGGGGTTTGGAGAAGCGCCAGACGAGGGCTTCTTCGTGGGAGAAATCCATCTCGGTGTCGTAATCGGCACTGGTTTCCAAGCTGAGGCTGTTGCTGAGCTGGAAAGCCTTGTCGATTTCGAGGCGGGCCGCGGCCTGGTTGTCGAGGTTAGCCGGGTGTGAATGAAGAAGGGGAAGCGGTGTTCGAGGCCGAGGAAAGCACGGGTCTGACTTTCCTCTTCTTCCATCTCCATCGGGTGCAGCGCATGGACGCCGTTGTGCTCGTGATGGACGGGATGGGTCATCTCCATCTTCATGCGTTCGTGGCGGAGGCCGGCGACGAAGGCGTCGTCGGTGCCGAGATAGCGGGCCCAGCTGAGTTCGGCCATGAGGTCTTCGCGGGCCTTCCACGAGCTGTCCCACATCAGGCTGATCCGCTGCTTCGAATCCATCGCCATCACTTCGCCGCGTTCCTGGTTGCTGGCGAGGGTGAGCTTGCCGGAAGTGTACCAAAGGTCGTCGTCGGCCTCGCCGTAGACCACCTTGCGGGGCGCCTCAAGGGTGTCGCGAACAGAGAAGACGCGGGCCATACCCATCATCATGTGGTAGAGGACGTGGCAATGGAAGAACCAGTCGCCATTTTCGTCGGCGAGGAATTCCACCGTGCGGCGCCCCATCGGCGGCAGGTCGACGGTGTGTTTGAGCGGAGCGAAATCGCCCTGTCCGTTGATCAGGCGGAAGTAAAAGCCGTGCAGGTGCAGCGGGTGGTGCATCATGGTGTCGTTGATCATCACCAAGCGCAGCACTTCCCCCTTCTTCACCGGGATGACCCCGTCCTCAGCCAGGGTCTTGCCGTTGAAGCTCCAGACGTAGCGGGTCATGTCGCCGCTCAGCCGCAGGGTGACTTCCCGCACCGGCGCGGTGCTCGGCAAGGTGGTTTTCTGCGGTGCCCGCAAGAGCGGGTAAGGCGCCAGGGCGCGCGCTCCCGGCGTGCCGTCGGTGAGCGGCGTGTCGGCCTCGGCGAGGGCGGCGTCGAGCATCTGCTCCATCCGGTAGAGATCGGGCTTGTTCACGGCCGGCAGCTCCTGGCGCGGACCGCTGCCGAGGATGACTTCGGTCTGGCCCGAGCCGTCGAGCGCGGTGGCGCGGATCACCCAGCTGCGCTCGGGTCCGGCGGGAATCGTCACTTCAGCGTCGTAGGTCTCGGCGATGGCGTGGAAGAGACGCGGCACCGCGACTGGGCGGACGGGCTGGCCATCGGCGGCAGTGAGGGTCAAGGGACCAGTGGCGCTGTCGACGAAGAAATAGCTCGCCGAGGAGGCGTTGATCAGGCGCAGGCGGACCCGTTCGCCCGGCTTGGCGGCGAGCTGCTGCACCGGTTGACCGTTGACCAGGAAGGCGTCGTAGGCGACATCGGAAAGATCCATTGGCGGCATGCGTTGTTTTTCGCGATCGAAGTAGTCGGCCAGGGCCCCCGCCTGCCAGGCGCCGGTGAGCGAAGGCATGGCGTTTTTCCGGATCAGATACCAGTCGTCGCCACGCATCAGCGTGCGCATCACTTCGGCACCGCTTTCATGGGTCCAGTCGGACATCAGGACGACGTAGTCGCGATCGGGCGGGCGGGCCTCGGGGATTTTCGGATCGATGACGATAGCGCCGTAGATACCTTCCTGTTCCTGCAGCGCGGTGTGCGAGTGGTACCAGTAGGTGCCGGATTGCTTGAGGGTGAACTCGAAGACATGGCTGCCGCCGGCCGGAATCAGCGGCGTGGTCAACTCGGGAACACCATCCTGGACATTCGGCACAAGTAGGCCGTGCCAGTGGATCGAGGTGGAATCCTTGGTCAGGTGATTGCGCACCGTGATGCGCACTGTGTCGCCTTCGCGGAAGTGCAGCACCGGACCGGGGAAGCCACCGTTGAGGGTGAGCACCGGAACCTTTTTGCCGGCGATGGTTTTTGCGCCCTGCGCAACGATCAATTCGGCACCGCGGGTCGGGCCATCCTCGGCGAGCAGGCCGAAGGAGCAGAAAAACAGCAAGAGTGAGAGGAATCTGGACATAAAAAACCCTGATCAAATGGTGAACGGTGAAGCCTCGGCGTCTGGCCAAGGGGATTCATCATTCTCAGATCAGGAGGGTCGACGAGCGGAGCAGGAGATCGCGTCCGGAGAACGAACAAGGTCGCGGCGGTGGATCGGGACCGCTGTCCTCATCTAACTTTGCGCTGAGCGCAAAAATCGGCGTCGCGAAGGCGGCTTCCGGCAAAGCGAGCAGATGCATCTTTTCCGCTGTCGGCAGCGAGCTCAGAAGCTTCGCGCCCTCAGTGTCGGGAATCTGGATCTTGACGCAGCAATTTGGCATTTCCGCGTTCATCGTTGGCTTCTTGGCGCAGCAGGAATGCGTGGCCATTTGCGGACATTCCGGGGTGAAGCGGAGGGCGACGCATTGGGGGCAGTAGAAGAAGGCGAGGCCGGCCGCGGCCTGCAGACACAGCACCTGGACTGCCAGAAGCAGACACAGCAGGCGGAGGTGTAATCGGGTGCGTCTCATACCACGGATTAGCGCCGCAACTCTTGGAGGGCAAGGGAGAATGTCCAGCCTTGACTTTGCCTGCTGGTTATGGGAGCTAAAAAATCTCCCGCGCTGGCTTGCCATAAAGCGGAGTTTCGCTATCTTCTGCGCGCCGAACTTACCAATCCGGGCGATGTCCGCCTGGGGGTACAGGGATAAACAAGGTAGAAACACACCATGATCAGCAACGAAAAAAGACTCGAAATCTACAAAGCCTTCGGCCGCCAAGAAGGCGACGTCGGCTCTGCCGAAGTTCAAACCGCTCTCTGCACCGAGCGCATCAAGAACCTCACCACCCACCTGAAGCAGAATCCCAAAGACTTCTCCACCAGCCGCGGCCTCATCGCTCTGGTTCAGCGTCGCAAGAAAATGCTCAAGTACCTCAAGCTCAACGAGCATGCCAAATACGTCGCGATCATCGCGAAACTCGGCATCCGCGGCTGAGTCTGCTCCTAAAGGGCCAGGGAAACCTGGCCTTTTTTGCATCCCCCTTCCGGGTGCCTGCGTGAATTGAGTCTCTTGCCGCCAACACGACCCCAGGGTCGCGATCGCCGCAAGATGTTCAATGCACGAGGACCGGAATCTCGAGAGAAAAACCCGATCCCACAACAACCCACAAGGCATTGAAAACACATGGCTAAAAAACAAGGTTCTGTCACCATCGACATGGGCGCCGATAAGGCCCCGATCATCGTCTCCACTGGTAAACTCGCTCTCCTCGCCGGCGCTGCCGTCAGCGTTGAACAAGGCGAAACCATGGTCCTCGTCACCGTCTGCGTCGGCGGCATCAAAGAGGGCGCGGACTTCTTCCCCCTCACCGTCAACTACAAAGAGAAATACTCCGCCAACGGCCGTTTCCCCGGCGGCTACCAGAAGCGCGAAGCCCGCCCCGGCGATCACGAGATCCTGATCTCCCGCATGACCGACCGCCCGATCCGTCCCCTCTTCACCAAAGGCTTCTACAACGAAGTCCAGGTCGCCGCCCTCGTCCTCTCCTATGACGGCGTCAACGAACCCGACGTCCTCTCCATGCTCGGTGCCGCCGCTGCCCTGCAGCTCTCCGACCTGCCCTACAAAGGCCCCCATGGTTCGGTTCGCGTCGGCCGCATCAACGGTCAGTTCGTCGCCAACCCCACCATCCAAGAGATGAAAAACTCCGATCTCGACCTGATCTACTCCGGCGTCGCCGGCAAGACCATCATGATCGAAGGCGACTGCGATGAGCTCACCGAAGAAGTCCTCTTCGAAGCGATGAAATTCGCCGACAGCGAAGTCATCAAACAAATCGCCGCCCTCAACAACCTGCACGCCCAAGCAGGTCAGACCAAAGGCACCTACAAGATCCACAAGGTCGCTGACGACATCCTCGCCGGCATCAAGAGCGCCGTCGGTTCCGACCTCGACGCTCCCTGCCTGGTGATCGACAAGGCCGAACGCGGCGCCGCCCTCAAGGCCGTCCTCGAGAAGCACAAGGCCGCCATCGTCGCCGCCTTCCCCGAGCGCGACAAGGAAATCCCCGCCGCCTTCGAAAAACTGGTCGAGAAAAACGTCCGCCGCCTCATCCTCGAAGATGGCCGCCGTTCCGACGGCCGCGGCGTCAGCGAACTCCGTCCCCTCTCCGGTGAAGTCGCCGTCCTCGGCCGCACCCACGGTTCCTCGATCTTCGCCCGCGGCGAAACCCAGGGCCTGATCACCGTCACCCTCGGCTCCGGCGACGACGCCCAGACCATCGACAAGATGGCCGGCGAGCTCGAAAAAACCTTCACCCTGCACTACAACTTCCCGCCCTTCTCGGTCGGTGAGTGCGGCCGCATGGGTCAGACCGGCAACCGCGAAATCGGCCACGGCAACCTCGCCGAGCGCTCGCTCGCCAAAATGATGCCCAAGGACTACCCCTACACCGTCCGCGTCATCTCCGAAATCATGGGCTCCAACGGCTCCACCTCGATGGCCTCGATCTGCGGCGGCTCGCTCGCCCTCTTCGACGCCGGCGTCCCCCTCAAGAAAGCCGTCGCCGGCATCTCTTGCGGCCTCGTCTCCGAAGGTGACAAGTTCGTCCTCCTCACCGACATCCTCGGTTCCGAAGACCACTGGGGTGACATGGACTTCAAAGTCGCCGGTACCCGTGACGGCATCACCGGCTACCAGCTCGACCTGAAGATCGCCGGCATCCCCCTCGACATGATGTATCAAGCCATGCTCCGTGACAAAACCGCTCGCATGCAGATCCTCGATGTCATGGACGCCACCCTCGCCGCCCCCCGCGCCGAGATCTCCAAGTACGCTCCCCAGATGCACGTCAAGTTCATTAATCCCGAGAAGATCGGCGCCCTCATCGGCACCGGCGGCAAAAACATCCGCGGCATCTGCGAAACCACCGGCGCCAAGGTCGACGTCATCGACTCCGGCAAGGTCACCGTCTTCGCTGCCAACGCCGAGAAGATGAAACAAGCCATCGACCTGATCGACGGCTACACCATGGAACTCGAGATCGGCAAGATCTACCGCGGTGTCGTCGCCTCCATCAAGGAATTCGGCGCCTTCGTCACCATCTTCGGTCAAGACGGCCTGCTCCACATCTCCGAGCTCGCCGACTACCGCGTCCAGAAAGTCGAAGACGTCGTCGCCACCGGCGATGTCGTCTCGGTCAAGGTCCTCGACATCGACGACCGCGGCCGCATCCGTCTCTCCCGCCGCGCCGCTCTCGCCGAGATGTGATCTCTCGCTGAGCGCTTAAATCGCCGCCGCCTATCGCAAGATGGGCGGCGGTTGGTTTAGGAGTTCAAATGATTTAAAAGGAATCGATAATGAATCCTGAAAAATATATAAATGATGCACTCAAAAGAGGTA
>CAMCSH010000030.1 GCA_945877655.1 Lentisphaera araneosa HTCC2155 | reverse complement strand
TCGTCTTTTGCTGCCAGCCGCCATTCTTCAGTCCCCCCGACATCACACCTCATCCACCCCGACAAGCTCAGGGTGTGGCACCCACCATTTTGCTTGCGGGAGCGGGCGGGCGCAAGTGGGCAAAGGAAATAGGGATGTCGCGGCGCTGTATTGACACCAAGCGTTGGAACTCAATCTTCTCACGCTCGTCTGATTTCTCCAGATGGCTTCCGCGAAGTCCGACCATTACGCCGCGTTCCTTCCCCCAGCACCCAACAACCCAAGGCTTCTCATGTCCCTCATGCTCGCCGCCCTCCTCCAGCTCAGCAGCCCGCTGATTGCCGAATCGCCCGCGCCGGCTCCCGCAGCCGCCAAGGTCAACACCGCCATCGTCCCGGCCGAGCGCCTCAAAGAAGGCTGGTGGAAAAATCGCCATGAAGCCGCCCTGAAAAAACTCGACCCCGCCACCGAAATCGTCTTCATCGGCGACTCCATCACCCAGGGCTGGGAAGGCTCCGGCAATAAAGTCTTCGCCGATAGCTTCGCCCCTTGGAAAACCCTCAACCTCGGCTACGGCGGCGACCGCACCGAACACGTCATCTGGCGCTTCGCCAACGGCGAACTCGAAGGCCTCAAGCCGAAACTCGCCATCTTGATGATCGGCACTAACAACAACAACCGCCAGCCCGCCGAAACCGCCGCCGGCATCGAAAAAATCCTCACCGACTTCCACGCCAAATGCCCCGACGCCAAGGTCCTCCTCTGCTCCATCCTGCCCCGCAGCGCCAAGCCAGACGACCAGAAACGCAAACATAACGATGAGATCAATAAGCTCATCTCGACCCTCCCCGCCAAGATGGACTTCGTCACCTACAAAGACATGAACGCCCTCTTCCTCGACAAGGACGGCGTCCTCTCCAAAGAAGTCATGCCCGACCTCCTCCACCCCCATGAAAAGGGCTACAAGATCTGGGCCGACGCCCTCGTCCCGGAAATCAAGAAGCTCCTGCCCTGATACGGCGATCCCGCCTCTTGAACTCAAGGCCGACCCACACGGGTCGGCCTTGCCGCTTCCATGCCGTGACCCTGAAACTTGAAACGGGAAACCTGAAACTTCCCAAGCGGTGCTATCTTGAGCGGAAAATCTGGAGGTTTCCATGCTCTCAAGACTCCTGCTCCTCGCCTTTTTCCTGCTCGCCGGCAACCTGCACGCCGTCGACGACAAGGATCTGCCGCCCGATGAGTTCACCGTCAAACGCTTCCTCATCTCCCTCGCCGCCAAGGATGAAAAAGCCCTGCGCGAGATCTGTGTCTTCAATGAATCCCTCGCCGCCCTCTGGTCCGGCACCCCGCCAAGGAAAGAGAAATTGGCCGAAATCGTCGACGCCATCCGCCGTGAACCGATCAAGTGGCTCGCCGCCGGCGACAGCTTCCGACTCAATAATGCCGAACTCACCGTCACCGACGCCATGATCGGCGACAAGAAGCGCATCGCTACCCTCCACCTCCACGATTTCTCCTTCCCGATCTTCATCCGCAAAACCCCCAGAAACGAGTGGAAGGTCGACCCGAGCATCGTCATCACCCTCACCCTCGATCGCCTCCGCAAAGAAGAGAAGGCGCACCGCAAGAACTTCACCCTCAGCCTCGACGGCAAGGACACCCCCTTCAACCTCGGCGAAGAAGTCGAAGTCACCCTCGCCGACGGCCGCAAGATGAAAGCCCGCATCCAACAGAACCTCTTCCAGAACCACGAAGACGCCGAGATCCGCCTCCTCTATCCGCGTGAACTCGATCTCAATGTCATCCGCGACAAGGACCCGGACCAGAACCGCGACTGCACCGTCTATCGCTTCAGCGGCGCCCTCTCCGCCAACTTCATGGTCCAGATCCACCGCCTCAGCAAGCTCGAAGAAGTCCGCAAGGACATCTCCGACGCCTTCGTCGAAAACAACCGCACCGGTGCTTGGTACCTCGACAGGGACATCTTCCACGACTGCAAGATCGACGGCCCCACCGGCATTCTCGCCGGCAAACGCATCGGCGCCACCAAGAATCCCCAGTCGAAACTGCCCGAAAAGATCGAGGAGCTGTATTTCTGGGAGACCGGCGATGGCCGCGTCATCTGCCTCTACGGCACCTGGAACTATCAGGACTCCTCCGCCTGCCGCGACTGGTTCGCCGCACTCGCCAAAGGCATCGAAATCAAAGCCGCCCCCAAAGTCGCAACCCAAGCCGCCGTGCCGGAGAAAAAACCATGAACGAAAAGAACCGGGTTGAAAGGTTGAAAGGTTGAAAGGCAAGCACATGAACAAGAATGACAAACAATGTCGAAACCAGAGTCAGGCAGCGGCAGCATTCCAGTTCTTCGCCATTCTCTTCTCGCCACCTAATTGCAGCTCAGCCTCTCAACCTTTCAACCTTTCAACCTTTCAACTTCTGGAGCTCCCATGAAGCTCATCCTCCTCCGCCACGCCCTCGCCGTCTCCAAAGACGCCGCCGCCTGCACCTTCGACGCCGAACGCCAGCTCGATCCCCAAGGACGCCGCCACGCCGCCGCCGCCGCCGATTTCCTCCGCGACCGCGGCCTCTGCCCCAGCCGCATCCTCTCCTCCCCCTTCCGCCGCTCCTCCGAAACCGCCAACGCCCTCCGCGATGCCCTCGGCGGCGAAGTCGAAGCCGTCACCTCCCTCGCCCCAGGCGCTGGCCTCGATGACCTGTTTAATGCCATCGGCGCAGACCTGCAAACTCCCGCCACCGTCGCCGCCGTCCTCCATGAGCCCGACGTCGGCCACATGCTCACCGCCCTGCTCATGCCCGGCGATCAGCCCTTCCCCCTCTCCGTCTACCCCGGCGACGTCTTCGCCCTCCACATCGAATGCCGCGATGGCCAAAGCCGCGCCGTACCCTTCGCCTTCTACTCGCCCATGCGGGAGGGCAACTGATGGATATCCGCGACGCCATCCGCTCCGCCGCCGCCCATCGCGACATCCCCACCACCCGTATGGAGGAGATCATGGACGGCCTCTTCCGCGGCGACATCCCGCCCGTCGCCGTCGCCGGCCTCCTCGTCGCCCTGTCGATGAAAGGCGAATCCGCCGGTGAGCTCGCCGCCGCCGTCCGCTCGATGCGCGCCCATGCCCGCTTCGTCCCCTGTCCCGATCCCAAGGCGATCGACATCGTCGGCACCGGTGGTGACGGCGCCGCCACTCTCAACATCTCGACCGCCGCCGCCCTCGTCGCCGCCGCCGCTGGCGCCACCGTTGCCAAACACGGCAACCGCGCCTTCTCCTCACGCTCCGGCTCCGCCGACGTTTTGAGCTGCCTCGGGGTCAAGGCCGACACCTCGCCCGAGCGTATGGAAATCTGCCTCAAGGACGCCGGCATCGCTTTCCTCTTCGCGCCCGCCCTGCATCCCGCCGCGCGCCACACCGTCGAAGCCCGCCGCGCCATCGGCATCCGCACCCTCTTCAACCTCTGCGGCCCCCTGTGCAACCCCGCCGGCGTCCGCCGCGGTCTCTTCGGCGCTTACTCCGAACGCGCCGTCCGCATCATGGCCAGCGCCGCCGCCGAAACCGGCCTCGCCGAGCACATGCTCTTCGTCCACGGCCGCGACGGCCTCGACGAAATCACCCTCTGCGACAAGACCCTCGTCCTCGAAGTGCGGGGAGCGCAAATCACCGAGTGGGAACTCGACCCCCGCGACTACGGCCTGCAATTTGTCGCCGCCTCAGCCCTCACCGGCGGTGAACCCGAGGACAACGCCCTCGCCATCCGTCGTCTCCTCTCCGGCGAAGCATCCGCCTTCCGCGACGCCGTTCTCCTCTCCGCCGCCGCCGGTCTCTACACCGCCGGCAAGGCCCCCGACATCGCCGCCGCCCTTCCCCTGGCCCGGACCGCCCTCGACTCCGGCAAGGCCGCTGCCACCTTGGAGAAGCTCGCCCGCCTCAGCCAGGAGTGAGCCCCATGCCGCTGCGTTCCTTATCGGGATCGCTGGCGTCCCGCCGGCCTTGTTCCCTGGGAGCCCCGGCCTCCGTGCCGGGCCTTCCTCTTGCCCCAGCGGGGCAGCGTCGGCGCTCCCAGGCATTTACTTCTTAACCCTAACTTTAAGGCCCCCCCACATGAAACTCGCACTCGTCGTCATGGCCGCAGGCATGGGCTCCCGCTACGGCGGCCTCAAACAGATGGACCAGTTCGGTCCCTCCGGTGAATCAATTATCCACTACTCAGTCTACGACGCCATGCGCGCCGGTTTCACCAAGGTCGTTTTCATCATCCGCCGCGACTTCGAAAAGGAGTTCCGCGAGCAGATCGGCTCGCGCTTCGAAGGCCGCATCGAAGTCGCTTACGCCTTCCAAAGCATCGACGATCTTCCCGATGGCCGGAAAGTGCCGGAAGGCCGCACCAAACCCTGGGGCACCGGTCAAGCCATCCTCAGCGCTAAAGACGTCGTCAGCGAGCCCTTCGTTGCCATCAACGGCGATGACTTCTACGGCGCCGATGCCTATAAGAAGGCCGCCGAATTCTTCCGCCAAGGCAAGCACCAATTCTGCATGGTCGGCTTCCAGATCGGCAAGACCCTGTCGGAAAACGGCACCGTCACCCGCGGTCTCTGCCAGGTTCAGAACGGCAACCTTAGCGGCGTCCGCGAAACCACCGGCCTGATCCGCAAGGGCGAGTTCATCGTCTCCGACGCCGGCGACCAGCTCAAGGGCCACGAGCCGGTGTCGATGAACATGTGGGGCTTCACCCCGCGCCTCTTCGCTCAGCTCGCCAGCCGTTTCTCCAAATTCCTCGCCGCCGAAGGCAACGAAATGAAGAGCGAATTCTTCATCCCGAAAGTCGTCGACAACCTGATCAAGGAAGAAGGCGAGAAGGTCGCTGTCCTCGACACCTCGTCGCAGTGGTTCGGCGTCACCTACCAGGAAGACAAGCCGGAGGTCAAGGCGCGTCTCGACGCCCTGCACGCCGCCGGCCAATATCCGGCGAAACTCTGATGAGCACCGAGTGGAATTTTGCGCCTCCCGCAGGCGCCGCCGAGGCCCGTGACAAGGCCGTCGCGCTCAAGCCCGCCGGACGTCTCGCGGGCAAACGCGTCGCCCTCCTGATCGGCGGCAGCATCGCCGCCTACCGCACTCCCGACCTCGCCCGCGCCCTGCGTCGCGAGGGCGCCTCGGTGCGCGCCTTCTGCAGCGCCAGCGCCCTCGACTTCGTCACCCCGATGGCCCTTGAATGGACCAGCGGCGAGAAGCCGGTGACCAGCCTCAGCGCCGACGCCGAACACGTCGAAGGCGACCTGCCCTACGACTACTTCCTCGTCGCCCCGGCGACCTACAACACCATCAACTCCTTCGCCTGCGGCCTCGCCAGCGGCGTGCTCGGCACCGTCCTCGCCAGCGCCCTCGGCCGACTCGAAGCCAAGCGTTGTCGCATCGCCGTTTTGCCTTGTATGCACGGCACCATGCACAACGCCATCCTCATCGACAGCCTGAAGCGCCTGAAGTCCCTCGGCGTCGACATCCTCAAACCGCGCCAGGAGGACGGCAAGGACAAGCTCCCCGAGATCGACGAAATCGTCGCGGCCTTGGCCGCGCTCTGAGCTCTGACGTGGCTCGACCATCCCTGGTCGAGTGTGGCTGGCTGCTTGCGCTCAATGTGGTTCGATCGTCCCGATCGAGTGCGTTCTCCCTGGGAGCCCCGGCCTCCGTGCCGGGCCTTCTTCTTGCCCCAGCGGGGCGTTCAGAAAACCCCCAAACTCTTCGAGGTCCAGATGTCTGAAAAAGCGCCCAAAGCGAAAAAGAATGTGAAGCCAAAAGCCGCCACTCCACCAGAGTTTCCGGTCATTGCCGAGCGCATTTTTCAGCTTCGCGGACCAGCAGAACGTCAGGTCATCGTTCGCATTGGCATTCCGGAGGCCGATCCGCTCCATCCTGGAGTATCGCGTTGCGCCTATCAAGTCACCGGTTTGTCCGATGATGCAGTGCATTACGCCTGTGGTGTCGACGCCTTTCAATCGCTTCATTTGACCTATTGGGCGATCCATCGCTTCATGAAGACCAACGCCTCGGTCTTAGCCGCTTTTCATAAGGACTTCTCGCTGACTTGGGAAGAGCAGCCGTGGGAGCTCGTATTGCCATTCCCGGCTTGCGTTTTTGATCTTCAGCAATATCAAAAACTCGAGAATTTCGTCGAGAAAGAGCTGTTCAGAACGCCCTAATTCGCGCCATTCTGAGGACAAGAACACCCGGCACGGAGGCCGGGGCTCCCAGGGAGAGCCACTCTCGATCGGGACGATCAAGCCACATTGAGCGCAAGCAGCTAGAACAACTCGACCAGGATGGTCGAGCCACGTTGAGCTCATCAAACCCTTCAACCCGCCAAGCCTTCAAAAATGACTGATCGCAAAAAACTCTGGCTCTGGATCGCCGGCATTCTCGGCGTCTGGCTCTTTGTCGGCGTCTTCATCGCCGGGATTCCCTGGCGCTCGGCCTTCGAGCGCCGCGTCGCTGAAATCCAGGCCCGCGGCGAGCCGGTGTGCGCAGCCGACCTGAAGCCGAAACCCATCCCTGCCGAGGACAACGGCGGCCCCTTGATCGAAGCGATCGTGCGGGATATCAATGGATATCAGGGCTACAAAAACGCATGCTGTCTCAGTCTAGGCGGATTGAAGCCCGAGGAGCTCCGCCACTTGATTCAGCTTGAACAGGCCGCGATTGAGCTGGAAAAGGTTGAAAAAACCAAGCTTGCGGCGCTCAGCTCGGAAGAGCGCAAGGCTTGGAAAAAAGCCACCGTGCCTCTAAAGCCCGTTAAAACCGCTACACTGTTTTCGGCGAAGAAGCAGAAGAAGCTCGAGGATGAGCAAAAAATCCGCCAGCAATTTCGCGATCTGGCCTTGCTGCTGAGCGAGCAGCCCGACTTGCTCGATCGTCTCGAAATCGCCTTGGCCAAGCCGCATTTCCACTTCAGCACCGAGTACAAAAGCCCGGTCTGGAGCATCCTCCTACCCCACTTGGGTTTCTGCCGCCAAACCTGCAATCTCTTGGTCGATCTCAGCCGCTATTATCACGCCATCGGCGAGCCCGTTTTGGCCCAGCGCTGCCGCTTGATGCTGTTGCGGACGCCGCGAATGCTGAATGACGAAAGCTTTCTCATCAGCGGCCTCGTTCATGTCGCTCTCACCGGTATTGTCTGCGCCAATCTTGGCGAGCAACTCCCCCTTTTCAGCGATGCCGAATTACTCGAAATCCAAACTGCCGCCGATAAGCTTGAGCCTTGGCCGAAAAGTTGGACTCAGATGATGCTCGCCCAAAGAGTGACGGCGGTGGAGGCGATTCAGCTCCGCGGTACGAACATCGAAGAAGCTACAAACGGTATTTTGAGAGTTGATGCATGGTTCTGGCAGCTTTATTATCGCACCTGTTTTCGCTACATCGATGGCCTGCGCTGTCTCAGGGAGTATGAAATACCCATCGCCGGCAAACCCATACCGCCGCGCAATGAACTCAGCTACATGGGCAGGATGTTGCTTCCCGCGTTAGGCAGTGTACAAACCAAACTCCAGACTGAAGCCGCCAAGATCCGCCAATTCCGGCTTGGCCTCGCCTTGGAGCTGCACAATCGCAAGACCGGGACCTATCCCGCCGATCTCAGCGGCATTCCGCTGCCGGCGCAAGATCACGAGGGCAAGCCGATGAAATACGAGGTCTTTAACGAGGGCCGGGGCGCCTGTCTTGAGTTCGACGTCTCCAAACTCAACGGCAATATCGCCCACTTCGGCTTGGGCGAGCGACCCGAGAAACATCCTTGCGGCGAGCAAAACAAATGACGTGGCTCGACCATCCTGGTCGAGAAGCACACTCGATCGGGACGATCGAACCCCATTGAGCTCAATTCTTAATTCTTAATTCTTAATTCTTAATTCTTAATTCTTAATTCTTAATTCTTAATTCTTAATTCTTAATTCGGTTCCAAAAATGCTCTTGATCACCGCCAATCCCTACTCCGGCCGCAAGTCGAATCAGGAGCTCATTGCCGAGCTGGAAGTCGAGCTGAAAAAGGCGGCTTTGCCCTACACCCTGGCCTGGGACTTTGCCACGGCGGAAGCGGCCTTCCGCGGTGAGTCGAAACTGAGCGGCGTTTTGGCTTGCGGCGGCGATGGTTCGGTGGCTCACACCCTCGGCCTGATGCAGCGCTGCGGCATCAATGGCAAGATCCCTTTCGCCACCTTGCCGATGGGCAATGAAAACCTCTTCGCCCGAGCCTGGGGATACTCGCGCGACATCCCGGCGCTGGTGCGGGCTCTGGCCCGCCGCGACACCTTTGCCGCCGACCTCGGGCTCGCCGGAGACGCCCCCTTCACTTTGATGGTCAGCGCCGGCTTCGACGCCGATGTCGTCCACCGCCTCGATTCCTGGCGCCGCAGCAAAGCGCAAGGGCTGCATCGGGTCCGTAACCTCACCTACTTCCCCCACGCTTTCAAGAGCCTTTGGCACTACCGCTTCCCGACGATCGTTCTCGAGGCCGAGGGACAGCGTCACGAAGGCCATCAATGCGTCGTCTTCAATCTACCGCTCTACGGCGGCGGCCTCAGCCTCAGCCCGCGGGAGACCCGCGGCGACGACGGCCTGCTCGACTGGGTGCTGCTGAAAAAGCCCGGCCGTTTTGCCCTCAGCGCCTTCCTCAGCCGGGCGATGCTCGGGCGGCGCCATCTCGACCATGGCGACGTGGTCCGCGGCCGCAGTGCCGAAGTGACCCTCAGCGGCGACGCCCCGGTGCAGATGGATGGCGATCCGGTGAAGGTTGAGCTGCCCCTGCTCATGCGTTGTTTGCCCGGCGCGAGCCTCTTGATCCGGCCCTGAGCTGCGCTCAGTCCTTCCGAGCCATGTCCTGACGCTGGAACAGCTTCACCGCGGCAAACAGGGCCAGGGGCGAGGCGAAGGAAGTGACGAGGTAATAGATCCAGCTCGGCTGGCCTTGCGGCAGCAGGATCAGAGCGGCGAGGATCTGGGCACCGAGGATCGATCCGAGGGTCCAGGGCAGGGGTTTATGCGGGCAGCCGAGGCCTTGGAAGGCGAAGTTGATGATGATCAATGAGGGCACTGCGGCGACATGGAGGATGGCGGCCCGGAAGTAGAGCTGACCCTCCGCCAGAAAGACGGCGTCGTCAGGCGAGAAGAGGCGGTGCCAGATAGGCGGCGCCAAGGCCATGAAGGCAGCGATCAGCAGCGAGCCGATCAGAGTCAGGCGCAGGGTGTAATTGAAGGCTTCTCGGGCCCTTTCCGGGCGTCCGGCGCCTTGGGCGGCGGCAACGACGATCATGGTGGCGGCGCCCATCGGCACGGCGAGCTGGATCAGGCAGAGTTCGAAGCGGCGGGCGTAGGAATAGGCATCCATCAGGCTGAGGCCGCGAGGGTAAAGGAGATGCTGGACGACGCCGATGCCGAGGTTGGTGGCGAGTGGGACGGCGGCGGCGATGCTGGCGGCGACGAGGATGAAGCGGAGCTGGCTGACCGGTGCGGGCTGATGGCGGGCGAGGCCGCCGGGGCGGAGGAGGTCGCGCCAAATCAGGAAGGCGAGCAGGGAGTAGGCGAAAACGGTGGAGATGGCGGCGCCGCGGATGCCGTAGCCGAGGCAGAGGCCGGAAAGATTGAGGGGGCCGAGATGGAAGTCGCTCCAGACGACGAAGGGTTTGACCAGGCCGTCGAGGACCATGACGATGAGGGCATAGATGGCCGGGCGTTTCGCCTCGCCGCTGCCGCGCATGGCGGCGGAGCCGACGGCGCCGATGGCGGAGATGCCGAGGAGCGGGAAATAATAACGGCTGTATTGCAGGGCGAGGGCGGTGGCCTCGGACGAAGCGGCATCGCCTTCGCCGGCGAGGAGGCTGGCGCCGGCGAGCATCACCCCGGCGGCGACCAGACAGCCGGCGAGGAGGGCGATGGCGGCGCCGTCGCGGAGAGCGCGGGCGGCTTCGGCGACGCGGCCATTCGGAGCGTGGCGGGCGACTGCGGCGGCCGTGGCGGTGCCAAGGCCGCCGTAGAGCAAGGCGGTGCTGAAGGTGACCACCGGCATGACCAGGCTCATGGCGCTGCGATGCGCCGGGCCGAGGCGGGAGACGATCCAGGCGTCGAGAAAGGCGAAGAAGACGCTGGCGAACATCACCGCAAACATCGGCAGGGCCAACGAGGCGATGACCTTCGGCACGCTGTCTTCGAGGACTGAGGCGGGGGATTTCACGGTGTCGCCGCGAGGCTGAAAGGATCGACAGGCATCGTGGTTTCTCCGCCGGGTTGAATGGAGACGGAATCTAACCCGGATTCCATCCATGCCCGGCATCGGACGATTAAAATTGCGATCAACCTAAATCTTGAATCTTGAATCCGCGCGTATCTAATGATAGCCAATTTTGCTCTTCTTCATTCGTTCGACCCGATGCGGGTCGCACATGGTAGCCCAGGATCGCTTCGACCCTGGGTTTGTGTTTGAAATGAGTTCCCGACCCCTCGCGGGTCGCACAGAGTTCGAGCTAACGCAAAGCGACCCGATGCGGGTCGGAGAGATGCGGGAAACGCAAACCCAAGGTCATCGCCGATGCGGCTCGACCACTGGGCTACAAAGGCAGCCGTTTCACTTTGCGCTTTCCGCGGGAAGAAATCCTCAAATGACGAAGGGGCGGACCGAAGTCCGCCCCCTGTGGTAGTCTGAAGAGGAATCAGACGACGGGCAGGTCGTTGGGGAAGAGGTTGACGGTGAAAGTGACGTCGTCGACAATCGTCTCGGTACCGTAGACATCCACGGTGAACTGCTCCTGGGTCTTCTCGCTGATCACAGCATCTGCGTCGAGCTTGTAAGACCAAGAGCCGTCGAGGTTGAGGCCGAAGAAGCCGTGTTCGGTGTCGAGGGTTTTAGCCACTTTCACCTTGGGGATCTTGTTGCCGGCGTCGAGATCGAAGATCTGGCCGGTATACTGCTCCAGACCGCCGTCGGTGACCGCGCCTTCGTTGCCGCTAAAGGTGGTAGCGCTACCGCCAGAGGCACCGTTGATGTTGATTGTGACGGTGCTCTTGGCGGTGCCGTCGAACGATTCGACCGTGTAAGTCGCTTTCAATGACTGGCCGGCGGCAAGTTTCTGGATCAGGGGATTGAAGTTGTCGGCGAGGAATTCCCACCTGCCGTCAGCGCCGATGCTGAAGGTGCCGTTTTTGTCGGTGAAAGTCGACGCCTTGAAGAGGGCCTCGCCAGAATCGGGATCGGTGATGGTGAGCTGGCCGGATGTCTTGAGATAGCGTCCGTCGACGAGCAGAACGTCGTCTTCGACGATGGATTTGGGGGCGCCGGGATCGGCGATCAGCGCCTTGTCGTTGGCGCCGATGATGCGAATGCTGAGGTTGTAGATCGAGCCAGCCAAAATGCCGTCTGTGAGAAATTGGCCGCCGCTAAGGTTCTGGATAGCGGGGGCATCGCCATCGAGGGTGTAGGCCCAGGTGCCGTTGACGTTGAGCACGAAGGTGCCGTAGTCCCCTTTGCGTGTGCGCTGCTCTAGGGTGAGGTGGCTGAACATTGAGCTTAAACCGGGGATTTTGAAGTTCGTCTCGTAGAGGACGATATTGCCCTTGACGGTGACATCGCTGGTGGAGCCGCTCTTGACGGCGATCTCGGCGAAGCCGCCGCCGGTTTCCGTATTGCTGCCATTGACGCGGACGCTGACTTTCTTAGTCGAGCCGTTGGCGTGGCTGACGGCGAAGGAATCGAGCACACTTTGCCCACCCTTAAGTTTCTGGACGGCAGGCATCAAGTTGGCGACTTGGTAATTCCAGGAGCCGTCGGCATGAACATGCAGGCTGCCGAGCTTGGAGAAATAGGACTTGTCGAGGAAGCTGCCGGAAAGAGCAGAGGAGCCTGCGTCATCCGAGTCGATCTTGAGAAGACCTTTGCTGGTGAGGAAGCTAATGCCTGGGTAGACATCCTCAGTGACCTCTCCGATGACATTGCCGCCGCCGGCCGTCGCGGCATCCTTGCCGGTGATCAGCACTGAAAGCTTGGCGCGGCTGCCGTCAGCACTGACCAGATAGGCCTCGGCGGTGGCGGTCTGCTTGTCCGCCAAATCTGCGATGGCTTCACTGTTACCACTGAAGGTCCATTTCGAAAGAGTCGAATCCCAGGCAAAGACTCCGTACTCGGTAGTCAGGCTGGTGCCTACCGAGGGAGCGCCGTCTTCGCCGGTCTTTAAGAACCCGAGGATGGTGGCTTCTCCGGCGTCGAGATCGAGAACCTTGACCGGGCCGCCAACGACATAGGTTTTTTGCCCCTCAAGGAGTTTGCCGGCAAGGCTGCCGGAGAATTTGGCCGCATCGTTGACGCCAGTCAGGGTGATGGAAACGTCCGGAGCTCCGACAGCGAGGGTTTCGGTAAGCACTTGGCCGTGCTTCAGAGTTTGAATCCGGACATCAGGAGTGTAGGTGGTGGTCTGGGTGGTGAGACCAGCTTTGTTCACCGCAAGAGTGCCATACAGGCCTTTGTATTTGGCAGCAGTAAAGGTGGTCGCCGGTAAATCGCCGGTGACGCTTTTCGACACATCTTCAGTGAGGGAGAGATTCAGTGTTGCGCCCATGTCAGATCTCCAGTTTGGAATTGTGTGCCAGCAGAGTTCCGCAACTATATTAAAAGCTTTTCATCTTTGCAAGATCTAATAACGAGAATGACTGAGAACTTCCCCGTCACCAGCACCAATCCGTGCGGCGCCCGAAGAATCTGCGACTCCGCCTCACTCTCTTCGTAATGTCTTATCCTCTCGCTCCGGCTAGGCGTCTCGGCGGAGAGGAATTAGCTTGGTAGCGAAATTTTTTAGGAGATCTCGACATGAGCAAGGACATCTGGAGCACCATCCTGCGCGAAGCCCGCCTCATTTCCGGCGAAGAGGAACGTCTGCGGGTGTTGATCAACGAGACCATTCTCAACCAGGAAGACCTCGGCGCCTGCCTGGCCTACCGCCTGGCGTGGAAATTCGGCGACGGCTCGATCTCGGTCCTCGGTTGCCACCAGCTCTTCCTCGAAATCGTCGCCGCCGATCCCAGCATCGCCCTCAGCGCCGCCGCCGACCTGCATGCCATCCGCGAGCGCGACCCCGCCACGCCCAACCTCGTCATCCCCCTGCTCTACTTCAAGGGCTACCTCGCCCTGCAGGCCTCGCGCATCTCGCACCACCTCTGGACGTCGGGACGCCACACCCTCGCCTCGCACCTGCAGAGCCGCTGCTCGGAAGTCTTCGGTGTCGACATCCACCCCGGCGCCCGCTTCGGCAAGGGGATCTTCCTCGACCACGCCACCGGCTTCGTCGCCGGCGAAACCGCGGTGGTCGGCGACAACGTCTCGATCCTCCACGAAGTCACCCTCGGCGGCAGCGGCAAGCAATGCGGCGACCGCCATCCCAAGGTCGGCAACGGCGTCCTCATCGGCGCAGGGGCCAAGCTTCTCGGCAACATCCACATCGGCGATGGCGCCAAGATCGGTGCCGGCAGCGTCGTTTTGGAAGACGTCGAAGCGCACACCACCGTCGTCGGCGTCCCAGCCCGTCAGGTCGGCCGCGAACGCCACCGCATGCCCGCCCGCTTCATGGATCACGGCCTCGCCTGTGACGAAGCGGCTGAGCTCGAAGGCGAATAAATTCGGCTCTCCCGGGATTTTCTGGGGTTAATCCCAGGTGCTTGCTGTTCGACCCCGAAGCGGGTCGGTGATTTTAGCCCATGGTTGAGCCGCATCGGCAACACCATGGGTAAGGGAGAGGGATGAAAACGACCCCAAGGGGGTCGAGGAAAGGCAGGTCCCTCCTTGACCCCTTCGGGGTCGCGACTCTTTGGGCTGCTGACCCAGGGTGTCGCCGATGCGGCTCAACCCCGGGCTAAAATCTGTGACTCCTTCGGAATGAACGAAACGCGCGACCCACAAACATTCCCGGAGAGCCATAAATTCGAGCTGTGCAAGTCCGAATCAAGTTTGAGCTGCTCGTCGTGAAGCGACGGTGTGAGTGTAGCCGGGGCTTACAACCTAAAAACCGCAGCAGCCCAGGACTTTCCGCGACCCTTTCAGGGTCAAAAATCATAACTCATTCCAACCCAGGGTGTCGCCGATGCGGCTCAACCCTGGGCTAAAATCTGAAACCCCTTTGGGGTCAAGCTGCAGTTGAGTTCAAACAAGTTCGACAGCGGTTTTTAGGTTCAAGCGTTAAAACCCCCGGCTACATTCATCCTGTCGCTTCGCGACGCACGAATCAAGCTCAACCGGAGTGATACAGGTCGGGTTTTTTTGACATGGCTCGACTGATTCCGCTCGGGAGAGTTGACTTCAGGCAGCTTTGCCGTGGAGCTGGCATCGAGCGGGCGCGTTTGAGCGAAAGGCAGAAAAAATCGATGAGTTCCTGACAAGAGGGATGAAACCTCGAAGGCCGCCCCTTTACATTGCTGATCGGTTAAACCCCCCGGCTACAATCATCCTGTCGCTTCGCGACGCAGCAATCTCAACAACCGCAGGAGTTCCCCCATGATCCTCTCCAGCCTCCTCCTCCTCACCCAGCTCCTCGCCGCCGACCAGCCGCAGGAGAAATCTGAACCCACCCTCGTCTTCGTCTGCGCCGGCCAGTCGAACATGGACGGACGCGCTCCCGTTGCCGGGCTCACCGGACCGCTTGCGGCTTTCGCAAAACCGCAGGAAGACGTGCTCATCCGCTTCTCCTCCGGCGGCCTTGCCCGCAAGTTGCGCGAAGAAAAGGAGCTTAAGCCTCTTGCCCCCGGCTGCAGCGACGGCGACAAAAAATTCGGCCCCGAGATCGGCTTCGGCCGGACCCTGGCGGAAAAGCTCAAGGGACGCAAGATCGTCCTGGTCAAGGTCGCTGAAGGCGGCACCAATCTGCACACCCAGTGGAACCCCAAGACCCAAAACGCCCTCTACGCCCGCCTTTTAGCCAATGTCCGCGAGACCGAGGAGCAGATCGCCAAGACCGGCGCCAAGTGCGAGCTGGCCGGCATGATCTGGATGCAGGGCGAAGCCGATGCCGGCAAGGCCGTGGGCGCCTACGAGAAAAACCTCACCGACTTCATCGCCACCGTCCGCCACGATCTCAAGTCCGACAAGCTGCCTTTCGTCATCGGCGAAGTCTGCGCCGACAACCCGGGTTACACCGCCATCCGCAAGGTTCAGAAGGCCGTCGCCGCCCAGGTCCCGGGCGTCGGCTTCGCCTCCAGCGACGGCTGCAAGACCATTGACAAAAATGTCCACTTCGACGCCGCCGGCCAGATCGAGTTGGGCAAGCGTTTCGCCGAAGAGATGATCAAGCTGAAAAACCCCAAGAACTGAGGCCGCCTTCAATCTGGCTCAATCGTCCCGATCGAGTGCGCTCAAACTCACTTCGGCGCGACCTTCGGCTTCAGTTCGCGGCGGGGAACGAGGTGGCGGATGTCCTGGCCTTCTTCGACGACGAAGACTTCTTCGGCGGAGTCGAGGGTTTCCTTGAAGCGGGCGTTGAGGAGCAGTTCGCGTGTTGCGGCTGGGTTCTTTTTCCACTCGGCGAGGCGTTCGGTGAAGATCTTCAGGTTGGCTTCGGCGCGGCCGCGGCGGTTGAGGATCTGGTTGGTGGTGTCGTAGCTGACCCGCTGGGCGTCGTTGATCGCGGTGGCATCGGAATTTTTGACATAAGTCGTAGCTGCGGAGGCGGTGGACACGGCTTCCTGGCGGGCTTTGCTGAGCTGGCTGTATTCGGCATCGAGCTGGCGCGGCAGGACGGCTTTGAGTTCGAGCAGCTGGATGTCGATGCCGAGCTCTTTGGCGCGGGGGCGGAGGATGTCGATGGCGGCGCTGCTCAGCGGCTGCTGCTTCAGGCAGTCTTCGCGGCTGAGGCCGACGGCGGCGCGGACCAGCGCGCTTTCGAGAGTGCTCCGGAGCTCGCGCTGCAGGCTGGCCTCGTCGCTGTCGAGAAGGGTGAGGCGCAGATCGCTGCGGCGGTATTGCAGTTTGGCGCTGCAGTGGACGAGGTCGAAGCCGGCGCAGATCAGGGCGCCGTCCTGGGCCGGGTTGAGGCTGGGCGGCGGCACGGTGAGGAGCTCACCGGGCTGGGGCAATCCACCCTTCGGCAGGAAGGCCATGGTTTCGATGCTGTCGGTGCGGCCGGCGGGGAGGCGGACGACGCTGTCGACGGGGAAGGGCAGGGCCCAGATCAGGCCCGGTTCGCTGCGGATCTCGCCTTGCTGTTGACCGAAGCGCAGGACCAGGGCCTGTTCGTTCTGGCCGAGGCTGGTGACGCCGCTGAAGAGGAAGGCGAGGGCGAGGGCGATCATGCCCAATTTGACCACGATGAAGACCGTCCGGAGGGCGTCCTCCAGGCCGCTCATGCCCTTGAGTTCAGGCTCGGGCGGGGTTTGACCCGGGGCGGGATTCACGGGCGGGCTCCGGCAGCGGGGCTGAGGGGAGCGGCATTGGGGACGCGCAGCAGGTCGACCGGCTGGGTCCGGGGGTCGAGGAACCAGGTGGTCTGGCTCTTGAAGCCTTCGCCGAGGGCGGCGGATTTGCGCAGGAAGATGGCGAATTCGATCGAGCCGGGGTCGTTGTTGTAGCTCTTGTAGCTGGAGGCGATTTCGGCCTGCAGGGCGCCGAGCTCGGTGCGGGCCTTGGTTTCGGCCGCGGTGATCAGGGCGGTGCGGCGGGCGTCTGCTTCGTCGCGCTGCTTGCGGGCGGCGGCCTCGGCCTCGGCCTTGACCGCGTCGGCTTCGCCGCGCATTTCCTGCTTCATCCGGGCGAGGATGCTTTCGGCATTCTTCTGGCCGACGGCGAGCTTGGTGAGGCAGAGGCGATGGCAGGTGACGCCGTAGTTTTCGAGAGCGCGGCGGTTGAATTCACTGCGGATCTTTTCCTCAATCGCGGCGAGGGTGCTGGTGCTGCCGACGAGCTCTTTGATGTCGCAGTGGCGGAGGACGGAGTTCTGGCAGTCTTCGAGCAGGCCGCGGAGCTGGGTCGAGGCCTCGACGACGCTGCCCAGGCTGGTGCGGAAGAGCAGGGGGTTTTCGACCCGCCAGCCGGCAGAGCACTGGTTGATCAGCAGGGTGCCGTCGGTGGTGGCGATGTTTTGCGGCGTGCTTTCGACCACCTGGCGGCGCAGGTCGATGCGGTCGAGCTTCTGCATCGGCCAGGGCAGGCGAAGGTGGAGGCCGGTCTCCTTCACCACTTCCGGCTTGCCGAAGGTGGAGAGGACGGCGGCTTCATCGAGGCGCAGCTGCCAGGTGCAGAGGACCCCGAGGAGGGCGGCGGCGGCGATGACGGCGGGGAGGGATTGACGCGGATTCATCTCATTTCTCCAGGGAAAGAATATCGGGTTGAGCTTTTTTCAGATCGAGTTCGAGACGCGGCGGCAGCGGCGTGGTGCTGACGAATTTGCGCAGGCCTTGCATCGACTGTTCGAAGACATCCATCTCGACCAGGGTCTTGTAGAGCGGGCGGACTTCGGTCCAGGCCCGATACTGGGCGGCAAGGATTTGTTTATTGGCGTCGAGGACGAGCTTCTGGCGCTTGACTTCGGTCTCACCAGTCAGGCGGATGCGATCGGCATCGACCTTGGCATTGGCATCGCTGACCAGGGCGTAGCTGCCGGCTTCGGCCGATAGGCGGCGGGCATCCTGTTCTTCGCTGAGCAGGTAGGCCCAGGCTTCGGCGGCTTCCGGCGGCGGCTGCAGGCGGAGGAGGCGGACATTGAGGATCTCGACGCCGAGCTGGAGCTTGTTCGCCTCGGCCTGGATGCTGGTGCGCAGGCCGGCGGCGAGCTCCTCAGGCGGCGCGGCGGCGAGCTCACGGGCGGGGCGCGAGATGAGCAGGCGGGTGCAGGCGCTTTGCAGGAGCTGGCGGATGTCGTTGCGGGCATCGCGAGAAGCGGTCCACTCGGCGATGCCGCCCGGGCGTTCCTTGGTGGGGGGGCGCACCCGGCATTCGACGCTGGCGTCGAGCAGAGCCAGGGTTACGGCTCCTTCGCGTCCGGGTCCGGCGAGGACAGCGCGTTTTTCTAGCGCCTTGTGGCTCCAGTCGCGCAGCGGCATGGACTCGCCGTTGGCGAGCATCTCCTTTTCGGCGGCGTCGAAATCGGGGCCGTCGTCGAGCTTGACGACGATGTTGCGGCTGGTTTCGCGGCGGATCTCGGTCAGGGGCCAGGGCGGCAGGACATGCAGGCCCTGGGCGAGCTCGATGCGTTTGCCACCGGGCAGCACAGCCATGGCGCGCTGCTCGGAGGGGACATGGACGATGCTGGCGAGGAGGAGGAGGCTGAGCAGCTGGACGGCGGCGAGGGGCAGGAGAATGCGGCGCAGGAAGCTGGCGGCGGAGCTGTCGCTGATCTTGACGCCGAACTGATATTCGAGCAGTTCGGCGAGGTTGCCGAAGACGCCACGCGGGTGGCTGAAGAGGCCGAGAAGGCGGCTGTCGTAGGACGGGTGTTCGGCTTCGTTGCGGCGGCGGGGACGGTAGAAATCCATCATCCACAGGAGCGGCCGCTCGAGAGCGAGCAGCGCAATGGCGGAGCCGAGAATCAGTGCGGCGACGCGGGACAGATTGGGCAGGCCCCAGCGGACGCCGAGACAGGCGAGGGCGGCGAGGAGGGCGGCGAGCGAGCTCCACAGCAGCACTGTGGCGGTGGGACGGAGGAAGGGCAGGCGGCGTTCGTGCGATTGCGCCGCCAGGACCTTGCCGGCCATGAAGGCGACGACCAGCATCGCGGCGAGGAGGCTGGCGCGGATCAACTGGGCCGAGGCGCTGAGCTCGCTGGCCAAGTCGGCCTTGAAGTCTTCCGGCTGCAGGAGGAGCCGGTTGAGGACGGCGAACTCGGCAATGGCGAGGAGGATGAGCAGGGTCGGGAGGATGAACTTGCGGAAATTGGCGAGGCTTTTGCCGTGCTGGCCGGCGGCACTGGTGAAGAGCCCGTCGTCGACCTTGTCCTGGCTGCGCTCAAGCTCCTCCGCCGCGGCATAGGCGAGGGAGGCGTGCCAGGAGCTGATCAAGGCGACGGCGCCGCTGCCGGCGAAGACCAGAGCGACAGTGTAGACCACGACGGCCGGGGCGGGGCCGAAATAAGCGCTGGCTGCAGCTGCGGCGGCGGCGGCGAGGAGCAGAAGACCGGCGAAAAGCGGCGGACGGGATTGCGGCAAGTTCATCAGAGAGCTCCGTGGATGTCGCGGCGGTCCAGGACCAGGGACGCGAGGCTGAGGGAAAGCAGGCTCATCAGGACCGCCTGGGACAAGGCGGGAAGGAGGCGGGCGCTGGCACTGAGGCCCTCGCCGATGTCATCCAAGGCCCAGAACAGGCGCCAGTCGGGCAAGGGCGCGAGCAGGACGGCACGCAGCTCTGGCGAAGTGACCAGGTGCTTCAGCGACTCGTCCGCCACTAGGCCGAGGAAGAAGACCGCCAGGCAGGCGCCGAGAGCGAGGAAGCTGTCGAACAGCGTCGCGGCGAGCAGGGCGCAGGCGGCGAAGGCGCAGGCGCCGAGGGCGAGAAGTGCGAGGGCGGGCAAGGCGCTCCAGTCAAAGTGGTCGCGGACGCCGCTGGCGAGGCGGATGCCGAAGCACAGGACGATGCCGCCGTTCATCAGGAGCCCGGCGGCGACGGAGAAGGGGCGGCGCAGCAGCCAGGAGCGCAGGCCGGCAAGGATCAGCCCGGCCAGAGGCAGGACGGTCATCAATCTGACCCCGGTGGCATCGAGCACTTCAGCGTCAAAGGCGAATTCGCTGACGCAGAGGTAAGCGGCGGCACCGGAGAAAAAGATCAAGCCGCCGACCGCCAGCAGGGCCATCAGCTTGCCGGTGAGGAGGACCCAGTTCGGCAAGGGTCGGCTGGCGAGGATGTCGCCGGCGCCGCGGCGCAAGTCGTCGGTCACCGTCCGCACCGCGCCGAAAGCGAGGAAGAGGCAGACGATGAGAAAGAGGAAGCTCAGGCATTGGTCGCGCAGGATGCGGCTGTGCTCGGTATTGGAGATGGTTGGCAGGCAGCCCATGAAGAGCATGCCGCCGAGGCAGCCGGCATGGAGAACCGTGGCCAATGGGTCGGCCATCAAGACGCGCACCGAGGTGCCCGTCACCGCTGCCAGTTGTCCCATTCTCATGAAAACGTCTCCCTTTCAGCGGCAATTCTAACTCTCTTCGCACGCTAAGCAAAGCGCAGGAGGATATTTTCGTGAGAGATGCCAAGTTAGAGCCAGACGTCTGCCCCCTTCCTCCACCGTCAATCATGAGGTTCAAGATGAAGACCTTCACCTTCTTTCTCCTCGTCGCTGTCTCGGTCGCCGCCGGTGCCGATCGGCCGGATATTGAAAACCGCTTCGAGAACCGCTTGAATGTCGACACCAATGGCGACAACAAGATCAGCAGCCTGGAAATCAAGGCCTGGGTACCCAAGGCAGCGCAATACTACGATGAAGGCGCGTTCAAATTTTCGCGCCAGCCCTTCATCAAGTTCTGCGCCGAGTACGACAAGAACAGAGACGGCAAGCTGGAAGATGAAGAGCTGAAGGCCTTCCAAGAGCGCTGCCAGATCCTGGCCAGTTACCACAACGACCAGATCACCAAGTTCGACCTCAACAAAAACGGCAAAATCGATCCCGGATCCGAGTACAACGCTTTCAAAGGCAAATACAAAAACTTGATTCCCAGCGACGGCCTGAGCGACATCAAGGGCTCGGATCTCGAGCTCTATAAAAACCGCCGTCTCGATGACATCTATGACTAAATCTGCGTCGGAGAAATCGGAATGAGCGGGGAACTTGCCGTCGCCGGCACCGGCCTGGAAAAGACCTTCAAGGACTTCTGGGGGCGACCGAAGACCCGCGCCTTGCGTGGCGTCGACATCCAGATCCCGAAAGGCTGCGTCTTCGGCCTGCTCGGTCCCAACGGGGCCGGCAAATCGACCCTGATCAAGCTCATTCTCGGCCATCTCAAACCCAGTGCCGGCCGCATCCAGGTGCTGGGTTGCGATCCGCGCGACCTGGCCTTGAAATCCCGCCTCGGCTATCTGCCGGAGCGGAGCAACCTATATCGCAATCTCACCTGCCGCGAGACCCTCCGCTACTTCGGCGCCATCCTCGGCCTCAGCAAGGCGGAAATCGAATCGCGCTCGGCGCAATTGATCGAGATGACCGGCTTGAGCGCCGCCGCCGACCGCCTCGTCGGCGAATTCTCGCACGGCATGACCCGCCGCATGGGCCTCGCCCAGGCCCTCCTCAATGACCCGGAATTCATCATCCTCGATGAACCCACCGCCGGGCTCGACCCGCTCGGCTGCCGCGAAGTCAAAGACCTCGTCATCAACCTCGGCCGCCGCGGCAAGACCGTGCTGATGACCTCGCACCTGCTCGCCGATGTCGAGGACACCTGCTCGGAAATCATGATGATCTACGGTGGCCAGGTGCAATCGCAGGGCCGCCTCGACGATCTCCTCGCCGACGCCAGCCGCGGCACCCTCGAATTCCCCGCCGTGTCGCCAGCCGCCCTCGCCGCTGCCGTCGCCGCCCTCGCCCGCGATGCCGATCCCGCCGACATCCGCCTCGGCGCGCCTCGCCAATCGCTGGAAAACTTCTTCATCCAATCCGTCCGCCAAGGGGCCGCCGCCGGCTGGCAAGTCTCCGGCGCCGCCACCGGCTCCGGCGTCGCCAACTTCCTCAAGGCCGATGAGCCCGCCCCCAGCTCGTCCAGCGTTTTGGACCCCCGGATCGCCGAACTCCTCTCCCTCGCCGCCCAGAATCCAGCCCCCGTCGTTGCGGCTCCCGCAGTGGTTGCGACTCCCGCAGTGGTTGCGGCTCCCGCAGTGGTTGCGACTCCCGCAGAAACTCCTGCAATCCAGCACAACTCGAGCTGGAAGCTCGA
>CAMCSH010000029.1 GCA_945877655.1 Lentisphaera araneosa HTCC2155 | reverse complement strand
GTCGGCGATATCAAGCGCAAGGGTAAAGACTGCACCATCGTAGCCCACCTCCGCCAGGTCACCTACGCCCTCGAAGCCGCCAAGATCCTCGAGAAGGAAGGCATCGACGTCGAAGTCGTCGACCCCCGCACCATCAAGCCTCTCGACATCAACCTGATCTGCAGCTCGGTCCGCAAGACCCGCCGCTGCGTCGTCACCGAAGAAGGTCACTTCTTCTGCGGCGTCGGCGCCGAAGTCGCCGCCCAGGTTCACGAACTGTGCTTCGACGACCTCGATCACCCGGTCGTCCGCGTGTCGCAGTCCGAAAACCCGCTTCCCTACGCCAAAAACCTCGAAGCGGCCTCCTTGCCGAGCGTTGACAAAATCGTCGCCGCCGTCAAGAAGACCATGTACCGCAAGTAATCAGGCCGAGGAACACCAACATGTCTGTCATCTTCATCACCCTCCCCAGCCTGAGCCCCACCATGGACAAAGGCACCGTCGCGACTTGGAAAATCAAGGAAGGCGATCTGGTCAAATCAAACCAGATCATCGCCTCGATCGCGACCGACAAATCGACCGTCGACTATGAATCGCTCGACGCCGGTTATGTCCGCAAAATCCTCCTCGCCGCCGGCAGCGAAGCCCAGGTCAACGACATCATCGCCGTCTTCACCGACGAAGCCGGCGAAGTCTACGAAGAAGCCCTGGCCACGGCCCTCGCCAAGCAACAGGCGAAAGCCGTCGCCGCCGCTCCCGTTGCGGTCGCCGCAAGCGAAGGCGCTACCGCCCCGGTCGCAGCTAAAGCCACCAGTGCCGGTGCCACCTTGTCGGTCGGACTGGTTCCGGTCGCCCCGCCGCCGAAAAAAGTCGCCGCGCCCCTCGGTTTCAAAGCCGAAAACAAGGACTTCAAAGTCTCGCCCGCAGCCCGCAAGGTCGCTGCTGACAAGAACATCAACCTCGCCAAGGTCTGCCCGGTCACCACCGGCGAGCGCATCGTCCTCGAAGACCTCAAGGACCTGCCTCACGGCTACGGCCAGAACGAAGCCCAGAAGGGTGGCGGTCTCGTCGGTTATGTCGCCCGCGCTGACGAACCGGTGAAAAAAATCGCCGTCGGCCAGATGCGTAAAGCCATCTCCGAGCGCATGGTCCAGGCCTGCACCGCCGTCCCGGTCATCTACGTCACCACTCCGGTCGAAATGGATCGCCTGATGGACCTGCGCAAGCAGCTCAACTCGATCGAAGGCATGAAGATCAGCATCAACGACTTCGTCGTCAAAGCGGTCGCCCTCGCCCTGCGCGCCCACCCCTCGGTCAACGCCGCCTTCCAGGGTGAGCACATCGCCCAGTTCAACGACGTCGACATCTCGGTCGCCGTGTCGATCCCCGATGGCCTGATCACCCCGATCGTCCGCTCCGCCGACCAGAAAGGCCTCGCCGCCATCTCCGCCGAAGTCAAGTCGCTCGCTGCCAAAGCCAAGGCTGGTAAACTCTCCCTCGAGGAATACCAAGGTGGTTCCTTCACCATCTCCAACCTCGGCATGTTCGGCGCCATCGAAACCTTCACCGCCATCCTCAACCCGCCCCAAGCCGCCATTCTCGCCGTCGCCGGCACCATGCCGGAACTGCGACTGGTCAACGGCCAGGTCAAGGAAGTCCAGGTCTGCCGCGTCACCATCACCTGCGACCACCGGGTCATCGACGGCGCTCTCGCCGCCGAATTCCTCGCCACCCTCAAGGGGCTTCTCGAAACCCCCGTCAAGCTCGTTCTCTGAGCTGAACAAGGATAAGCACCATGTCTCACTTTGAAAAATACGACATCGTCGTCATCGGCGCCGGCCCCGGCGGCTATGTCGCCGCCATCAAGGCCGCCCAAGCCGGCAAAAAGACCCTCTGCATCGACAAGGCCGAACTCGGCGGCATCTGCCTCAACTGGGGCTGCATCCCGACCAAGGCGCTGCTCAAATCTGCCGAGCTCATGCACTACACCAAAAAAGCCGCCGACTTCGGCATCAACACCGGCGCCGTCACTCATGACTTCGCCAAGGTGATCGAGCGCAGCCGCGGTGTCTCCGGCACCATGACCAAGGGTATCGAATACCTGTTCAAGAAGAACAAGGTCGAGTTCCTCCGCGCCTCCGCCCGCGTCATCGCCTCGAACCTGATCGAAGCCACCAGCGCCGACGGCAGCAAGAAGAACATCACCTGCGACGCCATCATCGTCGCCACCGGTGCTTCTCCCGCCGTCATCCCCGCCTTCCCCATCGACGGCAAGAACCTGATCTCCTACCGCCAGGCCCTCGAGTGCAAGGAGCAACCCAAGAAGCTCCTCGTCATCGGCGCCGGCGCCATCGGCGTCGAGTTCTCCTACTTCTTCAACGCCTTCGGCACCGAAGTCACCATCGTCGAAGCTCTCAGCCAGCTTCTCCCGGTGGAAGACAAGGACTCCGCCAAGGTCCTCGCCCAAGCCTTCAAGAAGCAGGGCATCACCGCCCACACTTCCGCCAAGGTCAAGAGCGTCACCGTGGTCAAGGACGGCGTCATTGATGCCGTCATCGAAGACTCCGCCGGTAAAGAGATCAAGCTCACTGTCGACCGCGTCCTCGTCGCCATCGGCATGAAGCCCAACACCGCCGGTCTCGGCCTCGCCGAAGCTGGTGTCGCCCTCGACGCCCGCGGCTTCGTTACCGTCAACGCCCACTGCCAGACCAGCTCCGCCGGCATCTACGCCATCGGCGACTGCACCGGCCGCCAAATGCTCGCCCACAAAGCCTCCTTCGAAGCTGAAGTTGCGGTCGCCGCGATTCTCAATCCGAAGAAGGCCCACGGCCTCAATTATGGTCAGATCCCCGGCTGCACCTACTGCCAGCCCCAGGTCGCCTCCGTCGGTCTCACCGAAGCGAAAGCCAAAGAACTCGGCCGCGATGTCAAGATCGGCAAGTTCCCCTTCACCGCCTCCGGCAAGGCCCAGGCCATCGCTGCCGCTGACGGCTTCGTCAAGCTCATCTTCGACGCCCAGACCGACGCTATCATCGGCGCCCACATCGTCGGCATCGACGCCACCGAGATGATCGCCGAGCTCTGCCTCGCCCTCAAGGTCGAAGCCACTGCCGCCGAAATCGGCGCCACCATCCACGCTCACCCGACCCTCGCGGAAGCAGTGATGGAAGCGGCCCTCGACGCCCACGGCGAAGCGGTTCACATCTGAGCTGACTTCAGCTTAAAATTGCGCCCGCCGCGAAGTCATTCGCGGCGGGTTCTTCGTGTCCACGCCAAAGCATGCGGCACTAGAATCTCAGGATGCGTAAACTTTTTTCTCGCTTTTTCTTGTCACACGAAATTTCTCCTCTTCCCATAGTGCCTTATCTCGTTAGAGTGTGTCTGATTGACTCTAAGACAACAACCCCAGAACCCAGGTGAGAACATGCTCTTCGACTTCGACATGATCCAGAAAGTCTACTCCCACACCGTCACCCGCGTCGACGCCGCTCGCAAGCTGCTTAATCGTCCCTTGACCCTGACCGAGAAGATCATCTACACTCACCTGATTCCCGGAGCCGAAAGCAAAACCTACACCCGCGGCAAGGACTTCGCCGACTTCAACCCCGACCGCGTCGCCATGCAGGACGCCACCGCCCAGATGGCCCTCCTCCAGTTCACCACCGCCGGCCGCGCCAAAGTCGCCGTCCCCTCCTCCGTCCACGCCGACCACTTGATCACCGCCAAGGTCGACGCCAAGACCGACCTGCCCTTCGCCAAGCAGGAAAACGCCGAAGTCTACGACTTCCTCTCCAGCGTCTGCTCGAAATACGGCATCGACTTCTGGAAACCCGGCGCCGGCATCATCCACCAGGTCGCCCTCGAAAACTACGCCTTCCCCGGCGGCCTGATGATCGGCACCGACTCGCACACCGTCAACGCCGGCGGCCTCGGCATGCTCGCCATCGGTGTCGGCGGCGCTGACGCCGTGGACGCCATGGTCGGCCTCCCCTGGGAACTCAAATACCCCAAGATCATCGGCGTGAAACTCACCGGCAAGCTCAACGGCTTCGCCTCGCCCAAGGACATCATCCTCAAGCTCGCCGGCATCCTCACCGTCAAAGGCGGCACCAACTGCATCGTCGAATACTTCGGCGAAGGCGCCCGCTCGCTCTCCTGCACAGGTAAAGGCACCATCTGCAACATGGGCGCGGAAATCGGAGCCACCACCTCGACCTTCTCCTACGACGACTCGATGGCCCGCTACCTCCGCGCCACCGGCCGCGCCGAAGTCGCCGCCGCCGCCGACAAAGTCGCCAAATACCTCCAGTGCGACCCCGAGATCGAAGCCGATCCCGCCAAGTACTTCGACTCGGTCATCGAGATCGACCTGAACACCCTCAAGCCCCACTACAACGGCCCCTTCTCCCCCGACCGCGCCTTCGAAGTCGGCAACATGGCCGAATCGGTGAAAGAATTCGACTCGATCACCACCGTCAGCGCCGCCCTCATCGGCTCCTGCACGAACTCCTCCTTCGAAGACCTGTCCCGCGCCGCCAGCATCTGCCAGCAGGCCCTCGACAAGGGCATCAAGCCCAAGTGCAAGCTGATCATCAACCCCGGCTCCGAAGTGGTCCGCGCCACCGCCGAAGCCCACGGACTGATGGATGTCTTCGACAAGTTCGGCGCCGTCCTGATGACCAACGCCTGCGGCCCCTGCATCGGCATGTGGGACCGCGACGGTGCTTCCAAGGCCGAGAAGAACACCATCGTCCACTCCTTCAACCGCAACTTCAAGTCGCGCGCTGACGGCAACCCCAACACCCACGCCTTCGTCTCCTCGCCCGAAATGGCCGCCGTCGCCGCCATCTCCGGTTCGCTCCTCTTCGACCCCACTACCGACACCTTGACCAACGCCAAAGGCGAACAAGTCAAACTCGTCCTCCCCACTGGCGACGAGCTGCCCAAGAAAGGCTTCCACGCCGACGACCCCGGCTTCCAGGCTCCTGCCAAGGACGGCTCGGCGATCACCATCGCCATCGACCCCAAGTCGGACCGCCTGCAGAAGCTCGAGCCCTTCACCATCTGGAACGGTCAGGACATCAAGGGCGCCGCCCTGCTGATCAAAGCCAAAGGCAAGTGCACCACCGACCACATCTCGATGGCCGGCCCCTGGCTCAAGTACCGCGGTCACCTCGAGAACATCTCCAACAACCTCCTGATCGGCGCCACCAACTTCGTCAACGGCGAAGCCAACAAGGTCAAGAACGAGATCTCCGGCGAATACGTCAAGGTTCCCGAAGCCGCCAAAGCCTACAAGGCCGCCGGCATCGGCTCCATCGTCTTCGGTGACGAGAACTACGGCGAAGGCTCCTCGCGCGAACACGCCGCCATGGAACCCCGCTTCCTCGGCGTCCACGCCGTGATGGTGAAATCCTTCGCCCGCATCCACGAGACCAACCTCAAGAAGCAGGGCATGCTCGCCCTCACCTTCGCCAACGCCGCCGACTACGACAAGGTCCAGGAAGGCGACAAGATCGACATCCTCGGCCTCGCCAGCTTCGCCCCCGGCAAGAACCTGAGCGTGGTTCTCCACCATAAAGACGGTTCGTCCGAGACCATCGAAGCCAAGCACACCTACAACGATCAACAGATCGTCTGGTTCAAAGCCGGCTCCGCCCTCAACGAGATCAAGAAGAACTTCGCGGCCGCCGCAAAAACCGCCACGCACAAGTCCGGTTGCTGCTCGCACTGAGGTTTGACGACATAGAGTGTGAATCAATCCCCCGCCTTTTCGAGAGAGAAGGCGGCGGAAATTAATTAATTGAGAGGTTTAAGTAAATGAATGCCCCCCTTCTTTCGGTCACATTTTTCGTTCTCTTTTTTCCTGTCGCCATTTGCCTAGTGCGAAGCTTCGGCTTTCTTCGCAGCAGTTTGGGAGCCATACTGGTTTTTCTCTTCGGCTCCCAGATATGGGCCGCCGTTTATGCGGTGAAAGAGCTCACCGAACACAGCTCAATCGACTGGGAGGATATACTGCTTTTCTTCGTCACCCAGCTCTTGCTGATCGGCACGTTGTGGATGACGGTGAAGCTGCTGCCCTTTTTCAAGACTCGCGAGTGAAGCTCCACCACTGGGCTCGCCGGCATCCTGCCGGCCCACAACGCCGATGCAGATGCGTTAGTTCTTCAGCTTTACCTTGAACCTAAAAACCGCAGCAGAGGACTGGGTCTTTCTCTTCCTTACGGACCTCGACGTCCCCTTCACCAACCACCAAGCGGGGCGCGATCTCTCAAAGGCCGCAGCAAAAAGCTTGAGCCTCAGATCTCGCCGAATCCGGTGTCAAAAAGCTCGGCCAAGGCAGCCAAAGCCTGTTCTTCGTCGGGACCCTCGGTGATCAGAGTCATGACCGTCCCTTTCGATGCGGCAAGAGTCATGATGTTGAGGATGTTGCGGGCATTGACCTTGCTGCCGTTTTTCTCGATCCAGAACTGCGACTGGAAAGAGGCGGCCTTGCGGACGATCATTGCTGAGGGCCGGGCGTGAATGCCGAGAGGGTTGATGACGGTGACCGAGCGGGACTTCATCCTTGGCCTCCGATCAGTTGCAGCCCATGGGCTTGCCACAAGGCTTGTTGAGCTTTGTCTTCGCTGGCGAGTAGCACGGTTTTGCGACGGGAAGTTTCGCCGCTGATCAACTGAACTTTTGAACGCGAGATCGAGAAGAGCTCGCCGATCCAAGCCAAGAGAGCGGCGTTGGCCTTGCCGTCGACCGGCGGCGCCGCGATCTTGACTTTCATCGCATCACCATGGAGGCCATCGACCTGAAAACAACGGGCGCCGGGCTGCACGTGCAGGTGCAGCCGGAGGCCTTTGTCAGTCAATTCAAGTGCAGGCATTCGCCGGTTCCAAGTTTCCAGGGGTGTCAGGTTTATCAGATTTTACGGCCGATGCCTCAGGGGCAAAGGTCGCAGCTGAGATGTGCTCCTCTTTGATCTTGGGCGCAAAGCCGAGAACCTCGCGAACTTCGTCGGCGTTGAGAGTCTCTTTTTCGAGAAGAAGCGTTGCCAGCTTGTCCATGCCATCACGGTGGGTGGTGAGGATGTCGCGGCCGCGTTGCATCTGCTGATCAAGGATGAGTTGGACTTCTTCGTCGATGATGCGGGCAGTGGCGTCGGAGAAGTCTTTCGACAGGCGGTTTTCGCCTAAATCGTCGAAGTAGCGGAAGCCGAGGCGTCCGGACATACCCCAGTCGCAGATCATCTTGCGGGCCACGGCGGTGGCTTGACGGATGTCGCCGGCCGCGCCGTTGGTGAAGTCACCGAAGACCATCTCTTCGGCCAGACGGCCGCCAGTGGCGACGCAGATCGAGTCGAGGAGTTCGTTGCGGGTGCGGGAATATTTGTCTTCATCGGGGAGGAAGAATGTGGCGCCGAGAGCTTGGCCGCGAGGGACGATGGTGACCTTGTGCAAAGGGGTGGCGTGTTCGCAGCAAAGCGAGATGATGGTGTGGCCGGCTTCGTGGTAAGCGGTGTTGCGGAGCTCTTTTTGCGTCATCCGCATCGAACGGCGTTCACGGCCCCAACGGACTTTGTCGCGCGCTTCTTCGAGCTCGGCGGCGGAAACCGCTTTCAGACCGCGGCGGGCGGAAATCAGGGCCGCTTCGTTGATCAGGCTAGACAGGTCGGCGCCGGAGAAACCAGGAGTGCCCTTGGCGGTGGTTTCGAGATCGCAACTGGCGTCCATCTTGACCTTGCGGGCATGGACCTTGAGGATCTGGAGGCGACCATTGGCATCGGGGAGGTCGACGCTGATGCGGCGGTCGAAGCGACCGGGGCGCAGCAAGGCGGCGTCAAGCACATCGGCGCGGTTGGTGGCAGCGAGAACGATGACCGAGGAGTTGGCTTCGAATCCGTCCATCTCGACCAAGAGGGCGTTGAGGGTCTGTTCGCGTTCGTCGTGACCACCACCGACACCGCCATTGTTGCGGGCGCGACCGACCGCGTCGATTTCGTCGATGAAGAGGATGCAGGGCTGGCTCTTCTTGGCCTGTTCGAAAAGGTCGCGGACGCGGCTGGCGCCGACACCGACGAACATTTCGACGAAGTCCGAACCGGAGATGGAGTAGAAGGGAACACCTGCTTCGCCGGCGATGGCCCGGGCCAAGAGGGTCTTGCCGGTGCCGGGAGGGCCGACCATCAGGCAACCCTTGGGTAGGCGGCCACCGAGATTGCGGTATTTCGCCGGCTCGCGCAGGAAGTCGACGATTTCCTCGACTTCCGAGCGAGCTTCATCAATGCCGGCAACATCCTTGAAGGTGACCTTGTCGGCATTCGGAGTGATCAGGCGCGCCCGGGACTTGCCGAACTGCATGGCGCCTTTGCCGGCATTGCGGATCTGACGGGCGAAAAGGAAGTAGAAGAGGATACCGATCAGAAGCAGAGGCAGGACAAAGTTGAGCAGTATTGCAGTGAAGCCGTCCTGGCGACGAACTGTAAATGGAATGCCTTTTTTCTCTAAAACTTCCGCTAAACGCTCAGGACCCACGATGGAAATGGCGGTCCACTTGTCCTTGTCTTCATTCTTGATGTGATACTCCACCTGGACATAGGTTTGACCTTCGGCGAAAAAGCGCACATTATCGATTTCGCCGGCATTGATTTTCGCCATGAATTCAGGTTGCGACAGCACCTTGTTGGCTGCTGCAGTATCCTGTTTGTTGCCGACGACAACCAGCAAGACGACGACGCCGATGACTAGCAGCCACCAGAACCAAGCCTGGAAAGAGCCGCCTTGTTTTTCGCCGCGGCCATCGCCGTTCTGATCGCCGTCATTACTCATGGGGTAGCTTTATCACTTTAATTTTTTGATCAAGAAAACCGCGAGAACCACCACGATGACCACCAAGACGCCGATCAGGACGTAAAAGAGGATCTTGACCTTGGAGTCTTCGCCACCACTGGAGGCGGCCTTCGAAGATCCGTAGATATTGCCCATCTTGGCGTTGTTGGGAGCATACACGGTATGATCAAGATCTTCGATGTTGATCTTGGTCTGGGTCGTGGTCTGGGTCGTGGCGTTGGCCTTGTCTTCGCAGTCGAAGAGCATTTCGACGCCGCCGACCTGCAGGATATCACTGTTGTTGAGGGGCTGCTCGGTGATCCGGACGCCGTTGACGCGAGTGCCGTTGGTCGAATTGCAGTCGCGAGCGGTGTAGCCGACATCGGTCTTGATCAGTTCCGCGTGGTAGGAGCTGATGGTGCCATCGGGGATGCAGACATCGCGCTCTTCCGAGCGGCCGATGGAGTAGAGGTCTTTGGTCAGTTCGAAGCTCTTGCCGCGCATGACTTCAGACAAGATGATGACTTTCGGGACGGGCATGTTTAACATCCTTCAGCTTACGATTTAACCGGACGAACCGGATCGACCCAATATAACCGGACTGCGCTGAGCGCAAAGTCATTTTGATGGTACAGGCGTGAGAATTTCATTCTTATCAACAGGAATCTGCACCGCGGGGTAGCGTTGCCGCAGTTCTTTCTCCAAGCCGGCGGCCTCTTCGGGTTTGTTCAAGGCCTTCGCCGCCGCCCGCGCCGCCAGCAGTGCCCGGGGTGTCCACAGGGGGTGGCTGCGTGTCACCCAGGCCCGCGCGGCGAGGCGCATCACCTCGGCGTGTTCGCCGCGACTTGCCCGGATCTCGGCCAGAAGAGTCGCCGCGGCACAGACGTCATCGTCATCATCCGGCGAGAGTGCCAGAGCTTCGGTCAGCAGCTGCAAGCAGCGTTCGGGGTTACGGTTCGCCGCGATGCCGGCGGCGACGAGCGCTGCCGCCCGCCGTCCGCGATCGGCGCCGGCCAGCTCGAGCGCTTTTGCCGCTTCAGTCGCCGCATCGTCCCATTTCCCTTCGCGAGCCGCCTGTCTCGCCCGGCCGGAAGCCGCGGCGCTGCGCAGAGCGGGTTCCGGGGCGTCGGCCAATTCCGCGTAGAGCTGCGCCGCCACCTGGCCGCGCCCCCAGGTTTCCAGAAGCCGGGCGAATACCTCTTTGCGGGGACCGTCGAAACCATAGGCCGGACGCAAACCCGAAGCGACCAACTCGGCCGCCGAGTCCGCCGCTTTTTCGGATTGGCGCAGATCCATACGAGCCATGGCCTGCAGCAGCAGGGCGTCGCCTCGCCGCTCGGCAGGAAGAGTCGCGGCTGCGAGAGCCTGGTCGATCTTCTCCAGACAAAGAACGGCTTCATGGCGTTGAAAGCGAAGACGTCCTTCAAGCACATCCAGGCAGGCGAGTCGCGCCGGATCGGCACCGACACGCGTCTGCGCCATGATGGCGAAGGCCTGATCGCTGTGATCATCGGACGCCAGGGTTTCGATCAAGGAACAGGCGACATCGAATCGCCGTGGTTCTTCGCGGCAGCGTTCGAGCCATGCGGCATAGATGGTGGCTGCCCGGCCGTTTTGGTTGGCGCGTCGCAAAGCCAGTGCTTCTTCCAACTCAGCATCGTTGCGCACCGCGGGCACCCGGGAGTAGAGGATGTGCCAGGCTGCGGCGGCTTTTTCATGCTGTCCAAGACGGCCTCGTTCAGCCGCCAGAAGCCGCGCCGCCTCCGCCGATGCGGGCCATTCGGGTGGGGAGTCGCGCAAGGCGAGGTCGAGCAATTCATCGGCCCGGGCGTCGCGATTCAGAGCCAGTGCGCTGCGCGCCATTGCCAAGGCCGCGTCGCTACGAACCGCGGGCGTCATGGCCGCCCCCAGCAAGGGCAGGCCCAGCTTCAGACACTCTTCGTGCCGCCGCAGGCGCACCAGGCAGAGCAGCTGCTGCGACGTCGCCGCGGCGACTTGCTGTGATCCCGGCTCAGCGGCCGCCGCCTTGAAGGCGCTCAAGGCTTCTTCATCGCGTTGCAGTGCGTAGCTGGCCAGGCCGACAAGCATATAGCGATCCGCCCCGGCAGCGCCGCTGAGGCTGCGCCCGTCATCGAGAATTCGCAAGGCTTCGGCCGCACGCCCGAGGGTGAGCAAGGCGCGTCCGGCGCCCAGTGCCGCCTCCGGCAATTGTCGCGCATCGGGAAGACTGCTCTTGAAGGCTTGGTAGAGATCGACCACACCGTTGTCGTCGCCTCCCAGGGTCTTCACTTCCAGACAGCGCAGCCAGGCGGCTTCACGCAGATCCAGAGGTGCCCCCGAGGCTTCGGCGACGCGACGGAAAAAGCCGAGAGATTCCTGCTGTTTCTTGCTGCCGCGTAAATCCTCGCCGTGGACAAAACTGGCATAGCAGCGCACCAGACTGGAGGCATCCCAAGGCAGCGCCGCCAGTTCCGCGAAGATCGCCGCCGCTTCGTCGCGCTTCTTCTCCGCCAGGAGGATCCGCGCGCTCTCATATCGGCCGCTCTCCCACAGGGATCCGCTGGCGATCTTGCGATCCAGCCCGGCAAGCATGGTCAAGGCTTCAGCCCGCTTGCCGCGCTGCGCCAAGGTCATGCCGATTCGCAAACGAGCCTTCTCCCGCAGCTCGACATCCTTTTCCAGCTTCACATAGCGCTCCAAGTACTCCTGTGACGCTGCCGCGGCCTTCTTCTTGTCGGCGCAGTCGGCCAGACGCAATAGAACCTTGCAGCGTCGAGACTCATCGATTCCGTCCCGATCCAAAGCTCGGTACTCGGTCTCCGCATCGTCGAAAAAACTGCGGCGGAACAAGCCTTCCGCCATCGCCCACTGCTCCTCCACCGGCACCAAGGACACCGGAGGCAAGGGAGACGGCAGTGTCGTCAGGGCTTTGGCATCCGCAACCGGCGTCAAAGGGCGGGCATCGGGACTCAGCTTTGCGGCATCCGCCGGATCAGCTGCCAGACACCACAAGGGCGTGGCTAAAATCATCAGCATCGCGGAAACATCTTTCATTTCTGAATCCCTTTCCTGTTCAAGATTCGCTGGCCTAGCTCACTTCTCAGGCGGCAAGGTCGCGATGCGGACGTTCTCGAGTCCATTCTTCTGGCAAAGATCGAAGACGGTGACGAAAAACCGGTGCGGCGCTTCCGCATCGGCGCGGATGATCACCGGCTGGGCCCGGTCGTAGGAAGCGACCGCCTGCAGCATCAGATCAAGTGAGGCGGGGGTTTTATCCACGCCGTTGATGATGAAGCGGCCGCCCCGGGTGACGTTGACGATCAGTTCTGCCGGTGCTCGATCGGAATTCTTGCCCGAACTCGCCTTCGGCACCACCACTTCGAGATTGCGCTCGTATTCCTTGTAGATCCACATCGTCATGAAGAAAATGATGAGGACAAAAAACAGGTCGGCCATGGGAGTGAGCTGGAAGCCCACTTCTTCGCGATTCTGGCGGCGGCGGAAGTCCATCTCGGCCTCAGCGGCGGCAGAGGATGCGGACGACCCGGCCGGCGCGCGTCTGCAGCACCGAGACCGCCGCGTCGCAACGGTGACGCATCACCGCATAAAGAATCATCGCCATCACCCCGAGGACGATGCCGCCCGCCGTCGTGATCAAAGCTTTCGCCACACCGCCGGCAAGCAGGACCGGCTTGACCTTTTCAATGTCGGACTGCACCCCGGCAAAAGCCTCGCGCATACCGACCACCGTGCCAAGAAGACCGATCATCGGTGCCACCACCGCGATATCGAGCAGCCAGCGCACTTTCGATCCCATCGCCGCCGCCTGCACCGAACCTTCCGATTCCGCCGCATCGCGCATCGCAATCACATCTTCGCCGCCGGCAACCGCTTCTTCAGTCGCCGCCGCCACCACCGCCGTCGCCGGACATTCCACCGTCGCGCAGACCCGATGCAAACCCTGGTGATCCTTGCCGCGCGCCAGCTTCTCCATCTCCTCCATCACTGCTTTCGGCGCTACCATTTCCGGCCGGATGTGCAGATACAGATAAACGAACAAGGTGACGCAAAGCACCGACATGACGATCAGAATGATCAGCGTCGTGCCGCCTTGGACCAACAGTTGACGCAACACCGAGCCCTGATTTTCGACCGACGCGAAGATGAAACCAGACATGAGTTTCTCCTTGAAATTCTTGCAAGACCCCGAAGATACTGCCAGTCGCGCTTTTGCCTCGGCCCTGTCATCGCCTACTCTGAACTTAAAGTCCGTGCCCTTGCCATCCGCCGCCGCCGCCCTAGCTTTCCCGACAACCGGAGCCCCCTCAAGATGAAATTCCACGTCCCCCTGAAACGCGTCGTCGATGATTCCTATGATATCGCCATCGGACGCGGCCTCTTCGCCACCATGGCCCACGACGTCGCCCACGGCATCCTCCCCGGCGCCAACCGCATCGCTCTCGTCGCCGACGAAAAGGTCGCCAGCCTCTACGCCCACGAAGCCCTCAAGGCGCTCAATGCCGCCGGAGTCCACAAGGTCACCCTCTTCACCTTCCCCGCCGGCGAGATCTACAAGACCCGCGAGACCAAGGCCAAGCTCGAAGACGACATGCTCGCCGCCGGCTTCAACCGCGACTCCGGCCTCATCGCCCTCGGCGGCGGCGTCGTCAGCGACCTCGCCGGCTTCGCCGCCGGCACCTTCGGCCGCGGCATCCCCTTCCTCACCTACTCCACCACCCTCCTCTCCGCCGCAGACGCCTCGGTCGGCGGCAAGACCGCTGTCGACACCCCCGCAGCCACCAACCTCATCGGCCTCTTCAACCAACCGCGCAAGGTCTACATCGACATCGACACTTGGAAGACCCTGCCCGCCCGTGAAATCCGCAGTGGCCTCGCCGAGACGATCAAACACGCCTGCCTCGCCGATGCCGACTTCTTCCTCTGGCTGGAGAAGCATATCGCCGACATCGCCTCGCCCAAGACCTGCGCCCTCGATGCCGCCGCCTGCGAACATATCGCTTGGAAAAACTGCGAGATCAAGCAATCCGTCGTCGTCCGCGATGAACGCGAATCCAATCTCCGCCAAGTGCTCAACCTCGGCCACACCGCCGGACGCGCCCTCGAAACTCTGATGGGCTACGAGCTCCTCCACGGCGAATGCGTCGCCATCGGCCTCGCCGTCCAATGCGCCATCGCCCGCCAGCTCGGCACGATCAGCGCCGACGACGAAAAACGCGTCATCGCCCTGCTCGCCGCCTGCGGCCTGCCGATGCGCGTCCCCGAACGCATCCCCGTCGCCGAACTGGTCGCCAAGATGCACACCGACAAGAAGAGCCGTGGCGGCCGCATCCGCTTCGTCCTCATGCACGGCATCGGCCACATGAAGGAATTCGACGGCGGCAGCTACTCCATCGCTCTCGATGAAAGCTTCCTCGAAGACGTCATCGGTTCGATGTGATCTAAGCGAGGTTGAAAGGTTGAAAGGTTGAAAGGCGAGCAATATGAAAAACATCGTGATCCGCGGAAGTGAGATTGTCGACTGGACATCCTTTCACGATGTTTTTTCCGCATCTCTCGGTTTTCCCGACTTCTACGGCAAAAACATGAATGCTTGGATCGATTGCCTGACCGATCTCTCCGATGATGAATCGTTACTGATCCAGACCACAGATTCGTGTGAATTCAAAAAACGATGTCCCGAGATTTTTGACGCTTTGATCGAATGCTCCCAGCTCGTCAACCAACGCTCTCAGCGACCCCTGCTCGCCATTGCTTTCTGTTGACCTTTCAACCTTTCAACCTTTCAACCCGGTTCTCTCCCATGACAATCAGCGGCTGCCTGCGCAAAATGCGCGTCAGTCACGGCGCCGACGACGCCGTTGACTACACTCTCGAACTGTGCAAACCCGGCAGCAAAACCGACGAGGTGACCGCGACCTTGCCGATGAACGCCCTCCTTAGTCGCGAAATCCGCCTTCGCCCGAGCGGCAAGATCTTCTGCGTCAATTGTGGCAAGGGCACTAAAAAGAGCTTCTCCGACGGCTACTGCTGGCGTTGCTTCAGCACCCTCGCCGAGACCGACATGTGCGTCATGAAGCCGCACACCTGCCACTTCGACAAAGGCACCTGCCGCGACCCAGATTGGGGACTCAAACACTGCTTCCAGGAACACGCTCTCTACCTCGCACGCAGCTCCGGCCTCAAGGTCGGCATCACCCGCGGCACCCAGGTTCCAACACGCTTCATCGACCAAGGCGCCAGCGAAGCCCTGATCATCGGCCTCTTTCCCTCGCGCAAAGAAGTCGGCGAGGCCGAGTTCGCCATCTCCCATGAAATGAGCGACAAGACCAACTGGAAACGCATGCTGGTCAACGAGACTTGCGACACCCCCTTCGACCAGTGCCTGGCGCACGCCCGCTCCCTCCTGACGCCGTCTCAACAGGAGCACCTGCTGCCCTCCGGCCGCCTGCTCCGTTTTGCCTACCCGCATCTGAGCTGGCCGAGCAAGATCTCGAACTCCTTCAATTTTGACAAATCGCCACTCATTCACTCCCCCTTGATCGGCATCCGGGGTCAGTACCTGATCTTCGAAGCCGGGGTCCTCAACATCCGCTCACAATCGGGCTACGAGGTCGAGATCGAAGTGGAGTGACGAGCCGCGAGAGCGACGAACGCAAAAACCGCCTGAAGCGGTTTATGCGTTCGAGGTGTGGAACGGAATCATTTGCCGGAAGTGATACGCTTCAGGATTTCCTCGATGCGGGCATCGCGTTCGGCGCGGCGTTTCTCAAGGTCGGCCTTGATCCGTTCGGTCTCTTTACTGATCCGTTCGGCGGAATTCTCCTTGGCCTTGAAATCGGCATCGAAATGGGCGGTGACCGCAAGGCGAAGTTCCGCAAGGGCCGCCTCCTTGCCTTCAGTCGGAGCTTCACGCCATTTTTTGGACGCAAGTTCGAGCGCTGCGGAGCTTTTTTTCACCCCGCTATCTTCGTTCTTGTTCTTGCGCTCTTCCATCAAGCGGCGGATTTCCTGGTGGAACTTTTCCGGATCCTCCTGGCGCAGTTTTTTCAGTCGCGTCGCGAGAACGGGGTCTTTAGTGAACCGTTCGTAATCGCCATCGTTTTTCCCCTCGCCTTTACCTCGTCCCTCGTGGCGTTTTTCCAAGGCCAGCAGACCTTGGGAGCGCATCTCGGCGGCGACTTTCTGGATTTCTCGCTGGAACTCCATCGGGTCGCTCCACACCATGTCCTGCAGCTTGGCTAGGCGTTCCGGATCGTTCTTGCTCAGATGAGCCCGGATCTGGCTCATCAGCTTGATTTTGTGATCGTTTTTGTCCTCCTGCGAGGGCACGGCGGGCGCAACCGGAGCGGGCGCGGGGGCATCTCCGGATTGGAGGAGGAGGGCGAGGAGAAGCGGGGTGATCATAAAAATCCTCTCAATTGCTGACGAAGGTCAAATCGGCGTCCAAGGTCATCAGATCCTGCTCGAGCACTTTGAGCTCTTCGTTGATGCAGGCGCCGCCGAGGTCGAGGACTGGGGCGCTTTCTGTTGGAGCTTGCGGCTGGCTGTGGGCAATCGGGCGAGTCGCGCCTTCCTGGGCGACTTTCTGGTTGGCTGGCAGAAGGCAGAAAATCAAGGCGGCTGCAGCTGGCAGGGCGGCGGCGGCGAGGAGCCGCCCACGGCTCCATTTCGACACTCGCGCCGGGCGTGCCGCGGCGGCGTGGGCGATGATGAAGCGGTCGGAGTTTTTCGACGGCGCCATCGGCGGCAGGCGGGCGGCGAGGAAGCGGCCGGAATCGCGAGCGAAGGCGGCGCATTCGGGGCAGTCGCGCAGGTGCGGGCTGTCGCCATTGAGCAGGAAGTCCTGCTGGTGTTTTTCACAGTGTTGCATGGTGGTTCTCCGTTTAGCGCCAGTCTTTCAAAGTGGCGCGAAGTTTGTTGATGGCGTAGTGCATGCGGCCGAGGGCGGTGTTGACATTGGTGCCTTGGATCTCGGCGATTTCCTTGAAGGCGACGCCTTCCTGGCGGAGGAGGAAGACGGCGCGCTGCTCCTCGGGAAGCTGGCTGACGGCGGCGGCGACGGCGCTGGCCAGATCTTTGATTTCACTTTGATGGTGGGGCATCGGACCTTCTCCGGCGCGGTCGTGGCCGGCATCGAGGGAGTCGGTGGGGCGGCGGGTCTGGCGGCGAAAGTGATCGATGCCTAGGTTGTGCGCAATCCGCAAGACCCAAGCGAGGAAGGTCTGCTGATCTCGGTATTCGGGCAGCTTGGAGATGACCTTCACCCAGGCCTGCTGGAAGAGGTCGTCCACCAGGGCGCTTTGGCCGGGAAGCATGCGGTTGAGGTGGGCAAACACGGGTGATTTATACCTTTCGTAGAGAGAGGTGAAGGCCGAATCATCGCCGTTGAGGTAGTTCTCGATGAGCTGCCTGTCATCTGGCGATTGTAAATCCATCCTTGCTCCTCTCTGGCCCTGCAACGCCGTGGAGCTTGGCATATTTTGCGGCTCACGCATTTTTCGGGCTCTCGGATTCAATCAGCCAGGATTGCCGCGGCGTGCTGACGCGGCAGATCCCGAGCCGCCGCAGGAATGGGGTCAGGCGATGCAAATCCGCTGCCTCGGCGGTGAAGTGGATCGCGGCCTCGGCAAGAGGCCCGGGGAAGTCGCCGATCAGACGACGAACCTGGCGCGCCACCGCGTCCGAGCTGTCAATCAAGTTCACGCCTTCGGGCAATTCCCGCAGGATTTCGTCGCGCAGAAAGGGGAAATGGGTGCAGCCGAGAACGATGACGTCGGGGCAGCCGCCTTCAAGATGGCGGAAGGGCCGGACCGCATCGGCGATGAGATTCTCCGGCAGCTCGACGCCGCGGGCCTTGGCTTCCGCCGCCAAAACCAGTTCGCGTGAACCCAACATGTCGACGCGTACGCCTTGGCAGAAATCGTCGATGAGTTTTTGCGTGTAGGGCCGCCCCACCGTCGCCGGGGTGGCGAGCAGGCCGACATGTTTCTTCTGACTCAAGGCGGCGGCGGGTTTGAGGGCGGGGACGACGCCGATCACCGGGAGGCTGTATTTTTCCCGCAAGGCAGGCAGGGCAAGGGTGCTGGCGGTGTTGCAGGCGATGACGATGCCGCGTGGATGAAGGGGGGCGATCAAATGTTCGGCCAGAGTCAGCAGGCGGTCCAGCACGACGCTTTCCGGCTTGGTGCCGTAAGGGAAGCCCTCGTTGTCGGCGATCATCAGCACCGGCAGACCAGGGAGCTGGCGGCGCACCGCGGCTAAGATCGACAGGCCGCCGATGCCGGAATCCATGAAGACCAAAGGCGACTGGGTGCCGGCAGGCCAGCAAGGCATTGCATTCATGGTGGGGGATCCTTAGGCTTGCGCTAAGATGAATCCGCTTCTCTCACTTGGCAAAGCTTGCGAGCCTAGTGAAGCAAGGAAAAAGTGCATCTCCTGCGGTGAGGATGCGCAAAAAAGCCCCGCAATCTCTTGCGGGAGCCTCTAAGTGCTTGACTATCAAGCCTAAAAATGGTATACCCGAGTGGGTTCGAACCACCGACCTAAGGTTTCGGAAACCTTCGCTCTATCCAGCTGAGCTACGGGTACAGATCGGCGCCAAATATGCTCTCCCATCGCTAAAAAACAAACTTGGAGTGATCATTGCTGTCGAAATACAGATTTTTTCAGTGGCTTAATCTTGTAAGCGCTTTTTTGTGATGATATGATGAATCAGCCACAAGGAGAGAAATCATGGCCTGGCCTAAAATCAGCGAGCTTGCGGAATCGGAGCGTCCTAGGGAAAAACTGATGCAGGGCGGGGTGGCCTCGCTCAGCGATGCGGAGCTGCTCGGCATCATCATCGGCTCGGGCTGTGCCGACACCTCAGCAGTCGAGCTTGGGCGTCAACTGATCGCACATGCCGACAATCAGCTCGGGCGACTTGGGCGTTACGATGTGGTCGAGCTTCGCCGGATCAAGGGCATCGGCGCGGCGAAAGCCTGTTCCCTGCGTGCCGTTTTCGAGCTGGCTCGCCGTTTGGCGAGGGAGCTGCCGGTGGATCAGCCGCTTCTCAGTGAACCGGCGATGGTGGCGCGGCTGGTCCTATCCCGTCTCGAAACACCTGATCAGGAGGAGTTTCACCTCATCCTGCTCGACACCCGCAACCGCTTTTTGCGCAGTGAAATGATCACCCGCGGCACGCTTGACCGCAGCAGCGTTCATCCTCGCGAAGTCTACCGGCGCGCCGTCCGTCACGATTGCGCCCGGATCATTGTCGCCCACAACCACCCCTCCGGCGATCCGTCGCCTTCGCCGCAGGATATCAAGGTGACCGAGGGCTTGATCGCGGCCGGGCAGGTCATGGGAGTCGAATTGCTCGATCACATCATCGTCGGCTCCGCCGCTCACGGGCCTTTGCGCTACTGCAGCTTGCGTGAGGAGGGGAGGCTGGTGTTTTGATTCCTTTTTGAAATCAAAATGATTTTTATGAACGTTTTTTTAATCAAGCTGATACTAGCCTGAAGTCCCATGACCAGGCAGTCAGGCGGCTCACTGCGCGGTGGTCATAGGCAAATACCTCCATCGCGATGGCAGCCTGCTTGCGCACGGCATCAAGTGACTCAAATACTCGATTCTGCAATGGAACACAAGGGGCTCTCACAAGCTCCGCAGATATTCCATCAGCGCGGCGAAATCGGCGTCTTTGAGCTCGTGGGCCTCGCCGTGTTTCTTCTGGGCGTTGTGGTCGTTGAAGATCGACTCGAGGCTCGCGGCGCGGCCGTCGTGCAGGTAAGGGGCGTTGCGCCACACCTCGCGCAGAGAAGGGACGTCGTATTTGCGGCCGGCTTCATCGCCGTCGCCAGTGCCGACGTCTTTCATCTTGCGGTTGGTCAACAAGTCACCGCTGTGGCAGTCGCTGCAGGAAGCGGATTCGAAGACCTCGCGGCCACGTTTGGCCAAGGGGTTGAGACTGCCATCGGCGAATAATCTCGGGCTGGGCAGGGGTTTGAGCGAAGCGAAATAAGCGCCAATCTGGTCGAGCTGGGCTTCTTCGGGAACGCTGCCGTTGAATTCGAAGGCTGCGCGGCTGGCTGCGCGGGAATCGGAACGGATGCCGGTGATCGAACTCGGCGCTGTGAGCGTCGCACCCAGCAGGGTCTTGGTCTTGCGGGAATGGCCGAAATCATAAGGGCGGTCCCAGCTCAGACCGTCGACGCTTGCGCCGGGGTGGCAGCTGGAGCAGCTCTGCCAGGACTGGAAGCCGGAACGGGCGTCGTGGAAGAGGGCTTCGCCGAGACGGGCGGGAGACGTGGCCGGAGCACTGATCTTGACTTCGGCTCCAGCTTCGCCATCGGAGGAAAAACTCTGCACGGAATTGGAGAAATAACCGAGGCTGACAAAGCTCTCCTGGTGAACGACGACGGCGCGGGCGCCCTCGGTTTTGACGGCGTGACGAGTCGAGCAGGAATGTAGGAAGGACAATTGGTTGGCAAGAGCGGGGCGCTCGGCCTCGGCAACGGCGTCGATCTTTTTCAGCATCACGGCTTCGTCGATAAGCATCAGTTCCCGGGCGCCGCTGAGGCTGACCGCGAGCTTGCCTTTGACTTGGGCCAAGCCCCAGGGATTGGCGGCGCCATGATCGATGTCGTCGAGCAGCACCACCGTACTTTTGCGGGCGGCGCAATCGATGATGCCGAGGGCGTTGGTGTTGACCCAGCCGCGGCTGATCTGGGTCGCGGGAACGCGGTGGCGGGCGAGGACGAAGCTGCAATACAGACGCTTGCCGTCGGCGCTGAGGATCAGATCCTTCAGGCCGGTGCTGCCATCGGGCAGGTCGAGGCTGTCGCGGATCGAACCGTTGGCCGGATCGAGTCGCAGGACGCGGCAGCAGCTGAGTTTGCCGGTGGCCGCCTGGCTTGGCAGACGGGTAGCTACCCAGAGATCATTGCCGTCGAGGCTGAGGACCAGACGCTCCGGTTCGCGCGGCGCTTCGCGGCTCCACACCTCGCGGCCATTGAGATCAAGGCAGCGGATGAGATGGCTGTGCGGATGGCTGAAAAAGATTTGCGAGCCTCGCATAACGAAGTCCGCGGCGAAGTGTCCGCAGGGGATGCGGCTTTCAATCTTCAAGGTCTTGACATCAAGGATGAGCAAGCTCGATTCCCGACCCGAGACGAGGGCGTAGATCTTGCCATTCTGCTGGCGCATGCGGACGATGCCGGGTGCGACCTTGAGTCGCTCGATCCGATCCTTGCGGAGGACGCAAAGCTGATCGTCGGCCCCGGCGACGATCACGCTCTCGTCCGTGCTCAGCGCCGCCTGCGGCTGGAAGTCGCACGGCTCTTGCGCAGCGACTCCAACCAAGGTGAAAGTCAGTATCCATTCAAACATGTTGAGTACCCCTCATTGGCTCGTCGGCATCCTGCCGGCTTGTTCTGCGTTCTCTACTGGGCTCGCCGGCATCCTGCCGGCTTGTTCCTGGTTACACTCCATAAGCCCAACCGGCAGGATGTCGGCGAGCCCAGTGGAGAGCAGCAGGGATCACTTGCCCCAGGCCTCTAATTCGCTGAGCGCGGGCCAGGCATTTCATGAAGCGCTCCTTTAGGTTCAACTCGTTGCGGTTTCACTCAAAGATATGCTTTAGCGGCTTCCTGTTCCCAATGCACAGATTGAATTCGAGATGTTTCTATATTTGGAATTAATTATTCTATTGAAGATCTCGAGAGTCACGAGTTCTTCTCCTTGGTCTTTGGCAGCCCCAGCTGGCCGGGGGGGGGGCAGGATCAGGCGGCGCCTTGATCCTGTTTCAATTGCTGCGCCTGGATAATCATCGCGATGCCCGGACTCGCCGGACCGATCGCCCGCAAAGCCCTCGCCGCCGCTTTTAACCTAAAAACCGCAGCAGAGGAATGGAACCGGGTTGAAAGGTTGAAAGGTTGGCTTCTTTACAACATTCTGTGCAAGTCTGTATTTCATTAGGCTGTCTCCTGAGTTACGATTTTCGCTCTTGAAGACTGGGTGAGTCGAAGTTCCGGTGACCGACTGATTGTGGTCTGGAGAGGAGCGTCGAGATCGAAGCCGAAATCGA
>CAMCSH010000028.1 GCA_945877655.1 Lentisphaera araneosa HTCC2155 | reverse complement strand
TAGCTGCAGCAGCAACAACTAACGACTATGAAGAAAAGCTTCGGCAGTCATCTTCGCCGCCCCTGAACATTGCTCTTAGAATCGGCTCTTGTTGCTGTTGTTCATGCGCTTGCGTTTCAACCTTTCAACCTTTCAACCCGGTTCCATTCCTCTGCTGCGGTTTTTAGATCGATCCGTCTAGGCCGTGGAGAGGGATTTTGCTGGAGAGATACCAGCGGATGTGGCCCTTGGCGTCTGGCGCCATCCATTTTTTGTTGAGGATACGTTCCCCCGCCAGCACTTGCCGGTCTTCCTCGATGTAAAGCGCGGCGATGGCCGGTTCGAAGAAGTCGCGGTCGCTTTTACCCAGCATCTGTTCCAGCGAACTCAGGCCGAGCAGCTCGATCTCGGCGGCGTTGGCCATGACGAAGCGGCTGTATCGGTCCTTGGCGTAGAAATACAGCTCGGGCAGGGCGTCGAGCAGCGCCGACACCTGAAAAGGATCGGCTAGCCGGGCGAGGAAATTTTGGGTGATCGGCGATCATGGGGGCTTCCTGGAAAATAGCTCCATGCGTGATTTGTACACATAATGGTCAGGATCATGCCAAGCTGCCGCGGCAACTTGGATTCCTTGAGGGATCAGAAAGCACATCGAAAAAACTGAGGACATCGGAATCTCCGGGAACATGTGCCAAAGGGAAGACTCATAAAGATGTATACAACTTATGAAACGACGGAGTTGATTGGGCTTATGCGAGCATCCATGATCGATAAAATTGCCGTGATCCTCGAGCGTGAAATTCTCGCAGGGGAGTATCAGGCCGGGGATCTTTTCAGCACTGAAAACACCCTGTGTGCGCGTTTTGGCGTGAGTCGCACTCCGGTGCGGGAGGCCTTGCGCCGATTGCAGGCGGGGGGCTTAATCAAGTCGAGCCATGGCAGCGGCACCTATGTGTGTGATCGCGATGTCAGTCAAGTGGCGGCGGCGGTGAATCGTTTTGGCTTGACGGCGCAAACGGCGGCGGCGGCCAAGGAAATGATGGAGGCGCGTCTCATTCTGGAGACCGGCGCCATTTGGGCCGCCACGGCACGGGCCTTGAGCCAGCCGAGTTTGAGCGCTGAGTTGACGCGTTGCTTCGAGCTTTTAGAGAGCTCGCAGGACGACATTCAGGCCTTTGGACAGGCGGACTGGGCCTTCCATCATGCCTTGGTGGCCCTGAGCGACAATGCCTTTATCAGCGCCATCCACGCCTCCTTGCTCCCCTCCATGAGTGATTACATGGGGCGCACCTACTTCGAAGTGGCGCAGCTCCCCATCGCTCAAGCTGAGCATCGCGCCATTTACCAAGGTATGACGAGTGGCGATGCAGTTCGCGCGGCGACGGTGCTGACGGCGCACTTGCGGCGTTCGATGGAAGAGGCCATGGCGCTTGCCGATCAACTGTGGCCCGAAATTCCGCGAGCCAACAAGGCGCGTGCCTCATTACACGCCAGTCAATCCACTTCCCCAACCCCCGAATGAGTGAGTCCTACATGATTTTCAACAGAAGCGCCATCTTCCTCATTTTGGCATTGAGCCTGAATGCCTGCAAACCGGCAGCCGAGCCCGGCGCGGTCGTCGCGCCAAGGCCGCAGGCGAGCGCAGCTCCTGCGACCGCCAAGCTCGACTACAACCGCGACATCCAGCCGATCCTTTCCAACGCCTGTTACCACTGCCACGGCCCCGACGCCTCGCACCGCAAGGCCAAGCTGCGATTGGATATCCGCGAGAAAGCTCTTTCCTTCAAAAACGAAGAAGGCAGACACGCCATCGTGCCCGGAAGACCCGATCTCAGCGAGCTGGTAAACCGAGTCGAGAGTCACGATCCCGACGAGCTCATGCCCCAGGATCCCGACAAGGCGCTCAAGCCGGAGCAGATCAAGATGTTGCGTCGTTGGATTTTCGAAGGCGCGGAATTCCGCGATCACTGGGCCTTCGAGGCTCCGGTCAAAGCGGCGCTGCCTGCGGTGTCGCAAAAATCCTGGGTCAAGAACGAGCTCGACCGCTACGTCCTCGCCAAACTCGAGGCCGCCGGACTTAAACCCAACGCTGAAGCCGGACGTGCCGCGCTGCTCCGCCGGGTCAGCCTCGACCTCACCGGCCTGCCGCCGACACCGGCCGAAATTGCGACCTTTGTCAATGACCCCGCCCCCACCGACCAGGCCTATGAAACGCAGGTCGACCGTCTCCTCGCCAGCCCCCGCTACGGCGAACACCGCTCCCGCCACTGGCTCGACTACTCCCGCTACGCCGACACCCACGGCATTCACAGCGATGGCCTCCGCAACATCTGGCCCTGGCGCGACTACGTCATCCGCTCCTTCAACGCCGACAAGCCCTATGACCGTTTCACCCGCGAACAGCTCGCCGGTGACCTCGACGGCGATTCGATCGACGCCGTGGTCGCCAGCGGCTTCATCCGCAACGGCATCGCCACCGGCGAGGGCGGCACCATCCTCCAAGAGCTACGCGCCAACCTCCACAAGGAACGCAGCGCCGCCTACGGGGCCCTCTTCCTCGGCCTGACGATGCAGTGCGCCGAGTGCCATGACCACAAATACGACCCGATCACCGCCAAGGACGCCTATTCTCTCGGCGCTTATTTCAACAACCTCGCCGAACACCCCAACACCCTCGATAAACCCTACTGGCCGCCCAACTATGTCGTCCCCACTCCCGCCAAACGCGCCGAGGCCGACGCACTATGGGCCGAACGCGCCCAGGTGCAGAAGGCTCTTGATGCCCACCTCGGCGGTCTCCAGGCCTGGATCACCGCCGGCCAGAACCTGCCAAGCGCCGTCGACCCCTCCGGCCTGGAGACCTGGCTGCCCCTCGACGAAGGCAAGGGTGAGCTGGCGCACAACCGTGCCCCCGGACGCGAGGAGAAATACACCATCACAGGTCCAGCTCCCGCATGGAGAGAAATGACCCACTTGTGGGAAAGCTTCCGCCTCTCGTCCAACACCATTCTGGCCCTGCCCGAAGCCGGCGATTTCGACAAGTCCCAGCCCTTCTCCGCCGGCGGCTGGGTCCGCCTGCACAGCCACTTCGGCGGTGCTGGCGCCGGCAGTTTCCTCTCACGCATGGACGACCGTCCCGGCGCCCACTACCGCGGGTGGGACCTCCATGCCAGCGGCCAGAGCCTTAAGGTCATCCTCTCCTCGACCTTCCCTGGCGACTCCATCGAAGTCTCCGCTCAAGGCATCCCGCATGACCAATGGATCCATGTCCTCTTCACCTATGACGGCAGCGGCAAGGCCGCCGGCGTCAAGATCTACCGCGACGGCCAAGCCCTCCCCGTGAAGATCGAGCACGACAGCCTCAAGGGTTCTTTGCGCACTGCCGTCCCTCTGCATGTCGGCCGCCGCCTGATCGGCAGCCAGGCGCAGGAGTCGGCGCAGCAGGATCTGCGGATCTATCGTCGCGTCCTCAGCCCCGAGGAGGTCGCCCGCCTGCCCTTCGACCATGCCGCCGCTACCATCCTCGCCGCCAAGACGGCCACCTTCAGCCCCGATCAGCGCTGGATTCTAAGCCGCGTCTTCGCCTCCCGCGATGCCGAAGCCCGCCGCCTCCAAGACAGGATCGCCGCCCTTGATGCCCAGATCGCCGCCGCCTCCGCCGGCGGCCAGGTCACCCTGGTCTGCAAGGAGGCCCCCACCCTGCCCTACACCAACGTCATGGACCGCGGCGCCTACAATGCCCGGTTGGAAAGGGTCGCCCCCGCAACTCCCAGCTTCCTCCCCGGACGCGTCGAGGGCGGCGACCGCCGCCAACTCGCCGAGTGGACAATCAAAGACAATCCGCTCTTCGCCCGCACCGCCGTCAACCGCGTCTGGCAGGAGCTCTTCGGCATCGGCCTGGTGGAAAGCAGCGACGACTTCGGCATCGTCGGAGAGCGCCCCTCCAACCCGGAGCTGCTCGACACCCTCGCCGTCGATTTCCGCGACCAGGGCTGGAGCTTCAAGCGCCTTTACCGCCGCATCGTCCTCTCCGCCACCTACCGTCAGGACGCCAAGGCGCCCCCCGAAGCCTACGCCCGCGACCCGAAGAACATCCTCCTCGCCCGCGGTCCCCGCTTCCGCATGGATGCCGAGATGATCCGCGACAGCGCCCTCTTCAGTTCCGGTCTGATGGTCGAGAAACAAGGCGGCCCAAGCGTTCGCCCCTACCAACCGCCCGGCGTTTGGGAAGCCGGCTCCGCCGGCAGCTACTCCCAGGAGCACGGCGAAGCTCTCTATCGCCGCAGCCTCTACACCTACTGGAAACGCATGGCTATCATGCCCGACCAGGAAGTCATGGATGCCCCCGACCGCCAGATCGCCTGCGTCCGACGTCCCCGCACCAACACCCCGCTCGCCGCCCTCGTCCTCTTCAACAACGTCCAACTCCTCGAGGCCGCACGTCACCTCGGCAGGCGCGCCATCACCGAGGGTGGAACCGGAGACGCCGGAAGGCTCGAAATCCTCGCCCGCGCCACCCTTGGACGTCCCCTCGACGCCGAAGAGACCGCCATCCTCACCAAGAGCCTCGAGTCTTTCCGCAGCCACTACGGCAGCCACCCAGCCGAAGCGGCTGAGCTCCTTAAGCTCGGCGAATCGCCCAAAGACGCGGGCATCCCCGACGCCGAACAGGCGGTCTGGATGATGGCCGCGCACCAGTTCTTCAATCTCGACGAATTCCTCAACAAGTGAGGCCTCCCATGTCCTTCGATCCCGACACCCTCTCGCAGATGCAATGGCAGACCAGCCGCCGAAGCTTCCTCTCTCTCGGCACCCAGGTCCTCGGCGCCGCCGCCCTCGGCAGCCTCTTCGGCCAGGAGGCCTTCGCCGCCGAAGCGCCGATCCCCGGCGCCGCGGTTCCCGGCGGCCACTTCAAAGGCAGCGCCAAACGCGTCATCTCCCTCTTCATGTCCGGCGGCCCTCCCCAAATGGATCTGTGGGACTACAAGCCAGGCCTTGCCGCCTTCAACGGCAAGGACCTGCCGCCCTCGGTGCTCGGCAAGGACTTCCAACCCACCGGCATGACCGCCGGCCAGTCCAGCTTCCCGGTGCGCGCCTCGCCGTGGAAGTTCCAGCAGCATGGCCAGTGCGGCCGCTGGGTCTCCGAGCTGCTGCCCCACACCGCCAAGCTGGTCGACGATATCGCCGTCATCAAATCGATGCGGACGGACGCGATCAACCATGAACCCGCCATCCTCCTCGCCAACACCGGCGCCATGTTCGCCGGTCGCCCCTGCCTCGGCTCCTGGCTCTCCTACGGCCTCGGCAGCAGCAACCAGAACCTGCCCGCCTTCGTTGTCCTGATGTCCACCACCCCCCATATCGGCAACATGCAGGTCCTCACCTCCCGCCTCTGGGGCAGCGGCTTCCTGAGCAGCAAACACGCCGGAGTCATGCTCCGCCCCAGCGGCTCACCCGTCCTCTTCCTCAACGACCCCAAGGGCCTGCCTCGCGATCAGCGCCGCGCCATGCTTGATGGCGTCCAGGCCCTTAACCAACGCAGCGCCTCGGCCTACGGCGATCCCGAAACCACGGCCCGCATCGCCCAGAGCGAAATGGCATTCCGCATGCAGACCAGCATCCCCGAGCTCTCCGACCTATCGGACGAGCCCGCCAGCACCTGGGCCCTGTACGGCGACGAAGCCAAGATCCCCGGATCCTTCCCTTTCAATTGCCTGATGGCCCGTCGTATGGCCGAGCGCGGTGTCCGCATGACCCAGGTCTACCGCCGCGGCTGGGACCTGCACGGCGGCCTGACCGGCGATCTGCCCAAGCTCTGCGCCGCCACCGACCGCGCCACCTGGGCTCTCATCACCGACCTGAAACAGCGCGGCATGTTCACCGACACCCTGGTCACCTGGGGCGGCGAATTCGGCCGCACCGTCTACTCCCAGGGTGGCGACGGCCGCGACCACCACGCCAAGTGCTACACCTCCTGGATGGCCGGCGGCGGCATCAAAGGCGGCATCGAATACGGCAGTACCGACGATTTCTCCTTCCGGGTCACCGACAAGCCGGTGGAGGTGCGCGATTACAACGCCACCATCCTCCACACCCTCGGCCTCGACCACAAGAAGTTCAAGGTCCGGGTCACTGGCGTCGACCTCGGCCTTACCGGCGTGCAAGAATCCAAAGTGATCAAGGACCTGCTGATTTGAGGGGCTGAACCGGGTTGAGCTCGAAGCAGATACTGTCGACATTTCACCTCATGCCGATGTGTGACATTATTTCAGTTGGAAACTCGCCGGCTCCCAAGCCTTCAGGTTGAGGCTGAATCCACCCTGGACGAGCGGGATCGCCTCGCCGCTTTTTTCGCCGCGCAGATTCACCGGCAGAGCCTGGGTGAATTTGCTTCCGGGCGGGAGCTGCACTTTCACCGGTCCGCCTTGACCAGCCTGCTCCCAGAGGCGCAGCACAGTGCCTTCCTGGTCGGGATCGGGACAGAAGGCGGTGACCCGCACGCCCGGGCGAGACAGGCTGAGGCCGGATTGCGACACGGGCAGACTGCCGGGCTTGCCGTCGGCGAAGGCGGCGAGAGCGCCCTGGCGCAGCTCCCAGCTCGGAGTGAAATGCGACTGCTCCTCGGTCGCGCCGGCAGCCACCGGCCAGAGGCGCAGCGAGGCGCTCCACGAACCCTCGACCCAGAGGGGATAGTTGGTGTTCCACATGTTGTTGTAGAGGTTGACGAAGACCTCCGGACTGGACGGGACGTAGCTCGGTTCGTAGCTCCACAGACCGGGCTTGCCGAGGCTCCACAAGGGCAGGTCGGCGGAGGCGACGCCCATGCCGGCCCCAGAGGCGCCGGCGCGCACTGTGACGCCGCGGTCGACGGTGATCAGCGAGCGGTTGCCACCGAAGGCGATGTCCTTGGCCGGATCGATGCTGCCGCCGACCCGTCCGACGCAGAAGCTGGGATGCTGAACCGCGAAGGGCAGGCAGATCCAGCCGCCTTCCGGGATCGGATCGGGAGTCTTGCCCTCGACCTTCCAAGTGATGTCGACACAGGCCCGCGAACGGGGGAAGCTGAAGCTCAGTTCGTAGCCCTTGGCGAGGCCGATGGTGTCGGCCGGGACGAGGCGAATGACATCGGCGACGGGGCCGCTGCTGAAGCTGGCTTTCCAGCCCTTCGGCGTCAGGGCGGCGTAGGGCGAGTCCTTGGGTCCGGGCATGCCGCCTTTGCCGAAGTCGTTCCACACCCAGCCGCCGGCCTCGCGGCGGCAATAAGCGTTGACGAAGCTCTTCACCTGTTCGGCGTCGAAGCGTTCATGGAGGAACTGGCCGAGGACGTGCTCGCCGGAGAGCACCAGTTCGCGGCCGCTGGCTTTGTCGACGAGGGAGCGGATGCCGCCTTTGTCGAGGTCGAAAATCGCGGTGAATCGCGGGGTGGCGAGGTTGGTGCCGTCAAAGCTTGCGACTGCCGCAGAAGCTGCTTTCGCGGTTTCGATCCGGAAGGTCTTGTAGCCACCAGCGGGGAGCTGGCTGGCGGCGAAACGGAGGCGATCTCCTTGGCCTTCGCAAGGGACCGGCTGGCCGGAGGCGAGATCGACGAGATGCCCAAAGGCCTGTCCGGCGGGAATGGCTACTTCCAGATCGGCGTCGCGCTGCCAGGGCAGCGGGTTGTAGACGACGATGCGCGGGCCCTCGCAATTCACCGCGGCGGCGAGCTGCTGCAGGCGCGGTTCGAGTCCTTGGCGGGCGAGGGCGAGGGCCTTGCGACCGTAGTCCATGTGCCATTCGTAGGACTCGTCGGATTTCTTGAAATCGCCTGCTTGGTATTTCTTCTTCCAAACGTCGCCGAAGCTGCCGCGGAAGTAGCCGTTCATGCCCCAGGTGTGTTCGGCGTAGAAGCCGCCGTTCTTGTAGCCTTCGGCAAGCATCGGCGCCACTTCGGCGGAGGCCAGTCCGAAGGCGTGCAGGGAGCTGTCGAGTGAGCCGAGGCTGGCGAGCAAGGGGGCAGACTGACGGTGGGCGATGGTCGCCGGCGGCGTGCTCATCTGGCCGTGGCACCAGGTGTCGGGCATGTCGGCACGGATCACCGGCAGGCTGGGCTTGAGCTTCTCTTCGGCTATGATGGCGTCGGCGAAGTCGGAGGGACGGCCAAAACGGATCTTCACTCCCGGCAAGGTCTTTCGGGCGTGGGCGAGGATCATTTCGACTTCCTGGGGTGACGGCGGGCCGGCGTTGTCGTTGCGAACGAAGAAGGCGAGCCAGGTCTTGTGCGGCCAGCCCTTCGGCGGCGTGATGCTGTCCCAGCCGTAGTAACGTGAGTAGCCGAGCAGGACGCGCGAGCCGTCGGCGCCTTCCCACCAGGACAGGGCCGGGATCTTATCGAGCTCGGCGCTGGGCTTGCTGCCGGCATTGGCGCCGATGTGGAGAAATTTGACACCGGCGTGGGCAAGCAGGGTGGGCAGCACCCAGGCTTGCTCGGGCATATCGGTCTGCTTAGCATCGGTCGGCAAGGGCTGGCCGAAGCGGCGGGCGAGGCGGGCGCCGTAGCCGAGGCCTCGCACCAGCTCTTCAAGATCGGCGGCGTCGGACTCAAAGGTGTAAGGGATGGCGTGCCAGAGCAGACGTCCATCTCTCACCGCCTGTTCCAGCTTGTCGCGGCGAGCTGGGTCCTGATCCTTGTCGAGCACGGAGTCGAGAGCCCAGGCCGGCAGCATCCAGCGGAAGCGTTCGGATTCAGGCGCGCCTTTGGTCTGCTCGAACATCGCCAAAATCTGGTCCATGTCGTGCCCGCGGTATTTGGCGATGACCTCGGGGACCGGATGGGTGTAGCCGATGTCGAGGTGGCACTTCCAGGTGACGATCACTTCGTCGAGCTGCGGCCACTCGGGGTTGCGCGTGACAGGCGCAGCGGGGACGGGCTCGAGCTCGGGTGCCGGGATGGCGGCGAGGCCGAGCGACAGCATCAGGGCGGAGACGAGGATCATGGCAAACTCCTTGGAGGTATCTGGTGTTCAAAATCCGAAGGCGCGCTGCAGCACCCACCAAGAGGCGATGGCGGCGATCAAGAGGGAAAAAGGGACGGTGACACACTGGTGATACCAGCTTTCCTGGCGGATGCGCCAGACGAAGGCGGTCAGGAGGACCAGGATGCTTACTTGGGCGACTTCGATACCGAGATTGAGGCAGAGCAGGCTGCGGCATAGATCGCCTTTTGCCGGGCAGATCTTGGCGAAGGAGCCGGCGAAGCCGAGGCCATGGACCAGGCCAAAGCTGAAGACCAGAATCCAGCGATGCGGCTTGATCTCGTTGTTCCTGAGGTTGCCCAAGGCCATGACGACGATGCTCAGGGCGATGCCGGTTTCGACCCAGCGGGACGGCAGAAGGAAAAGCCCCGCCATCGCCAGGCCGAGGGTGATCGAGTGGGCAAGAGTGAAGGCGGTGGCCTGCCAGAACAGCGGCTTGAGGCGGGGCGACAGCAGGAACAAGGAGACGATGAAAAGAATGTGATCCAAGCCTTCCGGGACGATGTGGCGGAAACCGAGGCCGAGCAGCTTCCAAGCGCTGAGGCTGCTGGTTTTGACCACGGCTTCGGCCTCCACCACGGGCTTGATCTCGGGCGGAATTGCGGCGGCCGCAGGACTCAAGACGGCGATTTCCGGGGCGACGGCGACGACGGTGTCGGAATAGGGACGGATCACAATATTGACTGGCCGATTAAACACTTCTTCGTGCCGTTGTTCAGCGACCTTTCCTGCACCATCGCGGTAGTGCCAGATGCAGACCCCCGGCACTTCGGCGCGGCATTCCAAACTGACCTGGCTGCACTCCGGCGGGAGCTGCCAGGCGAGGCGGACGCCGTGTCCTTCGCCATCCCGCAAGATCGGCAGCCAAGCGAATTTCGGCGTGAGGATTTCGCCTTTGTAACGGAGCTCGAGAAGATTGTTCAGGCGTTCCTGGATCAGCTTCATGCCGTCGTCACCGCCGACCTGCAAATCGAGGCCGTCAGTGCAATTGCTGGCGAGAATGCCCATGTAGCTCCAGTCCAGCACCAGACTGCGTCCGTCCTGTTCCTGCACCAGCTCGCCTTCGGCATAGGGAACGCCGTGGGCCCGGGCTGCCAGATTCGGCAAGACCAGGAGCAGCAAAGCTAAGATCCTGAGCAGGCAGGAACGCATGAGAGACTCCCGTCAGAGTGAAATCAATCCTGAACCTTGGGAAGACCGACACCAGCATCGACGTTAAGATAGGCTCCGGTGACCTCATCTGCCAAGGGCGAGCAGAGGTAGAGGAAGGCGTTGGCGATCGATTCCGGGCTGTTGCGGTGACCAAGGGGCGACATCTTGTCGACATCGCGGCGGTAATCCACATCAGTCTCGTAGAGCAGCTTGGAGCTGCCGGCGGCGACATTGCCTGGCGCGACGACGTTGGAGCGGATGCCGAGCGGCGCGTATTCGAGAGCGATCGACTTGGAAAAGAGGTCGACGCCGGCCTTGGCGGCGGTGTAGGCGCTGATCCCTTTCCAAGGGAACTTGGAGATGTAGGTGGAGGTGAAGATCAGGTGTCCCTTGATCTTGCTGGCGCTCCAGTGGCGGAGCACGGCGCGGCTGAAGTAGACGGGACCGAGGAGGTTGAATGCGACAACCTTGTCGAAGCTCTCGTCGCTGGTGTCGGCGAAGTATTCGATGCGGGTGCCGCCGGCATGACTGAGGGCGATGTTGATCTTGGGATGCTTGGCAAAGCAGGCATCGACGACGCGGTGGACCGCCTTGGCGTCGGTGACGTCCATCTGGTGGTATTCGCAGCGGCGGGGATCGTGACCGCGCTCCTCGATGATCCTGGCGGCATCGGCCGGCGACTGGGCGTCGGTGAGGATCAAGTAGGCGCCGGCCTCGATGAGGGCGCGGACGACCGCTTCGGAGATGGCGCCGAGGCCGCCGGTGATGATGATGGTCTTGTCGCTGAGGTCGATTTTCATGGGGGGGTCCTAGTTGTGAGGTTACGAGGTAAAGAGGTTACGAGGTAAAGGGGTAAAGGGGTAAAGGGGTAAAGAGAGGAGGGAGAAGGGAAGCGTCTGTTGCTATTCAGGGTCTTTACCTCCTAACCCCTTTACCTCTTAACTTCTTGATTTAGAACTCACAGCACCTTGTACTTCGCCAGCGCCGCGGTGGAGGACATGCCGGCTTCGACGGCTTTGCGGACGACGTTTTCGGTACGTGCTTTTTCGAGGGCGAGTTCAAGCACTTGCTGCTCGTGTTTTTTGGGGATGACGACGACGCCGTCGAGGTCGGCGAAGATCAAGTCGCCAGGCTCGATCCAGACGCCGCCGATTTCGATCGGGCAGCGGTATGTTTCGACCTTGGTGCGCACCGAGGAATCCTGGGCGAAGCGGCCGCGGGAGAAGACCGGCCAGCTCTGTTCGAGCATCTTGGGGGTGTCGCGGTGGAAGCCGTTGATGACGGCGCCGTGGGCGCCGCGGGTGCGGGCGGTGGCGGTGAGCAGTTCACCCCAATAGGCGCAGCGCATGTCGCCGCCGGAGCATAGGTAGATCTCGCCGGGTTCGAGCTGGTCGAGCGCTTCAGTGAGCAGGCCGAAGGGCTTGGCCTGGGGGCCGTAGACGTCGATCATCACCACCGGCATGGCGCGTCCGACGAGCTTCATCTCGGTGAGAGCGGGCTGGATCGGCTGCGGCAGGAACTGGTGGTACAGGCCCAGGCCGTCGAGGATGTCGCCGACGACCGGGGTGTAGAGCTCGTCGAAGTGGGAGAAAAGAGCCGCTTCCTGGGCGCTGACTTTGGGGATTTGATAACTCATGGGGACCTCAATTTTCGTATTTTAAGAAAGGGAGCTTCACCACTCGGCGCGGAGCGTCAGAACGCCGTGGGGCGGCAGGGAAAGAGTGTTTGAGACGGCGGCGCCCGCGACTTCATCGCTGAGGCAGAGAGACAGGGCTTTGGGCGATTTCGCGGCGAAGTCGAGAGACACTTTTTGCGGCTGATCGGAGAGCGAGCGCAGACAGATGATCAGGGCTTTGCCATCGGCGCTGTTCTTCAGGCTGGAGACGACGATGCGGGGGTTGTTGATCGCGACTGGCGCGGCGACTTTCAGGTCGGCACGCGTCGAAGCGGCGATCAAGGGTCGGGCCTGTTCGAGGCCGAAGCAGTTCGACTTTTCTGCTGCGTAGCTGCTTTTGCGCGGCAGGATCTGATAGCGGAATTCCAGGATGCCTTCCTGAAAGAGCGGGAAGTTGGTGTGCCAGTGGTTGTTCAAGGCCCAGGAATAGATCGTGGCGCTGGGCTGAAGGGTGCGGATCCATTCGGGGGAGTTGGTGGCGCCGCCGAGGATGTTGGCGGTCATGGCGCCGACCTGGAAGGTGGGTGCCTCGGAAGAGCACCAGGTGACACCGCGTTCGGCGTTGGCGATGTCGAGCCAGCGTTGGAAGCAAATCCAGTTGCGGTTGCCTTCGGGGAACTGATCCTTTTCGACCTCCATGACACCCCAAGGGATGTCGGCGCGGAGCTGCGGCGACGGCACGTCGAAGGCGAAGCCGAAGTGGATACCTTCTTTTTTGGTGGTGGCGATTTTATCGAGGCTGTTGAGGATTTCGACCTGCGGCTGGCCAGCGAGGAGGCGGATTTCGCGCTTCAGCCATTTGCAGCCTTCGGCCTGGGATTCAACCAGCAGGGAGGCCAATACCGGGCCATTCTCCTTGATCGAAATCTTGACTTCGGTGGGGCCGCTGGCAATCGCCGGGCGAAGCTGATAGGAGCTCTTCGGATCCGGCGCCGCCGCGGCGTATTGTGGTCCGCCGGCGGTGGGGGCGCCATGGCCGAGCAGGTAGCGGTAGGAGTTGACCCGGCAGCCAGCTTTTTGGTCGACGAACTCGATGCCGTCGCGGATCAGGCTGACGATGTCGCCGCTGGCCGGATCCAGTGTCACTTTGACGATGCCGTTGTCGAGGCTGAGAGGCGTAACCTCAATGGTCGCGGGAGCGCTCGCCGGGCTGGCGCTGGCGACAAACATTTTCGAGCTCAATGGCGGCACGTCGGCGGCGAGGAAGACGGTGTCGCCATTGCTGAGTTTCTGGGTGGCGGTGTCCTTCAATGAGGTGACGCCTTTCGGCAGGGTCACCAAGCCGCTGCGCGGCCAGGACAGAGTGTTGAAGACGCTGATGTTGGCGGACTCGGCCAGAGCGACCGGCTTCAGGCTGTTGTGGAGGAGTTTATCGCTGCGATCCTGGGCGTCCTGGAAGTAGCTGAACTTGACCTTTTGGATCATGTCCTGGATCGGCTGCTGATGGGGATTCATGTAGCACCAGGTGTGTTCAGAACCGAGGAGGACGTAGCGCCAGGCTTCGGCGAATTCGGCCCGCGGCGCTGCTTGACCGGGGTGCAGCATGCTCCACAAGGTGCTGGCTTGGATCAGGCGTTCCTTGGTCAGGCGGTTCATTCCGGTCTGTTTGGCAGCGGTGCCGAGACCGTCGGACCAGTACTCGGTGAAGTCGCCGCGGCGGCTCGGCAGCTGATTGCCATACTTGGTCTCGAAAGCGCTCATGATCTGGTGGGCGCTGGCGATCACCAGATGCGGGAAGGCATACTCTTCGTTCCAGCTCTTCACTGCCTCGGGAAGGTCGGCGTCGATTGGCGTGTTGTCCGCCATGGCCCAGGACATCGGGAAGAGGTCGTAAGGATAGTCCTTATCCTGTTCCAGATGCGCCAGAGTCGGCCACAAATAGCCGTCGACAAAGTTGTCGCGGGGCTTATCGGTCTTGACCACTTGCAAGAGTTTTTCAGGGTCGGTCTGACCGGCAAGCAAGGGCCAAAAATCCTTGCCTTTGGCGATCGCCCCCGGGGTGTAGGCGCCGGGTTGCAGGCAGAGGACTTTCGACTGGCCGTCCTGGCCGAGCCACCAGAAGGGGCGATGCGACAGCTCCATCGAATGGCCGACCCGGTCGCCGCCGTTGTTGAAGAGCAGGCAATAACGCACACCGTTGCGATTGGCGGCCGGGACGATGCCCCAGGAGATGCCGGGGACATCGACCTGCACGAGGACATCGGACTTGACGCCGCTGAGTCTTTCTATCGTCTTGGAGGGGGCGAAAAGCGCGTCCATTTCTTCATCGGCGGAAACGCTGGTGTTGTCGTGGATGTAGCCGGCATCGACCACCAGCCAGCCCTTACGAATGGCCTCGATGATGGCGTCGCGTTCAGTGGCCGAGGCGGTGGCGAGGTAGCGCTCGACCGGCCAGGAGACTTCGGTGTTCCACTTGTAGCGTGCATCCTCGGGGTAATTCAGGGTTTTCTTGGCTAGCTCGATGGCATGAAGCAGGTTGCGTTTGTGGATGATTTCTATATTGGCCTGGGTGTTGGTGTAGCCGATGTCGACATGCGAGTGCGGGTAGACAAAGACCGTCCACTGTCGCTGTTTCGGGACGACAAAAGTGGCGGTGGCGCGGCGCTTGCCGGCGCTCAGTTTGAGGGTGATGGTTGCGTCTTTTTCGACCCCGATGCCGGCAGGCAGGAGGAAGAGGAAACTGCCTCGGGCCTTGGCGGCGGCGGGGATGACGATGTTCTCGCTCGGCAGGCCGGGGCAGGCGACTTCGAGAGTCGCCTTTTGATAAAGCTTGCCGCCGCTGAAATTGACCACCACTTCGCGCCCGGCCTGGCCGTCGGCGCGATGGCGGTAAACCGAGCTCGGCGCCAGCTCCAGCGTTTGCGGGAAGGGCAAAGCCTCTTCCGCGACTTCACGGTGCTGCAGGAACTGCACTTCGCTGAGGCCGTAGACATCGCTGCCCCAGTTGCTGATCGCGACGAGCAGGACGCTCTGGACCTTGCGTCCACCGAGCTGGAGCGGCAGTCTCTGCGGAGCTTCATCGCGGCCGCCGGCCTGCTTCAGTTCGACTTCACTGCCAAGAGGAACCCAGGCCTTGCCATCGGCGCTGCCGTAGAGCTGGATTTTGCGCAATCCGCGATTGGTGTAGCCGCTCTGATTGTGGTTCCAGATGCAGATTGATTCGGGGCTTTGCGGCGCGCTGAAATCGAAACGCAACCAAGCGGGAGAAGCGGGTATTCCGGCAGCCGCGACTGATGCGGCCGGCTTGATCTCGCTGTGCCACATGGTGCTGGCGCCGCCGTTGTTGTCGTGGCGATCATCGGAGTTGAGGCCGGAGCCATTGATCAGGTTGGACGGTGCCTGCTGAGGCGAGAAACTGCCCGAGGCTTCGACCTTGGTGGCGGGAAGCGACTCTTCGATTTCAGCGGCCGCCAAAGGGGTGAGGCCGATAGAAATCAGCAGGCCGCAAATGCCGGGAAGGAATTTCATGATGTGGCTCCGGGTTTTTCAAAAGAGGATGTTGACGGGCGAGCCGCAGGGGAAATCGGGGGCTCGTCGGCCGCTGGGCAGGCCAGCGGCAGCAAGTTCGTGAATGGTGATCAGATCGGAGTCCTGGCAGGCGCAGAGCAGCCAGCGGCCGGAGGGATCAAAGGCGAAGTCGCGAGGCGTCTTGCCGCCGCAGGAAAGGCGGCTGACGAAATTGAGCGAGCCGTCTGCGGCAACCGCAAAAAAACTGATCTTCGCGTCGCTGCGTTCAGAGGCTGCGAGGATTTTGCCAGAGGGATGCAGGCGGATGGCGGCGGCGGCGGGAACGGCGCTGTCGGTGCCGGGATGTGCGGCAAGCTGAGTCAAGGCGCCGCCTTGCGGGTCGCGCAAGAGAACGCGGATGACGCCGTCGAGCTCGCCGACGAGGTAGGCCAAGGGCAGAACGCGGTCGCAAACCAGGTGACGCGGGCCGCTGCCGGCGGCGATTGGCGAAGCGTCGGGCGAGCTGAGTCGGCCCTGAGAGTCGACGCCATGCACCCAGACACAGTCGGCGCCGAGGTCGGGGACGTAGAGGTGCCTGCCATCGGGCGCCAGCACGGCCTGGTGGGCGTGCGAGGCTTCCTGGCGAGCGGCGTTGGGGCCGCTGCCCTCGTAGCGGAAAACCTGCACTGCCGGGCTGAGCCGGCCGGCGGCATCGAGATCGTGGACAGTGAGGCGCCCGTCCATGTAGGAGGCGACGTAGACCTTGCCTTTGCGATCGCCGCAAAGATGGCAGACAGCCTGACCCTGGGCGTCGGCGCTGGAAAGCTGTTGCAATTCCCCTTCTGCGTTCACCGCGAAAGCGTGAACAGCTCCCGGTTCCATGTAGTGGTCGGTGGCGACGAGGAGGAGGCCTTCGCTCGACCGGGCGAGGTAGGTCGGATTGGCGATGTCGGCAAAGGCATCGCGCCGGGCAATGCTTCCCGTGGCGGCGTCGAAGCTGCAGCTCAGCAGTCCCTCGCCGTGAGCGGTGAACCAAGCGCCGGGGCGGTTGTAGGTGCCGATGAACATCGGAAGTTCCAAGATTAAGGTTTAAGGTTTAAAGTTGGTAGAGGGCGAGACGGGTTTGAAGTGGAGGACTGAGTTTGAGCTCAACCTTAAACTTTAAACTTCTTAAACTTTAAACTGGCCGCTCCGCCGCCTGCATCGCCGCCTTGAGGTAGCCCATGGCGAAGGCCATGCCGGCGTACCAGGGGGCGTCGCAGGCCATTTGCGGCGCGTGGTCGGGGATGACCAGGCCCTGGTAGTTGTTCTTCTTCAGGATGCGCAGGACGCGGAGGACATCGATGTCGCCTTCGTCGATGAAGGTCTCGCGGTAGTGCGGGACCTTGCCGTTGACGTTGCGCAGGTGGATGTAGGCGGCGGCCTTGTTTTTCGAGTAGCGGTCGACGGTGTCGTAGACGCAGCCTTCGGTCATTTCGGCGACGGTGCCGAGGCAGAGTTCGAGGCCGTTGCTGGGGCTGGGCTTGGCGGCGAGGACACGCTCGAACATGTGCGGCTGGTAGACCAGGCGGGGCTGTTGGCGCACGCGTTCGAGGGGCGGGTCATCGGGGTGACCGGCGAGTTGGACACCGGCCTCTTCGGCGACCGGGGTGACTTCCTGGAGGAAGTTCTGCAGGCGGCGCCAGAGTTCGTCGTGGGAGATGAAAGGCAGCACCTCTTCGTCGAGCTTGCCGGCGTAGATCATGTTCCAGACCATGCCCTTCTTGATCGGGGTCTGATTGGAGGCGTCGATGCCGTCCATGTAGCAGACTGTGGCGTTGCCACGGCCGATGGGGCCGTGCTTGCGGCCGGCGACGCCGGCGAGGGAGAAGTTGTAGCCCATCACCGGGATGCCGGCGGCGCCGATGTTGCGCAGGGTCTGCTTGACCTTGTCGATCTGGGCGGCGCGCTTGGGGCCGTCGAGGAGGATGTCGTGCCAGTGTGCCGGGTCGAAGTTCTCGATGCCGTAGAGCTCGAGGCCGGCGTCGTTGATTTCCTTCTTCAACGCGACCAGTTCTTCGACGCTCCAGATCTTTTCCGCGTCGCCTGCGAAGCCCCAGCCATTGAGGCCGCCGACCGGCTGATCCTTGGCGACGGTTTCATCGGTCTTGAAGTAGTCGACGAGGTGGACGATGACGGCGGTGGCGCCGCACTGGCGGGCAAAGTCGTAATGCTGCTGGTTAAGCATGTGGCGGTAAAGACCGAATCCGAGTTTCATGGGTTTCCTTTTTGGGACTGGGATACAACTAAGTGGGGAACTGGGACACAATTGGGGAGAACGAGGGACTCAGGAGGCGCTGGGTTTGAGCTAGGTTTGTTATCCCAATTGTTTCCCAGTTGAGTCCCTGTTTGCATTAGCAAAACACGCTTCGATTTCTTCGAGAGTCTTGCCCTTGGTTTCGGGCAGGATGAAGGCGGCGAAAAGGAAGTAGATCAGGGTGCCGAGGGCCCAGATGCCCCACATCGCGGAGTAGCCGTAGTCGCCGACGATGGGCAGGAAGTACTTGGTGGTGGCGACAGTGACGCCCGAGTTGGCGAGCAGGCCGAGGCCCATGCCGAGGGAGCGGATGCGGGTGGGCAGCAGTTCGGCGGACATCAGCCAGAGGCAGACGCCGGGGCCGAAGGCGAAGCCGACGATGTAGAGGATGAGGCAGGCGAAGGCTGTGTAGCCGGTGCTTTCGCCGGGAGCGCTGCTGAGCTTGGCGCGGAGGATTTCGAGCTTGGCGCCGGGCTTGGCCTGGGCGCCGGGGGCGAGGACGAGGACCGGCTCCTTGGCGTCGCTGCGCACCAGCTTGACCTGCTCCTGGCCGTCGTAGGCAAACTGGACGCTGAGCTGCATCGGTGCGCCGTTTTTGGCGGCGACGGGGAACTCGAGGCGGTTGTCCTTGACTGCGGCCTGCAGCTCGGCTTTGACGTCGACGCGGTCCTTTTCGACCTTCCAGAAGGTCAGCACGCCGACACTGAGGGCGACGAGGATGATGCCGGTGCCGATCTTGAGCAGCATCTTGCGTCCGAGGCGGTCGACGAGGAGGACGCCGGCGATGGTGGTGACGAAGTTGGTGAGGGCGAGCCAGACGCCGGTGTGGGCGGCGGCGCTTTCACTGAGGCCGGCCTGATTCAGCATCAGCACGGGGTAGGTGAAGACGGCGCAGATGCCAGTGGCCTGGTTGATGCCCATTAAAAAGACGGCGAGGGCGAGGGGCAGCAGGTAATGGCGCTGCAGGAGCGAATCGTGCTTGGCGTGAGTGCTCGCGGCGGTGCCGGAAACCTCTTCCATCTCGCGCAGCTCGAGGTCGACGGTGGCGGCGTCGCGTCCCAGCAGGAGAACCTTGCGGGCCTCTTCCTTGCGGCCGCGGCGGAAGAGCCAGCGGGGCGATTCGGCGACCAGGAAGGCGACGACCAGGAAGACCACGGCGGGCCAGATCGACGAGAAGAACATCTGGCGCCAGGCGTGATCCTGAATGCTGAAGATCTTGGCGGCGTCGCCTGCGACCTGAGCCACTTGATCATCGACGCTGCCTTGATAATAGGCGCCTGCGGCCATGGCCACGGCGATGCCGAGGGTGATGCAGAGCTGGAACACGGTGGCGCTGATGCCGCGGGTCTTGGCGGGAGCGCATTCGGTCATGAAGACCGGCACGACGACGGCGATCATGCCGGCGCTCAGGCCCTGCAGCAGGCGGCCGGCGAAGAGGCTGTAGAAATTCCACGACATGACGATCAGGACGACGCTGAGGCAGAAGAAGATCGCCGAGATGATCAGCGCTTTCTTGCGTCCCAGCCAGTCGGAGAGAGCGCCGCCAAGGAAGGACGAGGCGAGGCTGCCGATGAAGATCGCCGAAGCCAGCAAGCCGACCTCGCTCTCGCTCAGGTGTACGCACTTGTCGAGATAGAGCAGCGCCGCGCCGATGATGCCCAGGTCATAGCCGTAGAGCAGGCCGCCAAGTGCGGCGATGGCGACCAGCAAGCGAGAGTATGTCGAGGAAGAAGTCATGGGTTTATCCGGGATTGAGTGAATTTGGTAGAGGCCAATGAAGTGTCGTTTCTGTCAGGCGCCAAGACCCTGGGGGCCTGAAAGCCCCTGTGATTCAACATCAATGAATTGTGGTATAAAATCATAATTAAGTTGTGGATTTAAATCATGGCGGCGCTCGGAATCAGAGTCAAGGATCGGTTTGATCCTTGTTCTGGCGGGTGACCAGCTCGCTGAAGTGGCCATAGGTCATGGAGCCGTCGCACTGGACCCACATGCGGTAGCCAGCGAGGTCGTGGAATGACGGAGCGCCGGCGTTGTTGCTATGGGACGGGCCGTAATAAGCATCAAGGGTGCTCGAAGTGGCGGCCCAGCCGTCGCCGACGACTTGGAAGAGATTGAAGCCTTCGTAGGTGTAGGTCAGGCTGCCTCGTTCACCGAGGAGGAGGGTGTGGCTGGGGTTGGTGACGCTACTCATCCGGACCCGTTCCGATTCCAGGCCTGAGCTGAGCGGCATGGGGCCGTTGGCCCCTACGCTGATCACGAAAAAGTCGCGGAGAGACCCGCTGTTGCCGGAGTAGCTGCGGTTGATGGTGTCGCCATTGCTGCGTTGGAATCTATCGGCCGGGCAGGACAGGACTTTGAGAGATTTCCGCAGCGCCTTCAAGCGATTCGCGTCGATCCCGGCGCTGCCGATGGTGAGCGGGGTGCCGCAGTTCTTTTCCGCTTCGGTGAGGCCGAGACCGAGGTCGTCGCTGATCATGTCTTCCCAAGTCAGTGGCATGTTGTTCAAAGTTCCGGTATTGCCGGCGGAGGTCCAGGTGTTTCGGTGGCGCATACCTTCCTGGATCAAGGCGCGGCCCATCTGGGCGGTGTTGCTGCCGCAGACGGCGCGCAAGCCGAGGCTTTTGGCGCGGCGGAAGGAGGGCAGGAGGAGCGAGACGAGGATGAGGATAAGGCAGACCACCATCAGCAGCTCAATTAGCGTGAAGGGTTTTTTCATGGTCGAAATCCTTGTTTGCGGTTCAGGGCGAGGTGACGAGGAGGTAGCGATGAGCAAATGTTTTTTCATCCAAGGGCGGCGCTTTCGGATCATGGTGATAATCAGGGTGAGTGCGGAGGCCGCAAATGATCCTGCCGGAGTCGAAATAGGGTTTGACTTGGCCGGTGCGGAAATTGACCAGGAGCAGGGCGACTTTGGCTCCGTCCGGGGTCAAGAGCGATTCGAGCTCCTCGGCTTGTTCCGGCAGGTCGACCATGAGGATGATCAGATCGGCGTCGGCCTGCAGCGTGGCGGAATTGACTTGGGCTTGGCTCAGGCGTCTACAGGAACTGCAGGCGAGGGCCTTTTGCAAGGCGGCGAACTCCTCCGGCGCGAGCACCTGTCGCTCCGGCTCGACGACGATGACGCGGGGATTCAGTCCGGGCAATTTTTTACTGCAAGCGAAGCCGAATTTTTCGATGCCGTAGAGGCGCCCCTGCAATTCCCGTTTCATGTCCTGGCGATCATCCGGGCCGGTTGCCTGGCACAAGAGTCCGAGGAAGGACAGGATGCAGCCGATGGCAGCCAGCGGGGCGCTCAGTCGCAGCAGCTCCTGGCGCTGTCCATGACAGTGTTTATGGCCGAAATGGGCGGCGATGGAAAGCAAGCCGAAGCCCAGAATCAAGAGGTGAAAGAAGCTCATGATTGGATTCCAAAGCAGGCGGTCGAAGCGGCGGCAGCCTCCTTGCGGCGCGACAAGCAGAGAACGACGCCGAGAGAGAAATTCTGGCAGGGAAGAATTTTTTCGGTGATCATGGGTTTTCTCCGGTTGTGAAGTCAGGAATTTCGGGGGGTGTTTACGAATAATCAAAATCAATCGCCACCAGCAGAAATGCACCAGTCCTTGTAGCTGAGTATTTTGCTGTGATTATCAAGAAAGTAACTGTGATAAAAAATCGCATTTGTATTGTGCTTTTAAATCATGTCTTCCGGGCTACGATGTTGATTACTCGTCGCTGGGCTCGCTCATTGCCGGGCTTACCTGGGGAGGAGGGAGAACCAGGGGGGCGATCTGGCGGTTGCGATCAAAGAAGTCGTACTGAGCGGAGAAGAGCTGCTCGGCCTTGGCATCGCTGCTCAGGCCGGGGTCGAGGCGCTGCGCTTTGACGCTGATGACGCCGAAGAGGGCGCCGGCCTGCAGCGACGGGATCAGCGATGAGGCTGAGACGCCGTTGAAGATCAGGATGGGAAGACGGTAGCGCGGCTTGCCTTCTTCAGTGAGAAAAAGGGCGTTGGCGTCGGCGGGGAGGGGGCAGCAGATGATCAGGGCGTCGGCGCCGGTTTTCACCGCGGCGTCGAGCTGCTGTTGACTGAGGCTCATGGTGGGGATATTCATGCTCGTGGCGTGCATAGGTGCGGCTTGCTGCTGCTGGCAGAGCTGGACCTGGCGGGGCAGCTGGTGGCTATCGGAGTCGGGCGTGGAGCTTTTGCCGCCGCCGCAAAGCAGCAGGACAGGGCGGCTGACGCCGTTGGCGGCCAAGCGCTGCAGAGGGACAGACCAGGAAGCCTTTTCGATGGCGTCATGGAGAGCGGTTTCGGGGGCGAGGTCCCCGCGGCAAAAGGCGACCAGGCTCAAGAGAAGGCCGAGCGCGACGCCCGTGCCGCCGCCGATCAGGAACCGGGGGTGAGCGTCTTTACGGCGGAGACCGACGAAGAGGCTGGCACCGCCGAGCAGGGCCAAGAGAATTGCGAGGATGCTCATGGAAGGCTCCTGGGGCTCAGTAGAAGTCAGGGGTGGTGTTGATATAGGTGGATTTGTGCTCGAAGCTGATATGGCCGTCGGCAAAGCCCCAGGGAATGAAATCGATTTTTGCGTGGAAATAATTTTGCACGCCGCCACCGCCGTAGCCGCCGCTGGTATAGGGCTGGCTGGGGGTGTTGGGGCCGGAGTTGCTGCTGAAACAGGGGCGGACCCAGCCCCAGCCGTCATCGCCCTGGCCGAGGGCGTTTACGCAGTTGGCGTTGGCAGCATCCCAACGCTCGAGGAATTCCGCGTAGAGAACGTTGGAGGAAGGTTTCTG
>CAMCSH010000027.1 GCA_945877655.1 Lentisphaera araneosa HTCC2155 | reverse complement strand
GATTGCGACAGGCGGCGGACCACCAGGGCCTCGCGGCCGGCGTCAAGCGCGGCGTCGCTGACGATCTTCTTGAACAGCGGCGTCTCGACCAGGCCGGAACAGGAATAGGTGAAGAGTGTGCCGCCCGGACGCAGTAGTTTGAAGGCGAGAAGATTGATGTCCTTGTAGCCGCGCGCCGCCTTGTCCACCTGGACCTTGCTGTCGGCGAACTTCGGCGGGTCGAGGATAATGACATCGTAGGTTTTGCGGGCATCGCGACAACGACGCAGGAACTGGAAGACGTCGGCGCAGGTGAAGACGATTTTCGCCGGATCGCCACCATTGAGCTCGCAGTTGCGGCGGGCCAGGGCAAGCGCGTCTTCCGAGGCGTCGACGCTTTCGACCATCGTCGCGCTGCCGGCCAAGGCGGCGACGCTGAAGCCGCCGGTGTAGCAGAAACAGTTGAGCACCTCTTTGCCTCGCGACGCCAGCCGCACCGCTTCACGGTTGTCGCGCTGGTCGAGGTAGAGCCCGGTCTTGTGGCCGCGTTTGACGTCGACCAACAGCTTCCACGGGCCTTCGCTGACCTCGATCGCCTCGGGCGGCTCGGCGCCGGAAATCAGGCCGGCACGGGGCTCCAGGCCTTCGCGGCGACGGCCGTCGGAATCACTGCGTTCGTAGATCGACACTCCGGGCAGAAGCTCGCGCAGCAGGGCCAGGGTGGTGTCGCGCCAGTATTCGGCGCCGGCACTGAGGAATTGCACCACCAGCCAATCGGCATAGAGGTCGGCAATCAGGCCGGGCAGGCCGTCGCCTTCGGAGTTGACCAGTCGCAGGGCATTGATCGAGCTTCGTTCCGGCAGATGCTCGCGGTGCGCCAAGGCCCGCACCAAGCGGCGACGGAAAAACTCGGCATCGACGACTTCCTCCGGCTGCACCGTCCAGACTCGGGCCCGGATCTGCGACACCGGCGAAAACGCGGCGATGCCGACGGCGATGCCCTCGGCATTGCGCACCAGGACATTGGCGCCGGAGACCGGCGAGCCTTTGACGCGCTCGATCGCGCCTTCGAAGATCCACGGGTGGCGAGCCTTGACGCTTTTGTCGCGACCGGGTTTGAGAATGATTTCATCCATGACGAGTGACCTTGGTGAGCGGATTGATTTGACCGCCGAGAGGATAGCATATGAACCGGGACACAACTGGAAACCCTTGGGAAACAACTGGGAGGAGCAAGGATGAGTGAGGTTTTTGACCTCAGCTAAGCTCTGCCTTGCCGCTTCCCCAGCTGTGTCCCAATGGTTTCCCAGTTCCCAACTACAGCCGCGTGGCGTCGAGATCCTCGCCGAAATCCTCAAGGCGGAAATAGCGCGGCTTCCGGGCGATCGACGACCCGGAAAACGCGGGTGTTGGGGATGGGTTCGGGGATTTCGTCGGCAGTGGCGCCGTCGAGGATGAGCACCCGCGGCCAGAAGAAGGGCGGCGGTTCTTCCGGCGGCGGGGGCGGCGCCTTGCCGAAGCGGATCAGGATGGAGTCGAGGAAGGACGACGGTTTCGACACCGGCGGTGCCGCCTCGGTGTCGGCGGCTTCGCGGCGGGCGAGGGCCCGGACCAGGTCGCGCGGGGTCCGCAACTGCGGATCGGCACCTTGCAAGCGGAGCAAGGTGACGGCGAGGGATTCCTCTTGGGGCGAGACCATGGTGAGGCTGCTCGGCAGGCGCGGGCGCGGCGGAGCGGAGTACGGTGTGCTGCAGATCAGGCGGGCGATGTCGAGGGCGCGACGCGCAGTGCTCGGCAGGTGCGAGGCGGCGAGGAGGTACTTGCTCTCCGTCAGGCCGCAGTCGCGCAGCAGCGAGGCGACCAAGCCCGGATGAAGGCGGCTGGCCCGGCCCGAAGGTGCCTGGCACTTAGGGTCTTGGCACTTAGGGTCTTGGCACTTAGGGTCTTACCTTAACGGGTTTACACTTACGGGGAACGGTTGGTCTGCGGGGCCTTCTCGGCGGCTTCCAAGGCCACCAGGCCGAGCGCGTAGCGACGGCCTAGCTCGATCTCCGAGGCTGCGTTAAAATGCACCCCGTCGCCATGATGGGTGAGCCCGTCTGAATCCATGAACGCCACATGGGGCACGGTGGCCGGTAGGTTGCGCAGCGCAGTGCGAACCACCTCGATGGCTCGGTAACGTTCCGGCGTAAGGTAGGCCCCTAATTGGCCCACCACCACCGGCAGATCGGGTAACCCGAGATCTTTGCGCAGGTCGGCCACCATTCCCTGCCAACGGGCGGCGTAGGTGGCGGCGGTTTCGTCGCGATCACTATCGGACTCCCCTTGATGCCAGATGATCCCGCGCAAGGTGCCGGTTTTCCGGGCTTCCTTGGCCCGGGCCAGCGCTCTGACATAGAAACCGCCGCCCTTCACCCAACTTGACAGGGGCGAGCCGCCGAACGCACAGCTCACCAGGCCGATTTTGACCCCCGGCGGCCGCACGCGCAGCAGGGTTGCCGCCAGTGAGCAGCCCGGACCCGTGCCGCTGCCGCCCCACAAGGGTTCGCGGGCGATGGTCCAGTGGCCTTCGCCATCGAGCGAACCGATGCGGGGATTATTCACTTGATCGCCGAGTTTCGAGGTGTCCCGGCCCAACATGTTGGACTGGCCCATGAGCAGGTAGATTTCAAACTGCGCAGGATCGGACGGCGGGGTGAACGGTTCGGCCGCCACAGGTAGGGTGGTCGTGGCCGCGATGGCCGGCGCGGCGTCCGTCATCGACACCGGCGCGGTGGCATCGGCTTTATACACGCCGCCTTCCCAACGCAGATTGCGGAACTCGCGCGGCGCGTTCCAGCCCGTGCCCACTTTCGTTTCCACGCCATCCTTCAAAATGCCGGCGGCCCGATTGATACTGAATTCCGTCACGGTGGACCACGAGGTCAACGCCGGCACATTCGGTTTATCGGAAAGCATATCCTCCAGCGCGATGGTGACCGTTTGCCAGTCCGGCGAACCGATCAGGACCTTGCGAGCGGCAAACTTGCCGCCCGGCTTGCCGGGGTAACAACCCCAATCACTCAAACTGGCACTCACTTGGACGACATTGTCCGTGGGGCACTTGACTTCGAAAACCAGCTTGGCGCCCTCGGGCCCGCGCCATTTGGGGTCCTTGAGTTTGCGGGTGGTGGCGACCCAGACGTGCGGGTTGCCCCATTCCAGCCGGTACCAATCCTGCCAACCGCGGGCGAAATCATCGATCATCCGCGAGGGTTTATCAGTCCCCTTGACCCCGGCGGCCTGCAATTCAGCGGGCAGGTAAATCGCCTCTTTGGAACTGATAATAAAAGTCTCCGGCGCTTTGGAGCCGCGTTCACCGATCGCGTCGGTGACCAGTTTATAACTGACGTTGGCATAAACAAAGAGCGGTTGATTGGGCGTCAGCACCGGGCAGTTGGCGACCCAGGTGTTGCCCACCTTTTTGGCCTCGGCGTCGCGCCAAAAACGGGTGAGGCAGTGCGGATCAATCGAATAATAAATATCCACCTTGGCGACATCAGCGGCCCGGTCCACGGTCACCGTTGCCTGCGGAACGCCCGTCGCCGTTTTTAAGTTAACGGCTAAACCGGGGGTTTGCGGTAATTGAAAGGTGTTTTTCAAATGTTGGTTGAACCAGAGAATGCTGCAGATGCTCGTCTCCGGCAGACTGCGGTGATTGAAGTGGGGGGCAACCGTGTAAGCCACCCTCTTGCTCCCCATCTCCTTCCAGTTAATCGTCATGTTATCAAACGGACCGGCAAAATCATTGGTCGGCCCCATGTACAGAATCGGGCAGGTCACGTTTTTAATATAAGGAATGTCATCGATGGTGTTGTCCATCAACGGATCGGCCTTCGCCTGCGCGTTTGCGCCGGGCATGCCGCTCAGTTTTCCGGCGAGTCCGCCTGCACCCCCGCAGGAGGGCACGGCGGCTTTGACGCGCGGATCGATGCCGGCGACATCCGTGGTAATCTTGCCACCCATCGAGTGGCCGGTCACGCCGAGTTTGGTCGGGTCAACCTCGGGTTGTTGTTCCAAAAAGGTCAGCCCGCGCCGGGCAGCCAGCACCAGTAAAAACCAGTTATTATTCCGGGGCGACTCGATGCTATCGATCGTCTTGGCGTCCGGTTTCAGCGTGCCGTAATGACTGTTGTGTTTCTGCGTGGCGTCAATCGCGCCCCAGTCGGTGTTGGGGTCCTCATCTTGCATAGGCCCCACCTTCATTTTGTTGCCGCCCCAATTGATAGAAAGTCCGGCATAGCCGTTGGCCGCGGAATTTTTGACGCTATCCAACGAAGCCGATTGCCCGCCTCCGTGGACCTGGAGAATCGCCGGGATCTTTTTATCTGTTTTCGGGAATGCATAAAAAGCCGAAAGTTTGGCTTTTACGTCCTTAAACGTGCCGATGGTGAAGATTACATAGCGGAAGGTGGTGTCGCCCTCTTTCCACTCGCGGACGACTTGGGTGTCCAGCGGCTCTTTACTGGGATTATAACCGCCCCACAATTCCTCCAGGGTCTGAGGTGCCTTGCCATCCTTTAAAGGAGGCAGGGAATCCGCCGCCCAGAGCTTGGCCGTGCCCAGGAGAGTGATCAACGCCAGCAAGGCGAGGGCGGCAGGGAGTTCGCGGACTTTCATGCTGTACCTTTGTTTTTTGGTGAGAACAAATTTTTAAGAAGATCAGTCTGATCGTGCCGATCAGTGGTGTTTGCGGGGATTCCTTTCCTGTGCTTTTGGACAAGCCGGATGAAAATCCACAGCTTGGGGTGACAGCTCAAGAGCCGAAGGTGCCTGGCACTTAGGGCCCGGGGCCGAAGGTGCGGTGGCACTTAGGGCCGGGGTGCACGCCTGAGGTCAGATTTTAGGCCGAGAGCTTAAGTCCGTGACTATGGGAATTTCTCCCGGAGTTTCGGCCAATCTTCAGGTCGGATCAGGAGGTAGCGTTGATCATGGATGGTCTGGATGGGCGCTTTCCAGAGTTCGGGATTGATCTTAGGATCATAGCGATAATCGGGCCGGACGATGGAAACCAATTTCAAACGTCCGCTTTCGATGGGGGCATCTAAGCCATTGATTCCGGCGGCGCTACAGAGGGCCAGAAAAATCTTGGGTTCTTCGAGTTCCGGGTTAAAGAAGTCAATCTCATTCATCTCTTCTGCACTTCCGCTCGGCATGCTGCCGACGAGGATGACGGTCTGAAAATCCATGCTTGCTTCGAGCATGGATTGAAATTCCGGATATTTGAAGCCCTCACCTTTGGTCACCGATGTCGGAACGACGACACTTGCTACCGGGTGCTTATCCCCGAGACCGAGCTTCAGAAATGGCAGATCATTTTTCATGAAATCTTTCCGATTCCCCTCATCAAAATAGGTCAAAATGACGATCACTTTTCCCGGTTTCGACATGAGGGCGACTTCCTTGCCGAAAACTTCGTTGCGAGAGCTCCGGAGTTTTCCCTCGAAGAGAGTACTTGCATCGATTGAATTCGTTAAGCTATGAAGAATGGTCAGGATAGCGGTGCTGGTGAAGAATAGGATTGCCAGTGATTTGTATAGAAGTCTACGGTGCACCTTGTCCTTTTTAGATAAAGCCAGAAAGCCGACCATGAGAATGCAGGAGAGGATTAATGGGGTTTCGTAATTCATGCCGCAAGTCCTAATAGGTTCTGAGGATGATGCCGCCGTTTCTAATCGCGGCCAAAGGCATGGCGGTAACCGAGCCATCCCAGCAGGAAAGGTTCATTTTATTCAAGTGGCGGTCAACAGTGATGTGTGCGTATATCGAGGCGTCGTTCGCCGTGTTGGCGTTGAAACCCATGGGGGCTCGCCAGCCGGGGGCGTTGACAACACTGCTGGTCTGGCCACCATCCATCATCATCATGGTTCCTGAGGGCTTGACAATGGCATTGCGCTTCACGCTAAGTTCGTTAGCCACTAGCCGGGTTCCGTGGACATTTGCGTTGAGAGCGACGCAATCAATATCCATGGATGCTGGAGTGCCTATCTGTGGACACGCAAAGGCCGCGCGGTTGCTTACGATGGATCGACCATTCATGCTGGCGCCGAGATAACCACTCATCGCGTAAGGGTATTGTCGCGGAAAAACCTCGCCCGGCAATATGTCTATTTCTGGAGTGACGATGCCGTCTTTGTTGACGTCAACCCCGTCCGTGGTCATCATCTCATAGCCATAGGTCATTCCCTTTAAATTATTTTTACAGCTGGCGGCAAGCCCGTTGCTGCGCGATCTCATAACCGCAGGGAGGAGGATTGACATCAAAACGGCAATGACGGCCACCACCACCAACAGTTCAATCAAGGTAAATCTGGACTTTTTCATGGTGATCTCCTGTGTTCTTACAAAAATTATATGCGGAAAGCATGTGGACGTCTGGGGCCCGTCGGTGGTTTTAAGAAAAAAATCATCGGGGGCCGAAGGTGCCTGGCACTTAGGGCCCCTGAACTCTACCATTATCACTTCAACTTCTGGTCCAGTTTTTCCTGCTCCAGTGACTTGTTAATGGAATCGTTGAACTGCTTTTGATACTCCTCATCACTCAGCTTGGAATCGGACGGCCGCACGCTCGTGTATGTGCCGCCTTCCCAGCGCATGTTCCGGATCTCTCGCGGTCCCTTCCAGGCGTTGCCGCCCACCTTTACCTTCTTCCCGTCTTTGACGGTCTCTCCGCTGGGACAGATGCTGAACTCCGTAATGGTCTGCCAGTTCGCCAGCGGTTCTTTTACCTTCAGGTCAAGCGCGACTAGCTCGTCCGCTGCGATCGACACGGTTTGCCACTCTGGAGCGCCTTTAAATTCTTTCACCGCGACATAGTCAACGGCGGGTTTGCCGGGCAGGCAGGCGCCCCAGCCATTGCTGTTGAAGGTGATCACCAGCGCATTGTCCGCCTCGCATTTGATCTCGAAGAGCAGCCTGCCGCCATCCGGTCCGCGCCATTTGGGATCCATCAGTTTCCGGGTGGAGGCACGCCACAGGGGCGGATGGCCCCAGTTCGACAGATACCAGTCCTGCCAGCCGCAGGTCCCGTCATCAATCAGGCGTTCCGGCTTGTCTGACGCCTTCACGCCTGCCGCTTTCAGCTGTGCCGGCCTTGCCGTGAGCATCCGCGAACTGATGATATAAACGTCGGAGTCGCCACCACCCGGCGCCTGCACCATCTTGCGGTATTGCTCGGGGGTGTCGTAGGTCACATTCGCATAAACGAACAAGGGGTCATCCAAACTCATCGCCGGGCAGGACGCTTCAAAGACACCGCCTTTTTCCACTGCCTTTGCATGGCGCCAGAATCGGGTTTTGTTGTTCAGGCCGATGGAGTAGTAGACATCCACCTGCTTGACCGCCGCCGCTTCTGCCGGAGTGACGGTCATCCCCGGGATCCCGGTCGCGGTCTTGAGGTTCATCTCCAGCTTTGGACTCGCCGGCATGGCAAATTTCCCCTTCAGATGCTGCTCAAACCAGAGGATCCTGGTAATCCCGTAGTCAGGCGTATAGACGTGATTCAGATGCGGCGCCATGCTGAACCTCACCTGCGGCTCAGGAAGGTTCCGCCAATTCCACGCCATGTTGTTGATGTTGCCGTGGAAGTCATTGACCGGCGACAGCCAGAGGATCGGGCAGGATATTCGAGGAATGTAGCCATTTTCAGCAACGCAGGCCAGCTCCATGTCTGTGGATTTGGAGACAACGCAGCCTGGCAGGTCATTGGCCTGGTTCTCCAGGATGACCCCTGAACCGCCGCAGGAGGGCACCGCCGCCTTGATCCGGTTGTCGATCCCCGCTAGGCAAGTCGTGAGCTTGCCACCCATCGAATGGCCATAGACACCGATCCTGGCCGTATCGACTTCGGCCTGTTGTTCGAGGAAGGTGATGGCGCGGCGCGCCGCGATCAGCACGATGAACCAGTTGCTGTTGCGCGGCGATTCGACCGCATCCAGCGTGTATTCGTCAGGCGTGAGTGCCCCGGCAAAATGGTTTGCCTTGTTGCGCTGCGGCGGATGGGTGGCATCGAGTTTGCCCCAGTCGGTCTGCGGGCCATCCCAGTTCTCTTTGCCGAGATTCATCTTGTTGCCACCCCAGTTGAGGGAAATCTCGGCATATCCCTGCTTGGCGTCCGCCATTGCGCCCGCCAGGCTGGCGGATTGCCCGCCGCCATGGAGCTGGACCAGGGCCGGCAGTTTCGTTCCGCCCTTGGGAAAGGCATAGAATGCGGCAACCTTGGCCGGTGCCCCCTTGAAGACTCCGACCTGAAAGCGAACCAGGCGGCAGACTAGGCCCTCCTGTTCCCATTCCTTGAGCACCTCGATATCCAGCGGTTCCAGGCGCGGATCATAGCCGGCCCACAATTCCTCCAGGGTCTGAGGTGCCTTGCCATCCTTTAAAGGAGGCAGGGAATCCGCCGCCCAGAGCTTGACCGTGCCCAGGAGAGTGATCAACGCCAGCAAGGCGAGGGCGGCAGGGAGTTTTAGGACTTTCATGCTGTACCTTTGTTTTTTGGTGAGAACAAATTTTCGAACTGTATCACTCGGGATTCAAATCTATCTCCAGGCTTGGGAGTGAGGGAACGAGGGAGTTGGGGAGTGAACTCATATGCGCTCCTGCCTGACTCCCTGACTCCCTTACTCCCTAGCACCCTCACTCCCTGGTTCGACGCTGATGGCGAAGAGAATCCAAGCTCAAATCAGAATGATACACGTCGCAAATTTTTAAGAAGATCAGTCTGATCGTGCCGATCAGTGGTGTTTGCGGGGATTCCTTTCCTGTGCTTTCGGACAAGCCGGATGAAAATCCACAGCTTGGGGTGACAGCTCAAGGGCCGAAGGTGCCTGGCACTTAGGGCCCTTCGGCAATTCCTGCGTGATGATTTTGACAGTGCCCTGCAGTTCCACACCAAAGTCGAGCAGGATACCAGCGGACGGCTTCAACTCGCAGGGTGGGCGCGGTTCAGCGGAAACTGCCTGACCTTCTTTGGCAGCCAATAAAGACTGGGAATTGATCACTCCTGTCTCGCTCTGCCAGAGGATCCGTTTGACCGGCATGTCGTAATCAGTCATTGACGCCCACCCGCCATTTTTCGTCACTGTCGAAGGCCGATCTTGCGCGAATGTGTTCGCGACGAACGAGAGGGCAACGAGCAGGATGAAGATACGTTTCATATTTACTTCACCGATTCGGGTTTGATGAATTTTTCTTCGACATACGGCTTGGAGCGCGGGACGTATTCTCCGCCTTCCCACCGCATGTTCCTGAAACGCGTTTTTACAAAGACGTCATCCGGAGTCATGCTGGTGCCTTTTGTATATTCGTCCCCGGCTGTCTTGTAATAGGATTCATTCCAGCCGCTGACCTTGTCCGGCAGGGCTCCGGTGCTGACTACGTATGCGCTTTTCTTGCCATCCTTGTTGACCTGTTCGCAGACCCGTTTTGCCGCCGGGAGCCAGTTCTTTTCAATCTCCTCCTTCAATGATCCCGCCGCACGGATGGTCAGTGTGTTCAGCTTGTGCCAGTCATCCAGCTGCCAGCCATAGGGGTTGTGCAGGTCGGAAACCTTGACGCGGACGGTGTTCCAGCCTTGCTGCGGGAGATCAAAGAACGCATAAAACTTGTCTTCAACCCAATTGGCCTCCATGAAGGAACGGTTGACCATGACCCCGATTCTGGCTCCCGCTTCCGGAGAATTGAATTCAAACACCAGCTCGGCGCCTTTGGGCCCCGTGAACAGCGGACAGTTGATTTTGCGCGTGCTGATGTTCCACCAGTAGCTGTTGTCCAGTCCTGACCGGTTCCAGTCGCGGCCTCCCCTGGCAAAGTCGTCAATGAGCCGGTTCGCTGCCGGTTGCGGTTTGACCATTGCCTCCTGCAGCTCCTTTGGCCATGCCCAGGCATAGTCGCTTGAGACCGCCATTTCACTCACTCCGTTGTAGCTGTGACTGGGCGCCTTGATCGGTTCAATGGCATAGATGAAATTCGCAAACGCAAAAAGCGGTTCGTCGCTGAAGCTGAGCGGGCATTTGATCTGCCATGAACCGTCTTCGTTCTTTTTCGAATCACCCGTAATCCAGAACCGAGTCAGCGAGTTCCGCCCGTCGGTATAGTACATCTCAACCCGCTTTAATTTTAAATCCGTTTTTGGGGGAGTCACCTTAAAGACGGGAACTCCGTCTGCCTGTTTCAGCAGCAGCTCGCTTTTCGTCGATTCGGGAAACTTGAACTCGCCCTTGAGCTTGTCCTGGAACCACAGGTAGTCCGCAATCTGGACTTCCGGCGGGGCTCCATGGTTGAAGTTGGCGCCAAGGACGTAACGCCTGTCGACTCCTGCCGGCACGCTCTTCAATGACTGCACGCTGTTCCAGTCCGGGCAGTGGAAATCATTCGAGGCGCCACGCAGAAGCACCGGCGCCTGTATGTATTTCCAGTGTCCGCCCTCGTCGAACTCGCGCATCATCTTCCCGTATTTCTCTTCAATCTCTTTACCAAGTCCCTGTGCCTGGCCGGTAATGATCTCATGCTTATCCATCTTGCCGCCACAGCCGCCGCATTGCGGGACAACCGCCGCCACGCGCGGATCAATGCTCTCGCACGCCGTCAAACTGCCGCCGGTGGAATAGCCGGTGATGCCGATCTTCTTCGGATTGACCTGCGGCTGTTGCATCATGAAGGTGATGATCCGCCTTCCGGAGATCTGCCGGGGAAAGAGCCAGTTATTGCGCGGGCTGACAACGGCATCAATGGTTTTCTCCGAGCTGTTGAAGCCCCAGACCGGCCCCGGATTGCTATCGGCATTCAGAGTCCCCCAGTCCGTATTCGGCAATCCGGCGGCCTCGCCGCCCATTTTTTCATTCTGGTTGTGGTTGGGATTGAAGCAGGCATAGCCCAGCCTGGCGTAATGGAGCGCGCTGCCTTCGCCACCGGTCTGCGGACCACCGTTGGTGTTCATGATCGCGGGAAGGTTCTTTGCCCCCTTTGGGTAAGCCCAGTAACCGCAAACGATGGATTTCTTCCCCTGAAAGGTGCCGACCGTCAGCTGCACCCAATTGACGACGATGCCGTCCTTGGTCTCCCATGTCTTGTGGATCGTGGCTTCCAGCGGATTGTTCTTGTCATAGCTCTCGTCATAGCCCTTCCACATCTCGGGAATCGTCTGCGGCATATCCTTCGGGTCCGTGATGCGCGGCACCTCGCCTTTTCCCCAGACATCCATGGCATGAATGCCGTGGCTCATGCCAACAAGCAATGACAAAGCAAGCAGGTTTTTCAAGGTATTCATTCCATCAACTCCCTTATTTTATGTCGGTAACCCATTTCAGATTTCTGAACTCCGGTGCCGCACCCTTCCATTCACCACTCGAACCGAGTCGCAAGCCCTTGATTCCTTCCCAGCCAGCCAGTTTAACTTCATCACCGTTGCTGAAATCGCCTGCATCGAGAATCACGGTCTGCCAGTCGGAGTCGCCCTTTAGCGAAACTTCTGCCGCATGCTTATCAAGCCCGATCACCAGTTTATTCGGCATCTCCGACTTCACATCTATAGAAAGCTTGGCTCCTGCCTGTCCCTTGTACTTGTCATCATAGAGCTTGTGCGTGGTCTGCGCCCACTTGCCGGTGAGATCGTAGGTAAACCATTCCTTCTGCCAGCCTTTCTCGAACGTCTCGATCATCAGCGATGGTTGGTCTGTCGCTTTCACGCCCGCAGCGACAAGCTGGTCAGGTTCGACAATTGCCATCCTTGAAGAAATATTCACCGTCTTTGCCGTGTAAAGTCCGTAGTAATACCCGGCCCCCGAAACCGGCGTATCAAGGCGGTAAAGCACATTTGCATAAACCCAAAGCGGCTTCCCGATTGAAAGCAGAGGGATTTCCGCCGTCCACTTCTTCCCATCCGACTTCGCGTCGGCATGATGCCAGAACCTAGCCTTGGTATTTTCCTGGTTATTCTTCTCCCCGGCCTTCTGACCCTGAACGGTGTAGAAAATATCTACCGAAACAACCTGCCTCGACTGATCGGGGATCACGGTAAACTCGGGCACGCCGTTCCCGGTCTTCAACTCCAAAGCGCTTTCGGGCGTCTGCGGATAGTTGAAGCTTCCTTTGAGATACTGATCGAACCACAGCAGGCCGGCGACCTGGTATTCCTCGGTATCCTGGTGATTGTGATGAGCTGAGCAGGTTACCCGCCAGTCCTTGCTGGCGATCTCGCCGAGCACCTTCTGCAAGTCATCAATGCGCCCGTGGAAATCGTTCGCTGGGCTGAGGAATATGATCGGGCAGGTGATCCTCTTCAGACTCTGCTCGTCATCAATAGTCGCCTTGTAAAGTGCGTTATCGGAATCCCGATCGCTCATGCCACCGCAGGATGGCGCCGAGGCCTTCACCCGCTTGTCTGAGGCAGTCGTCATCACCGTCAGCTTGCCGCCCATCGAGTGACCGTAGACGCCCAGCTTCTCCGGATTCACTTCAGGCTGCTGCTGAAGGAATGTCAAACCCCGCCGAGCTCCAAGGGTACAGAGGAACCACGGATTATTGCGTGGAGACTCCACCGCGTCCAGCGTCCACGCGGCAGCGTTGACATTTGCAAACCCGTTCTTCTCGTTCCTGCACGGCGCGTGATAAGCATCAAGCGGCCCCCAGTCGGTCGTGACCTTGTAATTCGGATCATTGGTTTTGCCCTCCCAGAACAACTTCACGCTATCAGGATGGACGCTATATCCCGGCGCACTTATCCGTCCTGCCCAGGCAATCGAGAGTGTGGCATAGCCTCTTTTGGCATTGGTCAAGGGCGCCTTGTAGTCCGCATATTGTCCACCACCGTGAATCTGCAGCAGACCCGGCAGGTTTGTCCCGCCCTTTGGGAATCCGTATACGCCAGCCATCATCGCTTTCTGACCTTTAAAGATGGCGATCTGGTAACGGACAACCCGCAACACCACATCGTCCTCTTCCCATTCCTTGAGCACTTCGATATCCAGCGGTTCTAGGCGCGGATCATAGCCGGCCCACAATTCCTCCATGGTCTGAGGTGCCTTGCCATCCTTTAAAGGAGGCAGGGAATCCGCCGCCCAGAGCTTGACCGTGCCCAGGAGAGTGATCAACGCCAGCCAGGCGAGGGCGGCAGGGAGTTCGCGGACTTTCATGCTGTACCTTTTTTTTCGGGTGGAACAAGTTTTTTAAGAAGAACAGTCTGATGGGAATTACCTTGCGCCTGCTGCCTCCTCACTAACGACCATCGGCGTGTCCTTGACAAAGAACTGGCATTCGAGCCAGGGTGCTGGCGCGGAATCCGGGCTTTCGATACGGATTTGGAGCGGTCCTTTGGGGGCGATGAAATTCTGCTTTTTGACCGGCAGTTCGGCGATCTTCTTCCAGTTCAGGTCATGGACGGCGACGGTGTCGCCGCCTTGATACCACAGATAGGAATCGCTGGGGATGACACCCATGATCTGCAGCGAGCCGGCTCCCAGCGCGATCACCGGATTCTTCAGTGCGGAGGGGATCTCCGGCAGGATGCGGAGATTCGAGATCTTGATGTCGACGGAGGTTTTGGGGGGCACTTTGCCCAGTCCCATGGAAACCCGCCGGAGCTTGCCATACTGGCTGCCTTTCGTATTGAATCGCCAGCCCCAGCGGGCATCGGTCCAGGAGGCCTCGCCGCAGGGGATGATGATCTCGCGCTCGCCCTTGAAGTCTAGCGGAACGATGTAGTCGCGCGGCCCGGCACAATGCGCCTGCAGGACCAGCACGGCGCCGCTGCCGTCCCCAGTCACGGTCAGGCCGATGCCTCGTGCCTGCATCATGTTGACGGAAGAATCCCAGAAGGGGAGATTTTCCTGGTTGACAATCGCCTCGTTGCGCTTGTTCTCGAACCGGAGGCTCAGCGCCTCGCCCTCGGCGGCGAACTGATGATCGCCGGCATTCCGCAGCTTTTCCAGCTTCGGCTGGATCTGGGCATTCTGCTGGCGTTCGGAATTGGCCTTGGCGCTCGCCGGATCCACGGGCTTCAAACTGGTTCCGGTATTGTAGCTGTCGACAATTGCCTTGTCCTTTGGGATGCCATCAGCCGTCTTGCTGTCCGTCTCGATCTTGGCATTCGTCTGTCCGTTGAAAGCACTCATGACCCGGATGACAAATTCCGGTTCCTGCCCGGCGAATGCATTTTCGACCTTGAGGCTGTCGCCAGTCCTGAGGTATTGCCGGGGAACAATGGGGCCGAATTCGGAACCGTCTTTCCAGCCGATCTCGATACCGGGACGCCCCAGCATCCGCAAGGGGACGAGCTCATAGCCAGTGGCGGTTTTGCCAGCGCGATGGATGGTCTCGCTATCTGAAGCCAGGATGGCCTTGCGCTGGGCATCATCAAGCCGTGTCGAGATCTTCTTCCAGGTCAGCACGGTTTCTGCAGCGAAGGAAGACAGTCCATGGTTCTCTAGAATCTCGGTCGAGACTCCGAACATCGGTTCCGGTTTGGAAATCCCAATGCTTACGGTGCCGGCGGCAACGATTTTGCCCATGGTTGAGGACATTTCATAGGGTCCGGTGGCCAGCCGGCCGTTCCTGGCCAGTGTCAGCGGCACGGTCGCCTGTTTTCTCGCCGCCACTGCGGCTTTCGAGCTGTTGAAGCGGTATTCGAACTGGCAGGGCATGTAGCTTCCACTCGAATTGTTGCTGGTCACGGGATGGTCAAGATGGGTATAGACAGCCTCGGCGAACTTGGCGTATCCCCATTGATGGTTGACGGTGTGGATTTCCCCGGCATCCTGTTCGCAATGGATGATGTTGTTCCGGTTGCTGAACTCGGCAATGCGACGGCCAAGCTCCGTCACCAGCGTGCTGTCGTTGTCCGCCGTGAAAACCTGGTTGTAGGGCCGGATCAGGCCAAGCCCGGCGGTATTGGCCGGATGCGGCGAGGCGGTGGTCTTAAACTGCCCACGCCGGCAGTCCTTCAGGGTCCAGACTTCCTTGTCGGTGTCGGCAAAGGTTCCGACGGCGATGAATTCATCGCCGATGCGCATCGTCCGGATGTCGTTCCAGGGATCGACGTTGGCCGGTCCGGTGACCGGCCGGTCGAGGTTCATGGGCAGTTCTGCGCCGGGTGCCGGCCGGAACAGGATCGTCTTGTCCGCCGCCGAGACCGGCTGGGCCAAGGTGCCATCGATCCATTTCGCCAGGCGCGGATCGATCTTGCCGGTGATGTAATCCGGGTCCTCGTTGGCGATGGAGCAGCTGACCGTGTGGATCGTCAAGCCGATTCCCTTGCCGCGGGCATACTTCGCGAATTTCTGGAAGTCCGCTTCGCCATTGGGAAAGGTCTTTGGGTTCAATTGCAGGAAGCTGTATTTTCTCGGCCAGTATTCCCCGCGCCAGGTATCGGTGTGCATGTAGATCCGCTTGATATCCATTTTGGCGGCAAAATCTGCTAGCGCATAGAGCTCCTGGTTGCTGGTCGCGGTGATCAACATCTGGCTTTGATCGGCAAATTCCCGCTGCCAGTCGGCCAGCCATTGCCGCGCGGTTTCCACTGTCCATTGGCCTTTGACCTGCGGATGCGGGAGACCTTCGTTGGCCCAGATGTGGAGCAGGGTCTCGTCCTCGTCGGCGTCATCGGCCGCCGCGTAGATCGCAAAGCCACCCAGCGGGGTGTTCTCCGAACGGGCCCATAACCACGGCCAGCTAACTTCGCAGCCCCAAAACTTTGTCTTGGTCATGTAGTCCAGCGGCAGAGTCTTGATCCGTCCCTGCATATTCATCTTGAACTGCAGCCAGAGCAGATTGCTTTTCGGAACCCCTTCCACACGCTTGATCTTGAACGCGATATAGCGGTCAGTCGCCTTGACATCAAAGGTGATCCTGATGGAGTCTTTGATCGAGGCCACCATTTGCTTTCCATCGAAACTAAGATCCTTGAACACAAAGGAAACCGGCCGGCCTGCGGGAAAATCAAAGCCCTTCAGCTCGAAGCCCGGCCCCGGATCCTGCTCGTTGATCAACTCCTTGCCATCGACGCCGGCCTTGCAGGATTTCGGCCGACCGTCGGAGGCGAATTTCAAAATGATTTTTCCCGAACCGAGCACCAGCGGTTCCCCGGCAACCGAAACTCGGATGACGCTGGGTTCAGCAGGGGCGGGGGGAGCGGGTTCCGCCGCCGCCGCGTTCAGGGCGGTAAGGGCGAGAGCCAACATTATACGTAGGTTTTTCATCGACTGTCCTTAACCGTGTGTTGTTCTCAGTTTTGAGCCCACCAGTCAGCATGCTGCGTGGGGGCTGAGTGGTGTGAATCAAAGTACCCACTCTGCCTCCCCAAAGCCATGGTAGAATCCTGGTTATTCCGCTCGCTTCAGGCTGATCGATTCGAGACTGGACGCGGCGGCATCGCCTTCTTTCAAACGGACGCAGATTTTATGCCGCCCGGCAGTTTTGAAGGAGATCAAGCCGAAGCCGTGGCTCTGGTAGATGGGCCCGGCGCTCTGCTGATTCTGCCGCTTAAGCCCTTCGTCCGTAGTGATTTCCCAAGCGGTCTTGCCGTTGCCGCGGTAGCAGAGCTCGAGGTAGTAGTCGCCAGCGGCGGCCACCTCGACGTCCCAGCTGACTTGTGAAGACTCCTGCCATTGGCTGACCTGGGTGGCGTGTTTCCATTCGCCGAATTTCTCCATCCAGCTGATCCGCTTCTTCTCGGCCTTCAAAACGTCGGAAAACTCGACAGAGAGATGCAGTGGGCCATTCGGCGCCAGGCCGAAGGTCTGGTCGACTTGCGGCGGCGTCGCGAAGCTGAGTTTGACCACCGAGGCCGGATGCTCCGGCATCGGCATCGGCAGCTTCAAGATCAACCACGAGCCCTGGCGCTCCCAGGTGATCGGCTGAGTGCCGCCGGGGATCACGACGCTCGCCTGGCTCGGCTCGGCGCTGATCCCGGGGAGATAGAGCCGGCCATCGACAGGCCAATCGAAAACGGTGAGGTTGAGATCCTTCCCGTGAGTCGTGGCGTCGCCCCAGGGCAAGGCGCGGCCCCAGGGAGAGGCGCCGGCGCCGTAGACGATGTCGGGATGCTTGGCGATCCAGGAGCCGGCGGCGGCAAGGAATTTCGCCGCTTCGGGCGGCACTACGCCTTGACCGTCGAGACCGACATTGAGCAGATAGCTGCCGCCACGCCCGACGGTGCCGACGAGGCGGCGGAGGATCTCCTTCGAATCCTTCCAGTTCTGATCGTACCAGGCGTAGGACCAGGAGTCGTTGGTGGTGTCGCAGCACTCCCAGGCGCCGGGCATGTTGCGCGGCGGCACCTCCATGTCTCCGAGGCTGCTGTAATCGCCCATGCCGTGGCCGATGCGGCTGCACAGAAGGGCGGCCGGCTGGGCCTTGCGGACGTAGGCGGCGAGCTCCTGCACCAGCTCTTTCGGCATGTCGCCGGGAGTGTCGAACCAGACGAAGCTGAGCGGTCCGTAGTTGCTGCAGATCTCCTTCACCTGAGGAAAACATTTGCTGCGGAAGTAGTGCTCGAAGCTGGCCGGGCTGCCGTCGTCATTGAGCTTGGGGCCGCCGCTGCCGCCGGGAGCGGTCCAGTCCTGATTGTGCGAGTAATAGAAGCCGAAACCCAGGCCGGCTTCGCGGCAGGCAGCGGCCAATTCTGCCATCGGGTCGCGATGGAAAGGGGTCGCGTCGACGATGTTGAAGGGATGGGCCGACTTGAACATCGCGAAGCCTTCGTGATGCTTGGCGGTGATGATGATCCACTTCATGCCGGCAGCCTGGGCGACCTTGACGATAGCCTTGGCGTCGAACTTCGCCGGGTTGAACTTCGGGGCGATCGCCATGTACTCCTTGTCGCCGATCTTCATCTCCCGCTTGATCCATTCGCCGATGCCGTAGAAGGTCTTGTCGCCCCATTGGCCGCCGAGGTGGGAGAACAAGCCCCAGTGGATGAACATGCCGTAATTGCCCTGGTCGAAGACCGCCAGTTTCGCCGTCGCGGCGGCGCTGCGGACGGTTTTTTCGCCCCACATCTTGTCCATCTCCTCGTCCGCCGCGATCAGCGGCAGAGAGAGACAGCAGGCGGCGGCGAGGGAACTGCGGAGGAATGAGAATTTCATGGGGCTTGACCTTTGAGATTTTTTCGTGACTGTGTATGGCGGTTCCGGTGAAGTGGGTCAGACTATCGCCGATGCCTTCCGGAAGCCATGGCAGGATTTTGCTTAAAAATATCAAAATGATGCAGGACAGCCATGAATCACGACATTCTCGGCCCCTCCCAAGAACCTCCCTACCTGCGGGTCTTCAAGCGCCTCGACCTGACCATCGTCCGCTTCAGCTATCAGGTGATCAATCCGGCGGACTGGAACTACGACGGCGACCACCTCACCGACAGCCGCCACCACATCCATTTCCCCATCTCGATCGAAGACGAGGTGCTCATCGGCAGTCCCGGAGAACGCCCGACCCGAGTCCTTCCCGGCCACCCCTTCCTCGCCACTTCCGGCTCCATTCTGCACCGACACAGCCGCGGCGCCTACGAGAATTTCTACATCGTCTTCACCCTCGAATCCGCTCCCGGCGCCGACTTCCTCAAGGATTACACCCGGCTCATCACTTTCGACAGCTTCGACCCGGTCCGCTTCAAAAAGCTCTGGCACGGCGCCGAAATGAACAGCACCGCCTATTGGGAATTGAGCTCCTACATCCAGACCCAGCTGGCGCGGAATCTCCCCCATCTCGATGAAACCATCGAAGGCCAATCGGTGATCTATGAAAGCCTCGCCGATGTCCTCAACTACGTCGACAGCCATCTCGAGGCTTCGCTCCAGATTTCCACTCTGGCGGAGATCAAAGGAATGGACCGCAGCGCCTTCACCCGCCACTTCAAAAAGCTCATGAGAATGTCGCCGAAGGAATATCTCGAACAGGAGATGAACCGCTGGGCCCAGGATCTCATCCTCGGCACCGATCTGAGAATGAACGAGATCGCCGATCGCCTCGGCTACCCGGATCAATACGGTTTCAGCCGGACCTTCTCGAAAATGAACGGCATGTCCCCCATGCGCTTCCGTGAACGCTTCGCCTTCAAACGGCCGCAATTGCGGGGGGAGTAAAGCGATCTCAGGCCCGAATTCCCCTTACCCAATGCGCCTCATCGACGCCAGTGAGGTCGCCCCAACCTAGGTCATCGGCGACGATGACCAGAACATTTGGGTCGCGGCCCTAGCCGACGCAGCTCCGCTTCGGCTTGCCGACGTTCCGTCGGTCCGCCGTTGCGGATGAGATCAACCTAAAAACCGCAGTTGAAAGGTTGAAAGGTTGAAAGGTTGAAAGGTTGAAAGGTTGAAAGGATTAGCTGCAACAGCAACAACTAACGACTATGAAGAAAAGCTTCGGCAGTCATCTTCGCCGCCCCTGAACGATGCTCTTAGAATCGTCTTTTGTTGCTGTTTTTCATGCGTTTGCCTTTCAACCTTTCAACCTTTCAACCCGGTTCCATTCCTCTGCTGCGGTTTTTAGGATCAAGCAAGGCTGGCACCGGCGATGCGGTCGGCGCAGGCGGAGCTCTCGGCGTGGCGACTTCGGAAAACAGGAAACCGGACAAGATGAGAGACAGCATGATTTTCCTCCTGGTGTTTAGACAAAGCTGTCGGCGACCGGCGAGGCGGTTACACGCAAAATCGGCAAATTGATGGCTGATTTTCAAGGCAGATCTAGATTCGTGACGAAAGTCTGAATCTGAAACCCACTGAAAAGGAGCTCCCCCATGTCCCATCTCCGAGTTGTCGCCCGCCTCATCGTCGCCCCGGAAAACGCCTCCGCGGCCCGTGGCATCTTCGACGCCTTGCTCGCCCCCACCCGCCGCGAGGAAGGCTGCTTCCTCTATGAGCTGCTCGAAGAGATCGAGCGCCCCGGCGATTTCACCTTCGTCGAAACCTGGAGCGATAAAGCCGCTCACGACCAACATTTGCTGACGCCGCACATCCAGACCGCCCTGGCCGCGATCGCGCCGCTGCTCACCAAGGAGCCGCAGGTGAGATTTTTGAACGAAGTGGGTTAACCGCAGAAGACGCAGAAGGACGCAGAAAATGAATTACGATGAATTAATGAATGAAATCCGCGGGATGATAATTGGCGCGTTAAAAAAATGCGAGCCCGACATCATCAGTCTTGGTCGTGATGCCATAGGTGAAAGTCCAATAACAGGGATGGCGGTAGAAATAAGCCCGCGCCACAAAGGCTTCAGCATTCATTTTAGAAAACAATTTGACAGAGAAGAATTTAGCTATCCTGATTGGGGTTTTTGGAACTTTTTCGACGGCAGAAATTTATTTGAAGGGTTTCTCGGAAGAATTGAATCGGAATATGGAAATTTGAAGATCATGGGTGACGAATACATGTTAATATTAAATACGGCACTTGCAGACGCTCTTCTTTGTGAAGAGGTCGTGGCGTTTTTACAATCTCTTGGTGTTGCCAAATATTATCGATTGAATGCACTTGGTGGATCGCCGTTTGTTTTTGTGGTTAAAGATTTTGATGAATGTGTTGATTTGAACTTCTGCGAACTTATTAAGTGGCGAAGGAATTTTCATCGAATTCAAGGAAGCCTGTAACATTCTCCCCCCAGAGAGAACGGGCGCACACCGGACACATCTGTCACCGCGTCGCTGCCGCGACGCCAAATTCATTGCCAAACGTACCGGGGCTTGAAAGCCCCGGCTACAATCACACCGTCGCTTCGCGACGAGCAGCTCAAACTTGATTCGGAGTGATACAGGTCGTTATTTTTCATGAAAAGCTGATCCTTGAGCTCACGAGCCCTTGGACTTGGCGTTGCTGCTGGGGGAGGTTTCGCTCGACGGCAGCATCTTGTGTTCCTTCAGGTAGGCTCGTTTGCTCAGGTCGGTCTTTTCTGCCTTGGCCTGTTTCTTGGGGTCTTTCCAGAAGGCGTTGAAGTCTTTGACCAAGACATCCATGTCGATGCCGTCGAAGCCGATCTGGTTGGCCTCCTGCTCGGATTTGCCGTTGGCGCAGGCGGTGAAGATCCGGTCGCAGACTTTGTCGTAGTTCTTGTCGGGGTAGAGCGGACCGCCGAAACGGAGGAAGTAGCAGAGGGCCCAGACGGCGGGGTAGTTGACATCGGGATTCTTGTAGAACTCCGCATGCGGCATGGCGATGATCTTCTTGATGTCGATCTCGCTTTGATGGCGGAAGAAGAACTCCTTCCGGGTGCTGGGGAGGAAGTCGATGGTGCCGCGGCTTTTCAGGCGAATGCTCTCGAAGAGGGTGGCATGGCCTTCGTTGATCCAGGTCGGGGTTTCCTCCTGGTTGAGGGCGTAGTGGAGGTACTGGTGGAAGGCTTCGTGATTAACCGTCTCCATCAGGTCCTTTTTGGCCTTGGCATCGGGACGGGAATCTTCGCTGCGGATAACCAGTTCCTTGCGGCCGGGGATCCACAGCCCGGCGGCGTTCTTCAGGGTGTCGTCATTGGTGTACTGGTCGAACTCCTTCGAGGTGGCCGGAACGGTGCAGACGCTGGCGGCCTTGAGCGGCACATAACTGGGGAAGACACGGGAATAGTAGCTCCGCAGATCCTGGCAACGGGTGAGGATCTCCTGGGGGAAGCGTTTCAGGTTGGGGTTGAGATTGGTTTTGATGACGTAGTCGCCGTCGGCCAGGCACCACCAGCCGGTTTGGTTCTTGATCTCGGCGACGACCGCATCGATGGAAGCTTGCAGTTCGCTCGAGGCGCCTTTTTTCGGCGCCGCGACGGCCGGTGCCTTGGACGCCACAGGAGTCCGGAGGGCGAGGGACTTGATCATCCCGAGCACCAGATCTTCGGCTTTTTTGTCGTCCGGATCGACCGTCATGTCGATGGCGAAATGGCCGGCATCCTTACTGACCAGAAAGACGTGGTGGCCATTGTCGAGATCGAAATGCTCGCAGGGGTAGACCGGTTTGAATTTCGCGAAAATGCTAGCGGCGGGAAGGGCGCCGAAGGCGAGCGTGCACCACTCGGCCCGATCGGCCTCGGTCACTACCGGACGGAGCTTGCCGCGGAACTCGCTGTCGATGACGTAAAGTTTGCCTTCCGACATCTCGCCAAAGGCTTCCGGCGAGGGGGCCGGGGGCAATTGCGCCAGAGTCCAAAAGCGCAGCGAAGCGCGGCTGTCGACGGCATATTCCGCCAGCAGATTTTCGCGCTTCCAGAGCTCAAGCATGGGATAGGCGTCGACCTTCTTGTCGCCCGAGGTCCAATGGCGGGCTTCGGGGCGCGGCTGGGGGACCAGCTTCATGTCGCGCAGGCCGTTGATGGTGATGCCGGCGGCAGGCACTTGCAGGCTAGAGCCCGAGACCAGGGGCTTGAGTTTTTCCGGCTTGTCGGCGGCGGCGGAGGCGAGCAGGGCCGAGGCAAGAAGGGCAGACGCAAGGAACAGGCTGGAAGATTTCATCATCGGGTTTCCAAGGGTTTTGCTTGTGCCCACAGCCTAATCCCGGAAAGCCACGGGAGCAAGTTTTTTCGACGTGTATCATTCTGATTTGAGCTTGGATTGCAACGGTCCTGAGCTGCTAGTAAGGGAGTCGGGGAGTGAGGGAGTGAGGGAGTGAGGGAGTGAGGG
>CAMCSH010000026.1 GCA_945877655.1 Lentisphaera araneosa HTCC2155 | reverse complement strand
TCTGACCTGCGGACTGGTTCTTCGTCTCCTTCTGCTTCGCACCCCGCCTCGCGGCGACGCACTTGTTTTCGACTACACGGCTGACGGCCAGCCGCGACGAGGACTTGCACCTCGCTGGTGTAGTGTGCGCATGAGCGCACTAGCCGGGGCTTTCAAGCCCCGGTGCATTTGGCAATGAATTTGGCGTCGCGGCAGCGACGCGGTGACAGATGCGTTCGGGTGCGCGACTGCTGCCTCTGCATTGCCACCGCCGATCTGTCATCCTGTCGCTTCGCGACGCACGAACCAAGCTCAACCAGAGTGATACAGGCCGCTTTATTTCTCCACTCCGCCACGCGCCGACTTGCCATCCGTCGCCGCCGCATTAGCCTGCTTGACCGAAAAAACCCAGACAACCGTGAGCCCTCAACATGCCTATCGCCTCGACCGAAATCCAGCCCGGCGCCGTCGCCTACTTCGACGTCGCCACCCTCCTCGCCTCCAGCGGCGTCAAGTGCACCGCCGCCCCCGGCGTCCTGCGCAACGGCCCCTTCCTCTGCGTCGAAATCAAAGGCGACAAAAGCCTCTGGCTGCAGATCATCGGCAGCGCCGGCAAGGAAAAAGACCGCTTTGAAATCGAGGCTTCCGCCCGCTCCGGTGGCAGCGACAACTGGCGTCAACGCCCGCAGTTCCTCCACGATCCCCGTCACCCGGTGATCGCGCCGTCCGCCGCCGTCATCGCCGCCACCGCCGGTGAACTGCCGATGCCCGTCGGCCGCCCCGCGATCGACAGCACGCTCCTGCCCGACATCCTCGCCGAGATCCGCAAGGTGCGTGGCGCCAGCCTCTAAGCGGCCGAGAGGCATGGAACCGGGTTGAAAGGTTGCAAGGTGAACATACTCGCCACCGAACTCAGGACGCAGCGCTGCGATTCCCCCTTTCTTTGCCTTTCAACCTTTCAACCTTTCAACTGCGGTTTTTAGGATGATGAAAGCCATCCGATTCCTGCCGCCCTCTTCCGGGCACCTCAAGGAGACCGTCTACTGGTCGACTTGGGATGGCGTGTTTTTTCAGATGTTTTTCGCCCTCAGCTCCGTCGGCTCGGCCTTTATTACCGCCTATTGCCTTGAGCTCGGCATGGTCGATCGTGAGCTGACGATCCTGGCCGCCGCAGCGCAACTGGTCCTCCTTTTTCAGCTCTTTGGCGCCAGGGTGTCGATGCTGGCCTCCGCTTATTCCCGGCGTCGGCTGGTGATGATCCTCGCCGGCTTGTCGCGTTTATCGATGGCGATGCTCGCCTTATTGCCTTTTGTTTTACCTCGCGAATGGTCCTTCCCGGCGGTCCTGATGGTCATTATCCTCGCCGGCATTGGCCAGTCGGTGGCCGGCAACATCTGGACCGCGTGGATTTCCGACAGTGTGCCGAAAGGTATTCGAGGTCGCTTTTTCGCCCGTCGCAGCGTCATGGCCAACCTTGCCGGAGTCAGCATCGGTTTTGTCGGTGGTCTGCTGCTCGACTGGTACGACGGCAAACCCGGCAGCATCGGCGCCTACCTGGCGACTCTCAGCGGCCATCGCGGCGACCAGGTCTTCTCTTCCCGGATGCAGCTGTTTTTCCTGATTCTCACCACTGCCACCGTCTTCAGCCTCATCAGCCTGCTTTTCCTCTCGCGCCAGCCTGAGCGTCAGGTACGGACGGGACATCATGAAGAAGCCTTGTCAGACCCCTATTCCCTTGCCCTGCGTCAGCACAGTTTCCAACGCCTTTTGGTGCTTGGCGCGGTGTGGTCTTTCGCCGTTGGCATCGGCAGTCAATTCTGGTCGCCGTATATGCAGCGTGAGCTCAGCATGACTTTGGTGGAGCAGCAGCTTTACGCCCTGATCGCCCTGATCGGCATGCTCGGCAGCCTGCCCTTCTGGGGCAAGACCATCGACCGCTTCGGCAACCGCCCGGCGATGTGCCTGGGCATCCTCATCAGTGCGATCAACCCGATATACTGGCTCTTAGTCTCAAAGGACTCGCACCACTTGATTTTCGTCGAGGCCCTGACCTCCGGCATGTCCTGGGCCTGCATCAACCTGTGCCAGATGAACTTCGTCCTCAGCCTCACCGGCCCCCGCGAACGCCAGGCGGCGGCGGGCATCTACGCGGCGCTCTGCGGCGCCTTCCAGATGGCCGGCGTGATGGCCTCGGGCTGGCTCCTGCCTGGCCAGGCCCATGTGATTTTCGGCTTACGGCTCGACCCCTATCAACTGCTCTTCCTGGCGACGGCTCTCTGCCGCCTCGCCGCCTTGCTGCCTCTGGCAGCAGTGCCCGAAGCCGGCAGCCGCTCGCTGCGCGATTTCTTCCGGCGCAGTTGACCTCGGGCTGACTCCCAGTCGTGTCCCAGGATTTCCAGACAACAAAAACCCCGGAGTGATCCGGGGTTTTCGAAGGTCTTGAGATCGGAGTCGTGGCTTCAGGAATGTCGCAGTCAAGCCGCGCCTACGCCCGTCACCATCGCCGTCACTTCTTGTGGCGGTTAGACCGTCTCTGCTTGCGACGCTTATGCTTCGCAATCTTGACCTTTCTCTTTTTGCGGAGGTTGCCCATGGCGTAACTCTTTATGTAGAGGGTTGATTTCCACCCTTGTTTGGCAGGGCGGCTGGCTAGGTTAACCCGCTTCAATCGGCTGTCAAGGGCTTCGCCCGCGCTGCTTCGGCGGATTCTTTCGATCTTCCGGCCGAATCACGGTCAGCCACAGGTTGACTCCCGGGCGCGGCGCGAGATATTCCGCACATCTCAGAGGAAAACCCGCATGTCCCCCACCGAGCCAGAATTGATCGCCGCCGTCGAAATCGGCACCGCCCACATCCGCTGCCTGATCGCCGAAGTGGTCGACAGCGTCACCCTGCAGATCGTCGGCCACGCCGAAGTCAGCTCGATGAAATCGGTCGAAAAGGGCGACCTGGTGCTGATGCCGATGGCCGAGGAACAACTGACCCTGGAGATGGCGAAAGCCGAAGAAATGGCGAAAGGCAAACCCGCTTATATCACTGTCAGCCTGTCCGGCTCGCACCTGCGCTCGGAAGTGCAGGAAGGCTTCCTGCCCATCCCCGGCGGCGGCCCGATCAGCAACGATGAACTGGTCACCGTCACCTCCAACGCCCGCCACACCTCGCTGCCCAACAATCAAGAGCTCATCTCCGACTTCACCCGCAGCTTCGCCGTCGACGGCCGCCCGGTGAAACTGCCGACCAATATGCACGGCCACAAGCTCACCTGCGAAGTCATCCTGACCTACGGCGAACGCCAGGTCTTCAACTCGGTCCGCAGCCTGATCGAACACGTCCACGGCGACAGCCCGGCCTCCATCCTCCCCTCCCCTTTCTGCGCCGCCATGGGCGTCACCGATGACGACGACCGCGAAGGCGGCATCCTAGTCATCGACCTCGGCGCCGGCACCACCGACTATTCGCTCTGGCACGGCAACAACCCGATGCTGGCGGAAGTGCTCTGCGTCGGCGTCAACCACGTCAGTAACGATATCTCCCTCGCCTTCAATATCACCCAGCCCGATGCCCAACGCCTGCTGCAAAGCAAGGGCGGCGCCATCTCGCAGAAAGACGGCTCGAGCCGCCGCATCGAACTGCCCACCCATCCCGGACAGGCGCCGCGACTGATCAACCAGGCCGCTCTCGAAGTCTGCGTCGAACTCCGCCTCCGTGAAATCTTCGAGGTCATCGCCGCCGACATCCACCGCCACGGCCTCGATCAACACTTCCCCAAAGGCATCATCCTCTGCGGCGGCGGCTCTGCCATCCGCGACCTCTCCCGCCTAGCCCAGGAAGTCTTCAATTGCCCCGTCCGAGTCGGACGCCTCAGCGGTTTCACTTGCCTCGAGACGGTCCGCGACAACCCCGCCTTCGCCGCCTGCGCCGGCGCCCTCAAACTCGGCCACCTCAGCACCATGATCGATGAAACCAACGCCGAACCCTCCAACTCGCGCGAGATCTTCGAAGAATTCAAACGCGCCCTCGGCTCGATGTTCGGCAGCTTGAAGAACTCGGTGAAGTTCTAAATGGAAGGGTTGTAGGGGCGACCTTGTGACCCCTTAAAACCCCTGCACCCCATAAAACCCTTAAAACCCCTAGCTCCCCTCCCTTGCAAGCTCCTTGATGCCGTGTATTTTCCGGGCCTTCCGCATCATGACGGAAAAACCAAACAGCAAACAAGGAATACGACAATGGCCATCTCGCTCACTGCGACGAAACGGGAAGTAGTCGGCAAGCGCGTCCGCGGTCTCCGCCGCAACGGAATCGTCCCCTGCCAAGTCTACGGCAAGACCACCAAGAACTTCGAGATCCAAGTCTCGGAAGACGATATCAAGCTCGCCCTCAAAGCCGCCGGCACCACCCGTCTGATCACCCTCTCCGTTGATGGCAAGACCTACCCCGTTCTCGCTCGCGAGATCGTCCGTACCGTCGACCAGAAACACTTCGTCCACGTCGACTTCTTCGCCGTTGACTCGGATACCCCGGTCCGCGCCGTCGTCCCCCTCGTCGTCAAAGGCGACTCGCCCCTCGTCGCTCAGGGCGGCGTTCTCGTCACCCCCGTGTCGACCCTCAAGATCACCTGCCTGCCGAAAGACCTGCCCGAATCTCTCGAGATCGACGCTGCCTCGCTCGCCAGCTTCAAAGATCTCGTCACCGCCGGCAACATCAAAGTTCCCGCCGGCATCAAGGTCACCACCGGTGCCCGCACCACCCTGGCCTACGTCTCGCAGACCCGCGCCACCAAAGCCGCTGAAGAAGCTGCCAAGGCCGCCACTGCCCCCGCCGCCAAAGGCAAAGCTCCCGCCAAGGCCGCTCCCGCCGCCGCCGCGAAAGCTCCCGCCAAGAAGTAATTCTTCGGCAGCGATTCAAACCGGCAGCTTCGGCTGCCGGTTTTTTTGCATTAACAGGGAGTGAGGGAACCAAGGGAGTAAGGGAGTAAGGGCTTCACTCCCTCACTCCCTCATATCACTCCCCTACTCCCTTACTCCCTTACTCCCTTACTCCCTTACTAGCTCGCGTTTTTTTTGCGTCTCACGCAATCACTCCCCTCGCCAAGCGCCAGAAAACACGCATCCTAAGCGCCTCAACATTTCCAGCCAAGGATTCCTCGATGCAGCAGCTCAGACTCGACTCGACCCAGGCCCAGGCCGCCGCCAAGCTCGCCGGCACGCCCTGCTACGTCTACTCGCAAGCCGTCCTCGAAGAGCAGTGCCGCCGCCTCCTCTCCTGGCAAGTCCCCTTCGACTTCACCGTCCGCTACGCCATCAAGGCCAACCCCTCGCGCGCCCTCATCCGCCTCATCGACGCCGCCGGACTCGACTTCGACGCCTCCAGCGAATTCGAAGCCAAACGCCTCCTCTCCTACGGCATCGCCGGCTCACGCATCCAGCTCACCGCCCAGCAGCTCGCCAGCCAACACGCCGACGAACTCTTCGCCGCCGGTGTCCGCTTCAACGCCTGCTCGCTCCGCCAAGTGAAGGAATACGCCACCCGCTTCCCCGGACTCGAACTCTCCCTCCGCGTCAACCCGGGCTTCGGCTCCGGCGGCACCCGCAAGACCAACGTCGGCGGTCCCTCCTCCGCCTTCGGCATCTGGTTCGAACAGATGGACGAAGCCATCTCCCTCGCCCGCTCCCTCGGCGCCCGCCTCACCCGCCTCCACTCGCACATCGGCTCGGGCACCGATCCCGACGCCTGGGAACAGGCCGCCCAGCTCACCCTCGACTGGGCCCTCAAGATCCCCGAAGTCGCGACCATCAACATGGGCGGCGGCTTCAAGGTCGCCCGCATGCCCGATGAAAAAGGCGTAGACTTCGAAGAGGTCGGCCGCCGCGTCAGCAAACTCCTGCAGAAAACCGCCGACAGCACCGGACGCCGCTTCGCCCTCGAGATCGAACCCGGCACCTTCGTCGCCGCCAACATGGGCGTCCTCCTCGCCCGCGTCGACGACGTAGTCGCCACCGGCTCCGAGGGCTACACCTTCGTCAAGCTCGATACCGGCATGGATGCGCTCACCCGCCCCGCCCTCTACGGCTCCCGCCACCCGATCGGCTTCCTCGCCGCCGGAAAGGCCCCTCTCGGCCCCGAACAAGAGCTCGTCGTCGTCGGCCACAACTGCGAAAGCGGCGACCTCTTCACCGTCGAGCCCGGCGACGTCCTCGCCCCCCGGAAACTCCCCCTCCCCGCCATCGGCGACTTCGCCCAGCTCGCCGGCGCCGGCGCCTACGCCGCAGGCATGTCCCTGGTCAACTACAACTCCTTCCCCCAGATCCCCGAAGTGCTGATTGCCAAGGATGGCCAGATGAAACTCATCCGCCGCCGCCAGACGCTGGAGCAGATGCTGCAGAACGAGGTGTGAAATGGGCTACAACTTACATATCACTCGTCGTGAAAATCAGCTTGAGACTGGCCTCGACATTACTCAAGATGAGTTTTCAAACCTCATTGACCAAGATCCAGAATTCACTATGCTTAGTGAATCTGGAGGCACAGTCGCGATCTGGAGAAGCTCTCACAGCGAGTTGACTGCATTGCTTTGGTGGTCCAAGGGTGTTATTGCAGTTAAAAATCCAGAAAGTGAACTAGTTAATAAATTGATTAAAATTGCGCAATCATTTGATGCCAAGGTTCAAGGTGATGACGGCGAGTTTTACACAATCTAGAGACAAGTGCCGGAAGAGCAGATCTTGGATCTATTATTCAGCATCTGTTCGCCTGCTCATTTCTTCACCACGATCTCTCTTCCGAAATTTCCTCGAATTCGGCTCTCCCTCAATCGCCTTACTCGGTTAGTCTAGCTGACACCTGAAGGAGATCATTATGAACACATGGCAGCAAATCGCCGAAGAATTCGGCGGGCGTTATGAAGATGGCGGCTCTTTCTCCGGACCTGTCGTTCAAGTGCCCTGCGGCGAATGGACCATCGTCCTCAACACCTTCACTCAGCAAATGGGCCGCACTCGACTCAGCTACACCCGCATGCAAGCCGTCTTCATACCTCTCGATGATTCCCGCTTCCTGATCTACCGCAACGACATCGTCAGCACCCTCAGCAAACTGCTCGGAATGCAGGACATCAAAGTCGGCTTCCCGGAGCTTGACGAAGCTTTGATCATCAAAGGCAATCGACCCCAACAACTTCGTCTCTACTTCAACGATCCCCGATTGCGCCAGCTCTTCATCGAACAGCCAAATGTCGATCTCGAACTCCTGGCTGCCGATGACTGGTATCGATCCAAAAGCCATGAAGAGTTAGCTCAATTGCGGCTCACTGCTTCCGGCGTCGTCCAAGATCTCACTCAACTTCGCCAGCTCTTCAACTTCTTCGGCAGCGCTCTCGATCGTCTGGTTCAAATCGGCTCGGCCAGTGCTCAGGCGGCCTCAGTCCACTGACCCCGGAATCCACCCTGGGAACGCGGCAGTCCTCTGCTGCTGTCCGTCGTTGAAGGCCGCAGAAAAGAAAAGAGCGCCAGGGGACTGGCGCGCTCCTAGGGAACAAGCTTGTAAGCTTCAGCTCTTCGCCGCGATCTCCAGCTCTTCGCCTTCACGGACCAGACGGGCGCTGTTCATGATGATGACCAGGGTGCTGACGGTGTGGAGAATCGCTGCCGAGACACCGTTGAGGTAGCCGAGGGCGCTGAAGGTCATGCCGATGGCGATGCTGAGGATGCCGATGGCGAGGTTCTGAGTCATCACCGCACGGGTCCGGCGGGACAAGGTGATGAAATAAGGGACGCGACGCAGATCGGAATTCATCAGGGTGACGGAAGCGCTGTTGACCGCGATGTCCGAACCGGCGGCGCCCATGGCGATGCCGACGTCGCCGCTGGCGAGGGCGGGAGCGTCGTTGACGCCGTCACCGACCACTGCGACGCCCATGCCGGCGGCTTTGAGCTCGGCGACCTTGGCGGCCTTCTGAGCCGGCAGGCATTCGCTGTGAATCTCGGTGATGCCGACTTCTGCCGCGATGCTGTGCGCAACCGAGGCGTTGTCGCCGGTGACCATGGCGATGTCGTTGATGCCGAGCTCGCGCAGCAGACGCACCGCTTCACGAGCTTCCGGGCGAACCTTGTCGGCCAAGGCGATCCAGCCGAGGCAACGGCCGTCTTTGGCGACGTAGACCAAGCTCTTGCCGCTGGCGCTGTCGGCGTCGGGGCAAGTGCTGGTGTCGATCTTGAGCGAATCGAGCCAGCTGCGGCGGCCGGCGAGGCAATGGCCCTCGGGACCCTTGGCTTGTACGCCGCGGCCGGGCTCTTCGGTGACCGAGCTGGGCGACTGGTATTTCAGGCCGGCCTCTTCGGCGAGACGGACGATGGCGCGAGCCACCGGGTGAGTCGAAGAACCTTCGGCGCTGAGCGCGGCGCGCAGCAAGTCGGCGGGCGGCACGCCCTCGGCCGGTTGCAGACGCGACACTTCGAGAATCCCTTGGGTCAATGTGCCGGTTTTATCGAGAACAATGGCGCGGACTTTGGCCGCGACTTCGAGCTGGGCGACATCGCGAACCAGGACGCCGAGACGGGCGCAGGAAGCCACTGCGGCGACGACGGCGGAGGGCGTCGCCACGACCAAGGCGCAAGGACAGGCGACGACAAGCATGGCGACGAGGACCTTGAGATTGAAGTCGCTGAAATAATAAGCGACGCCGGCGAGCAGCAGGACCACCGGCACGTAGTAGGCGGCGTAACGGTCGATCATCCGCATCACCGGGGGACGCGAAGCTTCGGCTTGTTCGATCAGGCTGCGGACCTGGCCGAGCGTGGTGTCGCTGCCGGTGCGGGTGACTTTGACAGTGAGGGCACCGGTGAGGTTCTGAGTGCCGGCAAAAACGTCGTCATTGTCGCTCTTGTCGACCGGCAGGGATTCACCGGTGATCGAGGACTGGTTGAGTGAAGAGGAACCTTGGGTGATGACACCGTCGACCGGCAGGGCGTCACCGGGGCGGACGAGAATGAGATCGCCGGGACGGAGCGACGAGGCTTCGACATCGACCTGACTGCCATCGGCCTCGATCTTGAGCGCGCGGCGGGGAGTCATGCGGATCAGTCCTTCGATGGCGGCGAGGGCGCCGGCGGCGGTGCGGTGTTCGATCATGATGGCGAGGAGCATGAAGAAGGCGACGGCGGCGGCGGTGCGGTAATCTTCGCCGACGAAGGCGGCGAGCAGGGCCAAGGCGACCAGTTCGTTCATGAAGAGGCGGCCGGCATAGAGGTCCTTCACCGTGGTCCAGAAAATCGGCAGGGACAGGAGCAAGGCTGCGGCGAGCGCAGAAACGACACTCTGCAGCGAGTCGACGCCGAAGACATGGTCGGCGATGTAGGAGTTGAGGATGAGGAGGCCACCGAAACAGACGACCCAGAACGGAACATGAGCGTGCTCGTGATCATCCAGAGAAGGCCCCTTGTGCGCTTCGCCATGGTGGTGGTGATCGTGGCCACAGCAAGTTCCATCGTGATTGTGAGTGTGCGCACCCTTGGGACGAAGAAGACTGGAAAGCTTGGCAGGGATCATAAGTCTTGCATGCTCCTTGATTGAGATGAACGCGACAATCTAACCCCGGAACGAAAATCCGCCGCGTCGTGCGTATATTCTCGAAGCCGCCCAAATCGCTCACGTCCGGAGATCCCACTGATGAAATCTCTCCTTGTCCTCTTCTCCCTCGCCGCCGCACCTTTCCTGCAGGCGGAGACCCCGCCCGCCCCGGCCGCCGCCGAAGCCGCCGCCGCGCCGCGCTCCCGCGTGGTTTTGCTCAACCCTATCATCCTCGCCGATGACGAAGGCAAGGTCCAGGCCAACACCTGCTTCCCGAAGAAACTCGTCGACCGCTGCTACACCAAGGCGGATCTGGAATTCCTCTACCTCGAGCCGCGCATCTGGCGCAACGGCAAGGTCCTGCGCGGTGAAATGAATATCGACCAGGTTTGCCAGGAAGCCAAAAAAGCCGGTGTCCTGCGCGGCCAAGGCGAGATCGTCAACCTGATCTTCGTCAGCACTCTCGATGGCCACGCCCAGACTTGCGGACGAGGCAAACTCAATGGCGACGTCTGCTTCGTCTGCCTGCCGAAAAAAGACAAGTATCCCGACATGCTGGAGTTCGTCATCGCCCACGAGGTCGGCCACTGCTTCGGCCTGATCCACGCCGTCGACGACCCGTTGGTTCCCGACGATGTCCCGAATGTGCAAGGCGACGGCCCTTACGCCGAGCGCCTCGGGGTCAATGGCATCAACGAGCACCAGCGCGATGTCGTCCTGAAATCGCCCCTGGTGCAGGAGCGAGTGAAGTTCTTCTCAGCCGCCGCTGGCGCCAAGTTGATGCAGGACGAAAGCTGGGAACCCTACATTTCGTCACTGTCGCCCGGCGGCGTCCGCGCCTTCCTGCATCGCCAGGACATTCCCGATGATCCCGCCGCGGCGACCCAAGCCGCCCGCGAGCTCTTTCCCAAAGAAGTCCTCGATTTCACCGAATCGGAGAAGCAGATGCTGCTTGCCGGCATCGCCAGCCTCGAGAAGAACCCCGCCTCGAAAGATTGGGGCTTGATGCATCGCTGCCCCTGGCACTTCATCAAGGTCAAGGACAGCTTCTGCGGCGGCTTCCCGCACACCCGCGGCCCGGCCATCCTGTACAGCGCCTCGGCCCTCGCCTCGATGAAGCGCAGCGCCCTGCACCGCGACAGCCTGCTCGCTCATGAGAAGATGCATGTCCTGGAACGCTTCTATCCCGAGCGCTTCCGCCAACGCTTCGCCGAGCCCGTCGGCTTCACCGCCGTCCCGGGACTGCAGCTGCCCGAAGCGCTGCTGCCATCCTACCTCCCCAACCCCGATGCCATGAGCACTTTCTTCAGCTTCGCCGAATACGGCCGCGACTGGGTCCCCCTGACCCTTCTGGCGCAACTCAAGTCCCCGGTGATGGGTCGCGACTTTATCGGCCTGGCCTATCCCGTTGTGCGCAGCTCCGACGGCAAAATCAGCCTCGACGCCAACGCCGGCCGCTCCTTCCCCGCCGCCTTCCCGACCCTGATGAAACGCCTCCCCGCCGCCCGCAATTGCAACGACCACCCGAACGAAACCGCGGCCTATTACACCGCCGAATTCCTGTCGCCCTTCAAACCCGCCATCGACCCGAAGATGGGCCCGGCCTTGAAGAGCTTTTTGGAGTGATGTCGACAGGCGGAAGTTCAACATGACTTCCGCCTTCTTTACGCCTTCTGTTCCTGATCTATGCGGTCTAACAAAGCCACCAACAAGAAGGCCGTCCTTGCGGACGGCCTCGATGATTTTGGTGGAGAATATGGGACTTGAACCCATGACCTCTTGCATGCCATGCAAGCGCTCTAGCCAACTGAGCTAATTCCCCGGGTAGGGGTGGTGGAGAATATGGGACTTGAACCCATGACCTCTTGCATGCCATGCAAGCGCTCTAGCCAACTGAGCTAATTCCCCGGAGGTTTGGCTTTGCCCCCTTTCGGGAACGGGCCAGAGTTTACTGGCCTTTATCAATCTGTCAAATGTCCCCGGTCGAATTCTGGAAAGAATTTTTGATCGAAATGATCGAGCTCCGCAAGTTCTCGTCGTCGGTGAGACGGCCCTTGACGGTATTGACCGCATGCAGCACCGTCGCGTGGTTGCGATTGAAGCTGTCGCCGATGCTCGGCAAGGACTCGCCGGTGAGCTCGCGCGACAAATACATGGCAACCTGGCGGGGGAAGGCGATGTTGGCGGGGCGGCGGCTGCCGAGGAGATCCTTGAGTGTGATGTCGAAATGCTCGGCGACACGGCGCTGGATGACCTGGATGGTGACGCGTTTGACCGGGGCTTCTTCCTCGACGAAGGCGGCGAGCTGACGGCGGGCGTCTTCGAGGGAGAGTTCGCGTCCGGCGACCGAGGCGTAGGAGACGAGGCGGGTCAAGGCGCCTTCGAGGCGGCGGACGTTGGAGCGCACGTTCTGGGCGATGAAATCGATCAGCTCGTTCGACAGCTTGAGCTTTTGGCTCTGCTGCTTCTGGCGCAGGATGGCGACGCGGGTCTCGTAGTCGGGAGCGTAGACATCGACGATCTGGCCGTGCTCAAAGCGGGAGACCAGGCGCTTCTCGAGGCCATCGAGATCGGCCGGGGCGCGGTCCGAGGCGAGAACGATCTGCTTGTGACCGCTGAAGAGCTTGTTGAAGGTATGGAAGAACTCTTCCTGAGTGCCGGCCTTGCCCTTGAGGAACTGGATGTCGTCGATGAGGAGCAGGTCGAGCGAGCGGAAGTGATTGCGGAAGGCGTTGTGCGACTTCTTCTGGGTCGCTTCGATGAAGCGGTTGGTGAACTCTTCCGAGGTCAGATACTCGACCTTGAGACGAGGGTTCTGGACCAGGGCTTCCTGCGCCATCGCCTGCATCATGTGGGTCTTGCCGAGGCCAGTGCCGCCATAAATGAAGAGCGGGTTGTAGACATGGCCGGGGCATTCCGCCACGGCGCGGGCTGCGGCAATCGCAAATTTGGTCTCTTCGCCAGTGACGAAATTGTCAAAGGTGAAGCGGGGATTGAAATTTTGGGGAGGCGCCACCGACACCGGCGCACTGTAGGCCGGAGCTGCGGCAGCGACGCTGCGGCGCTGTTGGCGAGCCGCGACCTGCGGCTCGTTCTCCGCTTCGGGAGTCTCCAGGATGCTCAATTTGATCTTGCGGCCGAGATGTTTCTCGAGCGCCGGTTTGAGCATCTGAGTCTCGTAGTTCTTCTGGAACCAGAGATAGGCGAAGCCATCGAGATTCGATTGCACGCGGAAATGATCTGATTCGACCTGATCCAAGCTCAGCCGAGCGAAGAACATGTCGTATTCTTTGACCTCAACCCGGCCCTTGATCTCTTCAAGCGCCAGCTCCCAGCTTTTCTGTCCGTCAGTTTTCATGCGTTCCCTGCTTCCGTGGCCGGAGTCACCTCCGGGGCAAGCAAACTAGTCAGACTGCCGCTCCTTGGCAAGTGTAAGGCCCAAGACTTTTCCCGGAGAAATTTCAGGAAGACCCCTTGACTCAACGTAAACATATGATTAACAAAATCTTGAAATTTCAAAAAAAATCCCGACCATGGCCCACCCTCCAGCTATTCATACATCTATCCATCAGCTCATCACTTGGCTAGCCTCGATTTTTTACTAATGATAATACAATTGCATTTGTTGATTCCCTTCGCTCAAGCGTTAGTCTCTCAGTCTTGCAATCCAACCGGGAACCGACATGAAACCGTCTCAAGTGATCCTCGCTCTTCTGCTTTTCCTCGGCCTCAGCTCCTGCGACAGCCGCAGCAAGCCGGCCAGCGACAAACTCACCGTCGTCGCCAGCTTCAGCATCCTTGGCGACTGGGTACAGGAAATCGGCGGCTCCAAGATCGAACTCGCGGTGATGGCGAAGACCGGCATGGACCCTCATACTTACGAGGCTGTGCCCAGTGACGCTCGCGCACTTGCTCGTGCGAAAGTGGTCTTCTCTATGGGCCTGGGTTTCGATGACTGGTGCAGCAAAGCCGCTTCCGTCGCCAGCACCCGAGCCCGCCAGGTCGCCGTGGGCGAATCGATCGAAGCCCGCATCATCGAGAAGAACGGCGAAGAAGCCAGCTGCCACGGCTGCTGCCTCCACAAGCATGAAGGAGCCCTCGTAGACCCCCACGCCTTCCACAGCGTCGCCAAAGCCCGCAAGATGTGCGCTCGCATCTGCGAAGTGCTCTGCGCCGAAGACAAAGCCAACGCCGCCTACTACCAGGCTCGCCTCGCCGCTTACGATGCCAAACTCACCGCCCTCGACGCCTGGGCTAAAAAAGAGCTCGAGACCCTGCCCAAGGAACGCCGCCTCATCGCCAGCACCCACGACACCTTCGGCTACTTCGCCGCCGACTACGAGTTCCGCCGCGTCGGCGTCATCCTCAAATCTTTCAGCACCGAAGCGCCCGACCCCGCCGCCGCTGACTTGAAGGCACTCTGCCAGAAGCTCCGCGATGCCAAAGTTCCCGCTATCTTCGGCGAGGCCCCGGGGCCCGACAAGCTTGCCGCTACCGTCGCCCACGAGCTCGGCATCAAGCAGGAACTGCTCTTCTGCGACGGTCTCGGCCTGACCGCGACCACCTACGAAGCGATGTTCCGCTCCAACCTGAACGCCATGATCCAGGCCCTGAAATGATCTTCCCCTACGGCGGCCGTCAGGAATCCGGCGCCTGCACCCACAGTCACAGCGATGTCGCCGCCATGGCCCTGCGCGGTCTCTGCGTCAGCTACGCCGGGGGCATCCACGCCGTCTGCGGCGTCAGCTTCGCGGTCAAGACCGGTGAACGCCTCGCCCTCACCGGCCACAACGGCTGCGGCAAATCGACCGTCCTCAAGGCCATTGCCGGCTTGGTGCCGCGCACCGAAGGCGATCTCCTCGTCGGCGGCCACAGTCCAAGCTCCTGCCGTCACCGCATCGCCTACCTGGCGCAACGCTCCAGCGTCGACTGGAGCTTCCCGATGACTTTGATGGACCTGCTCCTCAGCGGCCGCTACGTCCACCTCGGCTGGCTTCAGCGCCCCGGCGCCGATGACCGCAAACGCGTCCTCGAGATCGCCGAAAAACTCCGCCTCAGCCCCTTCCTGCAGCGCCAGATCGGCCAGCTCTCCGGCGGCCAGCAGCAGCGCGCCCTCATCGGCCGCGCCCTGATCCAGGAAGCCGACCTGCTCCTCCTCGACGAACCCTTCAACGCTCTCGACCCCGAAAGCCGCCACGAAATGCTCTGCCTCTTCGACGGCCTCTCCGCCGAAGGCCGCACCTTGATCACCGCGACCCACCACCTCGACGACCTCGAAACCCACTTCGACCGCCAGGTCCACATGCACATGGGCCGCGTCGACAAGGATCTCAATCTCCGCCAGCCTACACCGGCAGCGGGACCCTAAACCAAATTAAATATTAAGAATTAAGAATTAAGAATTGAGCTACAAACTCCCCTCCTCGTTACCTCGTTACTCCTAACCTCTTTACCCCTTTACTGAACACATGCACTGGCTCATCGATCCTTGGCAAGACGCCTTTATGCAGCGGGCCTTTCTGGCGCTGCTCCTCATCGCTCCCCTTTGCGCGGTGCTCGGCTGCCATGTGCTGCTGCGGCGCATCGGCTTCATCGGCGATGCCCTCGCCCACGCCTCGCTGCCGGGGGTCGCGGCCGCCGTCCTACTGGGACTTGATCTGCGCTTCGGCGCCTTGATTGGCACGGTCGGCGCCGCCCTCTTGATTGCGGCGGTCGCCAGAAAAGGACGCATCGGCGAAGATGGCGCCTTGATGGTCGTTTTCACCTCGATGCTCGCCCTTGGCGTCTTCCTGCTTTACCATGTCAGATCCTTTCAAAACCTGCAACACATCCTCTTCGGCTCCATCCTCTCCGTAACCTCTCGCGACCTGGTCTTGATGGGCATCGCCGCCTTCATCTGCCTCGGCATCCTCTTCGCCTTCGGCAAGGAGCTGGCCTTGGCTGCCGCCGATCCGAGCTACGCCCAGAGCATCGGCATCAATCCCGACCGGCTCCGCCTCGCCCTGCTGCTCATCTTCTCCCTCGCCCTAGTGTCCGGACTCAGCACCGTCGGAGTGATGATGATCTCCGCCCTCGCCATCATCCCCGCCGCCACCGCCAGGCTTCTTTGTCATCGCCTCAATTCGATGATGGCCATCGCCGCCGGATTGGCCCTGTCATCCAGCATCCTGGGTCTATATTGCTCCAGCTGGTGGGACTGCCCCGCCGGCGCCACCATCATCCTCATCGGCTCGGCTCAATTCTTCAGCGTCTGGGCCTGGCAACTCATCCGGAACCGCCATCATGCTTGATTCCCAGAAAGCCTTGCTCGAAGAAATCGCCGCCCTCCCTGGGCCCGACGAACGCTTCGAATTCCTCATTCGCCTCGGCCGCTCCGAAGCCGCCCTCGCCAACGAATTCAAGATCGACAAATACCGCATCCAAGGCTGCACCTCGCAGCTCTGGCTCGTCCCCGCCTTCAAGGACGGCCTGGTCACCTTCACCTGCGATTCCGACGCCACCATCCCCAAAGGCCTCGGCGTCGCCGTCTGCCGCCTGCACTCCGGCCTCAGCCCCATCGAGGTCATCGCCGTCGACCCCACCGCCCTCGAAAAAGCCGGCGTCTCGCAACACCTGTCGATGAACCGCCGCAACGGCCTCTCCTCGCTGCTCAAGCAGATCCGCTCTTACGCCGCCGTCTTCCAAGCACTCAGCGCCCAAGGCCTGAAGGAATGGAAAATCTGAAAAATTAAGAATTAAGAATTGGAGCGCCAAACCCATTACATTCTCTTAAATTCTTAATTCTTAATTCTTAATTCTTAATTCTTAATTGCTAGGAGTTCCCCATGCCGAGCTTCCTCGTCCCCCAGATCCCCGCCCTTGGCGGCAGCGTCGAACTGCCTCGCGACGAGGCCCGCCACTTCCTTCGCGCCCTGCGTGGACGCGCTGGCGACGAGATTCAATTGCTCGACGGCAAGGGCTGTGTCGCCCGAGCCTTGACGCGTATGGGTGCCGGACGCGACGAAGTCATGGCCGAGATCACTGCGCGTCAACAAGCCTTGCCGCCGCGAATGAAGCTGCATCTCTATGTTGCGCCGCCCGCAAACTCCCTGCTCACCCAGATCCTCAAGCAAGCGGTCGAACTCGGCGTCTGGCGCATCGTCCTGCTCGACTGCGAGCGCTCGGTGTCGCGGCCCGCCGACAAAAGCTCTGACGACTATGAGCCCGATCTGGTCGCCGCCTTGAAACAGAGCGGCAACCCCTGGCTACCCGAGATCGTCCCCTTGATCGCCTTCGATAAGGCTCTGGCGGCCGCTCCCGCCCACTCCTACTACGGCGCCGTGCCGGAGGAAAACAGCGCGGTCGAGAATCTCGGCGAGATCTACGGCGACCTCGCCCTCTTCGTCGGCCCCGAAGGCGGCTTCAGCGACAAAGAGATTGCCGCCCTCAAAGCCCGCGGCGTCGACGGTCTCTGCGTCGGTCGCCACGTCCTGCGCACCGAAACCGCCTGCGCCGCTTTGATCTCGGTGCTCAGCCGCTCGGCGCCGCACTGAGCTTAAAATTTCAAATGCCGCGCCAGGAAATCCAGAGCCAGTCCATGGGAACTGCGGCTGATCTCGGGATCATGGCGCTCTCCTTCGTCGCGACCGAAGGCGTGAGAAGCGTTGAATTCATGCCACTCGTAATCCGTACCGGCGGCCTCTAACGCCGCTTGCACGGTGCGGCGACCTTCGAGCGGGATATGCGGGTCCTGGCGACCCCAGATCATCAGCATCGATCCTTGGATTTCGGAGCAGCGCGCCAGGGTGTCGCACTGGCCGGCCGGACCGAGGCTGGCGCCATGCAGATCGGTACCGTAGAAACAAACGCTGGCGCTGATCTCAGGCGACAAGGCGGCGCGGAAGGAGAGGTGTCCACCGAGGCAGTAGCCGATGGCGCCGAAGCGATCGAGTCCGTCGTTGCGGGCGTGCTCGAGAATCGCCGCCAGCCCGAGGTCGTAATCGGCCATCGGCGTCAAGGGTTTGAGGCTGTTGCCGAGATCGCGGCCGGCATCGTCATAACCGAGAACCGTGCCGATCGGCAGGCGTCGCCAGTAGACCTCGGGGACATAGACGCGATAGCCGTGGCCGGCGTAGAATCGCGCCAGGCGCAGGACCGGCCCGGTGAGCTGGAAGATCTCGGAATACAGCACCAAGGCCGGGCGATCCCGCTGCGGCAGAGTGTCCATCATCCGGCAACGCATCAAACCGCCATCGACGGCGAGATCAATCGAGATTTCACTGAGCTTCATGGGAATGCCCTCTAGGGTTGTTTTAAATGGTCATCAAGCTTCTTCGGGTAGCGCCGCGTCGGTTCGCGCAGGACCAGCCAGTTGACGCCGACGAAGACGCAGATCGAGCTGATCGTCGTCGACACGAACACGGCCTGGCTGACGCCGCTGCGGGCCATCAGCCACAGGGTGGTGCCGATCGAGGCGCCCATGACGAGGAACATGGTGATCTTGGCGCTGAGCTGGATGCCGCGTCCTTTCAGGTAGTCGCGCAGGTAGCCGCCGTAGGTCTTGTTGCGCAGAATGCGCCGCACCATACGCTTGTCGCTGCGCGAGAAGGCGAGCAGGGCGAGGAGCAGGAAGGGCGTGGTGGGAATCCCCGGCAGCAAGGCGCCGATTAAGGCGCAAGCCGCAAAAAACCAACCGGTGACGCGCCAGGCGTGGGTCGACCAGTGATTCGGGTCGGGTAGGCTCATCCCTTGGCTTTTTCCAACAGGTGCATGCCGAGCGAGACCCAGAAACCGATCGACACCAAGCCTAGGAAGAGGCTGGACAAGGTGATGCGCAGGGCCGTCTCGGCATCGCCGTCGTAATGTTTGGCCATGACGATCGGCAGGAAGGCTGCAGGCATCGCCGCCTGGATCACCAGCACCTGGCGCAGCTCGAGGCTGATTCCCGGCAAGGTCACGGCAATCAGGAGAATGACCCCCGGCAGGACCAGGCAGCGCATGACGTTGGCCAGCAGCACCAAGGGCAGGGCCTGACGCAGCATCTTGGTGAGGCCGCCGGACTCTTTCGGCAGATAGTCGTAAATGGTGGCGCCGACGAGAAGAATGCCCATCGGCATCGCCGCCTGGCCGATGATCTCGGTGGTCCTCAGGCAGCAGTCTGGAAGATACTTATGGAGGCCGCTGAGGTTGAGTCCAATCGAGCCCAAGACCGCGAGGGTCGGGGGATTCAAGACCTTGCGCCACCACTCACCTTTCAAGCCACCGGCGAAGATCATGACGCCGAGGGTCCAGAGGGCGATTTCGACCCCGACGTTATGGACATGGAGGACGCCGATCATCGAGGAGTTGGGGAAGAGCGAATCGATCAGCGGGATCGCCATGTAGCCGTAGTTCTGCAAGCCGGTGGAGACGGTGAAGGTGCGGCGTTTGCGGGGATCGCGAAATTCCGGCAGCGGGCAGAGTTTGGACGCCGCCAGCCAGCACAGCCCGAAGCTGATGGCGAGAACCGCAAAACCAATCGCCGGAATGATGATGGCGCTGTGCCAGTCCATCAGAGTCTTGTTGCCCGTCACCTTAGAGAAAATGAAGCAGGGGAAGAGCACATTGATCACCAGCTTCATCAAGCTCGCGTCCGCCTCGCCAGTGAGGATGCCCTGACGACGCGCGATGGCTCCCACCGCAAGGACGGAGGCGATGGCGATGATGGCGCTGAGGAGAAGGGGATTCAAAAGAGGAACCGGGTTGATGCGGAAGTTTAACGCCAAAAAGCTTGTCGCGCCAGCGGGGAATTCACTTCCGTGCTGAGGTCGCGTTCGCGCCATCCGTCAGCAACGCCAGGACGGTGCGGCCTCCTTTGCGCCAGCCGCTAAGGTATTTTGACCGTGAATGATCCCACACTGAGCCATCCTTGGAGGTGCTGATCCTGGGTGCTGTTAGCGAATTTCAGCGGGTGGCCGCCGCGGAGAGGATTCATGACGCCGATGAGCAGGGTGTAGGATCCCGGTGCCAGGCCGTGTTTGGGGATCTGGAAGGCCCAGGTGCGGGGCGTCGCCGGAAGGACAGTTCGCAAATCTCCTTCAATCGGCCATGCCGTGAGCTTTCCGGCGGCATCCAAGGCGGCCATCTGAACCGCCCAAGGATAATAGAATGGCGCCACGCCGCGATTGTCGAGAGTCACGCTTCCCTTTAGGGCCTGAGTGCTGGTAAGAGCCTCGACAGTGGCGGTGGAAACGAAGAGGGAATAGCCGAGAGATTGAGCTCCTGCGATGGCGCGTTGGCGCTGTTCTGGCTCCATGCGGTTAGAAAAAGCTTGATGAGCCATCATCCAGGAGGCATGGGTCGTGGCGACGCAGAGATCGTAGCCCTGTCCGGCAGGGGTGCCGGGGGTTTCGTCCCAGATATGACCTTGCATTTCAGGCCGGATTTCACCGCCAATGGGAGCCGTCTTCCAGCAATCCTGCAGGCCGGCTGCGGTGACTTTAGGCCAAAAATGCCAAGAAGTGGGGGCCAGGGTGGTGTAAGCGAAAGAGTCGTCATGAAAGCCCAGGCGAGGGCGCTTCATCGGCACGCCAGACTTGGGTTCGCGGGCGAGGATAAGGGTGTTCGGGAAGGCGTGCTCGTAGGCGTCCAGAATCTGCTTCATCAAGGCTGGCGAGGCATTCCAGTCTTGATGGGGGTAGCTGTGCCATTCGCCCCAGAATCCGAGAATTCCGGCGGTGATGAAAGCGATGCGTGGGTCCTTATCATAACGGGCGCCGAGAGCGGCGATGAAACTGAGGATGGCGCGTTGGAGCTTGGGGTCGTTATAATCGGGGCTGTAGCTGGTGGCTTTTTTGCCGTTGCCATGATCCGTGTAGGCGTTTTTGGCGACTCCGGAGAGGAAGTCTGGCACACCGTAGGCATGGTCGGGGTAATCAAGGTAGACGCGAAAAACCGCCTGATGGCCGCGGGCGGCAATGGCGTCTAGCTGGGAGTCAAACTTTCGCCAGTCGAAGCGATTGTAATCGGTCTGGATATCCTTAAGCGGGATGTAAAACCACTCCATGCTGTGCGGAAAGCTATGGGTACCTGAATAGGGAACGAAGCCCTTTAAGGGGTTGTCTGCCGGCGCCGCCTTGTAGGTGAGGCTAAAAACCTGTCCTGGCTCTGAAGGCGCAGGTGCCGCTTGGCTGGAATCGCCGCTCAAGCCAAGCAAGGCCGGCAGGGTGAGTAAGCATGTCAAAAGGAGAGTTTTACGGTGCATAGTATATCCTTTTTGGGAGAGGTGATCGACTTTGAGCGATCAGCTCATAGGAGCTGCCGCAACAGCCTTTGTTCCACGTCTGCAAGATCCGCCGTTGAACTCGGGCTGGCGAAGATGGCGCCGGGGTGCTGATGGCGGAACCAGGTCCGCTGCCGCTTGGCGTATTGGCGGGTGGAGATCAGGATCGCCTCTTCCAGATCGCTGCGACTGAGTTCGCCGCGAAGATGGCGCAGGATGTCGCGATAACCGATCGCCTGGGCGGCGGTGGGAGCTTGTTCGAGACCTTGGTCGCGCAAGGATTCGACCTCTTCGATCCAACCTTGCCGAAGCATCAAGCGGGCGCGATTTTCAATCCTTTGACGGGAGTCGGCGGCATCGGGCAGGAGGATCATCTGAAGGCAGCCGGGAAGGGCCTGCGGGGCGGTCTGGCGCTGCGGCAGCGGGCCGCCGAGGAGAGTCACGGCCTCGAGGGCGCGGAGAAGGCGGCGAGGGTTGCCGGCGCAAGCCTCGGAAGCGACGGCATCGAGGGCTCTGAGCTCGGCAAAAAGGGCCTCGGCTCCCTCGGATTCGAGACGCAGGCGGAGGCTGGCGGCGAGTGCGGGGTCATGCGGCAACGACTCGCCGCCGTAGAGCAGCATCTTGGCGTAGAGTCCGGTGCCGCCGGCGAGGATGGGCAGGCGACCGCGCGAACGGATTTCATCGATGCGGGGTTTGACCTGGTCGAGAAAGTCCTGGGCGCTGAAATCGTCGGCGAGATCGAGTTCATCAATGAGATGGTGCGGCACTTCCGCGAGTTCATCGCGGCTGGGCTTGGCGGTGCCGATGTCCATGCCGCGGTAGATCTGCATCGAGTCGCACGAAAGAATTTCGGCCCCGAGTCGCCTCGCGAGGCGGAGCGCGAGCTCGCTTTTGCCAGAGGCGGTGGGGCCGAGAATGACGAGCAGATCAGGAGGCATTGCCGTCGGCCGACGGGGCCTCGTCGGGCTTTTTCTTGCGACCGAAGAGCTCCAAGGCGATGACCGAGATGACGGCGACGCAGATGCAGGCATCGGCGATGTTGAAGACCGGGTAGTGATATTTGCCGCCTTCGCACCAAGGCCAGGGGAGATAGACTTCGAACATGTCGACGACGCCGCCTTCGCGGAAAGCGCGATCGAAGAAATTGCCGATGACGCCGCCGAGGAAAATGGCGCCGAGGTAGCGGCGGATCCGGGAGCCGTCGGTGAGTTCGGCGAAAGCGTAGATCACGTAGAGGGCGCAGGAGAGGGAGACGAAGGCAAGAGCTGAAGTGAAGTTACTGCCCAGGCCCCAGGCGGCGCCGGGGTTGCGGACATCGCGAAGATTGAACCAGCCTGGGATGACTTCACGGATCAGGGTGCCGGGATGGTTTCCGGAAGCGGCAACGGTCCAGAATTTCGTCGCCTGATCAAGTCCGATACTGAGCAGGATGACGATGGCAGGGCCCCAGAGAAGCGCCTGGCGGGAGGCCGCCAGGCGTTCTTTGAAACTTTTGGCAGGCGTTTCGCTCACTCGGTGAGTTCCTCTTGCGGTTGATCGTCGCCATCTTTTTCATCTTCGGCGAACATCGAGCCCCAGACCATGCTGCGTCCGCCGATCTGGCTTTCTTCGCGTTTGGTTTTGCACTTGACGCAAAGTTTGGCGTAAGGCATGGCTTCGAGGCGGCCGAATTCAATGGCGCAGCGGCAGTCGACGCAGCCACCGAATTCATTGACTTCAAGGCGGCGGAGGGCTTCCTGGATGAGAGTGTACTTGCGGCCGTCTTCCGAGGCAATGTCGAGGTTCATTTCGCGGATGAAGTTGTCGGTACCGATGTCGGCCGAGTCTTCGCCGGCGGATTGGCTGGATTCGAGGCTGACTTCAGTGAGCATTTTGTACTGTTCGAGCATTTCGTCGCGGAGTTCGAGCAGGGATTTCTCGAACATCTGTTTCTGCGATTTGGAGAAAACGATTTTCGGCATCGGCTCACGGGCCTTCGGCATTTCGCTCTTGGTCGGAACCTTGGCGGGAGCCTTGGTCGCAGCTTTGGCGGCGGGCTTGGCGGCGGGAACAGGGGCCGCTTTCACTGCGACCGGCTTCGCTGCGGGAACAACCACGGCTTTCACCGGAGCCTTGGCGACGGGTTTGGCAGCGGCTTTGACCGGAGCCTTGGCGACGGGTTTGGCAGCGGCTTTGACCGGAGCCTTGGGGGCGGGTTTGGCAGCGGCTTTGACCGG
>CAMCSH010000025.1 GCA_945877655.1 Lentisphaera araneosa HTCC2155 | reverse complement strand
CGAACTTGTTTGAGCTCAACTGCAGCTCGACCCCAAAGGGGTTTCAGATTATAGCCCAGGGTTGAGCCGCATCGGCGACACCCTGGGTTGGAATAAGTTATGATTTCTGACCCCAAAGGGGTCGAGGAAGATCCGAGGCTGCTGCGGTTTTTAGGTTAAAAACCGCTGTCGAACTTGTTTAAGCTCTCGCAGTCGCTCCGCGGACTGCCGAGCTCGATGGGTTTACGGATCTCCAGCGTCTGGTCAATGTTTTTATCCCGAAGGGATTACATCTACACTGGATAAGCTCAGCGATCGACCCGCGCCCCCGCTCCGGCGACCAGCTTTTCGACTTCGGCCAGCGACGCGGTGGAGGTGTCGCCGGGGGTCGTCATTGCCAGGGCGCCGTGGGCGGCGCCGTAGTTGACCGCTGCCGCCGCGCCCTTGTCGGCGAGGAAGCCATAGATCAGGCCCGAGGCGAAGGAGTCGCCGCCGCCGACGCGGTCGAGGATCTCAAGGCCGGGCCGCTGGGCCGCCTGATGGAAGCCTTTTTCGGCGTAGAGAATGGCGCTCCAGTCGTTGGTCGAAGCGGTGGTCGCGATGCGCAGGGTGGTGGCGACCGCCTGGAAGTTGGGGAACTGCTCGACGGCGCGGCGGATCATCGCCTTGAAGCTGTCGAGATCGATCTCCGAGCAATGCTCATCCTGGCCTTCGATCTCGAGGCCGAGGCAGGCGCTGAAGTCCTCTTCGTTGCCAAGCATGACGTCGACAAAGGGCGCGATGGCGCGGTTCACCTCTTGCGCCTTTTTCTTGCCGCCGATCGACTTCCACAAGGAGGGGCGGTAGTTGAGGTCGTAGCTGACGATGGTGCCGTATTTGCGGGCGGCCTTGACCGCTTCAAGCGTGACTTCGGCGCTGCTTTCCGACAGGGCCGCGTAGATGCCGCCGGTGTGGAACCAGCGCACCCCGAGCTTGCCGAAGATGTGGTCCCAATCGATGTCGCCGGGCTTGATCTGCGACGCAGCGCTGAGGCCGCGGTCGGAGCAGCCGACGGCGCCGCGCACGCCGTAGCCGCGCTCGGTGAAATTGAGGCCGACCCGGACTTCGCGGCCGACGCCGTCGTAGGGCGTCCACTTGACCAGATCGAGATCGACGCCGCCTTGCAGCATCAGGTCTTCGAGGAGGCGTCCGACCGGGTTGTCGACGATAGCGGTGACCACTGCGGCGCGTTGGCGGAAGCAGCGGCGCAGACCGCGAGCGACGTTGTACTCGCCGCCGCCTTCCCAGACCTGGAAGCTGCGGGTGGTGTGGATGCGTCCTTCACCGGGATCGAGGCGGAGCATGACTTCGCCGAGGGAGAGGATGTCGTAACGGCATTCGGAAGCGGGTTTGATTTTCATGATTTTGAACCGGGTTGCGGGGTTACGGAGTTGTGAGCTTGTCTGCGGGAAAGTCGGGAAGGGGTCTAGGTTTTTACCCAAAAATGCGGCCGGTCGCGGCTTCGATTTCGGTTTGGCTCGCGGTGGCGAAGTTGAGCTTCGGGTATTGGCTGGCCCGGTTTTCGTCGATGAGTTTTTTCACCTTGGCGAACTCACTGGCCAGGGTGGCGTAATCCTGTTCGCTTTCGATCCGTTTCAGGGTCGTCGCGTCGATCATGCTGAAGGAGCCGCCGAGAACGAGGCAGCCGGCCTTGACGTAGTCGGGGATGTTGGCGTTGCTGGTGCCGCCGGTGGGCATCAGGGAGATCATTTTATGCAGGGCCGGATCCATCGCCTTGATGAATTCCGCGCCGCCGCATTGAGCTGCCGGGAAGAGCTTGCAGAAACTGGCGCCGAGTTCGTATTGAGCCAGGATTTCGCTCACCGTGCCGCAACCGGGAATCATCGGCAGCGACGCGGCGAAGCGAGCGTAGGTCTCCGGACGGAAGGCCGCGGCGGAGACCAGGTAGTCGGCGCCGGCTTCGACCATTTCCTCTGGCGACGGCAGGGGCGTGGTGGGATTGCGCTGGTTGAAGCGTTCGCGGCTCCGCGGCGCATCGACCAGAGAGGCGCCGCCGACGCGGAAACCCGGCACTTCCGCCTTGAGTCGGCGAATCTTGCCGAGGGCGTCGGGAATCCGGCAGGTGACTTCCATGTTGTGAATGCCGGCCGCCTGCAGCGCTAACGCGGTCTTCACCACGTCGAGCTTGGTCGAGTTGTAGACCAGGATGAATCCATCACGCAGAATCTGTTCGAGGGTCGTGTTCATCAATCGCTCCTTGTTGCTTGTGATCTCAACAAAGTCCCAAGTCGGACTTGCGCCAATTTGAAAAAAGCGCAGATTGTTTTAGAAATACGAACTCATGAGCGCTAAATAGAAGCAAATTATTCACCACAGAGGTACAGAGAGCACAGAGGTTGATCCTAGATTCCGTACTTGGCGAGGGCTCCTTTGACCCCTTCAGGGTCGGAAATCATAACTTTTTCTGACCCAGGGTGTCGCCGATGCGGCTCAACCCTGGGCTAAAATCACCGACCCGCTTCGGGGTCGAGCAACAGTGAGGCAAAATTCGTTCTGTTGCCGCATCTAGAATCAAACTCTGTGTCCTCTGTGCCTCTGTGGTGAATTCCCTTCTTCGCTCCTAAAACCCCTCCAACCCTTAAAACCCCTGCCCACCATGTCCCGCAACATCCTGGTCGCTCTTGAGTTTCAGCGTGCGCCCCTGTTTGCGGGGATCGCAAAATATGCCCGTGAAAAGGGCTGGCACCTGTCGCTCGAGATGTTGCCCAATCCCAGCCGGATTCCCTGGGCTTGGGATGGCGACGGCATCCTGACCTTGCTGGTGCGCGAGGGTACGCCGCTGCTCGACTTCCTCGCCAAGGTGAAGAAGCCGACGGTGAACCTCGAGGGCCGCCGTCTCGGCTCGCCGCCTTATCCGCGGGTGCTCACCGACACCGCTCTGGCGGCGGAGATGGCCTTCCGTCATTTCCGCGATCGCGGCTTCCGCAATTTTGCCTTCTACGGCTATGAGAAATCGGTGCGCGGCGAGGACTTTTCGCGGGTTGTCCGCAAGGCCGGTTTCGACTGCGCCGTACTGCACGAAGGCGAGGGGGCGTGGAGCGACGAAAAGCAGCGTGTCGGCGCCTGGCTGGCCGAGCTGCCGCGTCCCTTGGCGGTGTTCTGCTGGAACGACTACGCCGGCGCCAGCTTCATCGACATCGCCCGCGGTCTCGGCCATGTCGTGCCGGAGGAAATCAGCGTCCTGGCGATGGACAACGAGGAGTTGGTTTGCGACTGCACCTCCATCCCCCTCTCGAGCCTGCGCACCGAGCTGGAGGAAGTCGGCTACCAAGGCGCGGCCCTGCTCGACCGGATGCTGAACGGCCAGGCGGCGCCGAAAAAGGATCTGTTGATCCCTCCTCGCGAGATCGTTTGCCGCGCCAGCAGCGCCGTCCAGGCGCCGAGTTCGCCGCTGGTGAAAAAGGCCCTGGCCTATATGCAGAAACACCTCGGCGAACCGGTCAACATCGCCGACGTCTTGAAGCATTGTCGGGTCTCCCGCCGCGGCCTCGAAAAGGCCTTCCGCCAGGATCTTGACAGCAGCCCCTACGAGGCGATGCTCAAGCTCCGCCTCGCCCAGGCGCGATTGCTGCTGCGCGACGGCGACGACAAGATTGCGGCGATCGCAAGTGCCGTCGGCTTTCCTGATCCCGGCCATTTCTCCACCCTCTTCAAGCAGCACCACGGCTGTTCGCCGCGGGATTACAGGGAGAAGGGATAATGCCGCAAGCCACCTTCCGGAGGAAGCGGGGTTACATTGCCGCCGAACCTGTAACATACTGTCAAGGCCTCAACCATCGCCTCCAACCCTCGGACGACCCATGCTCATCGCCAAGATCAAACATCTACCCGACACCCGGGTGGAACTCAAGCTCGAGGATGGCACCCGCCTGGTGGTCTCGCCGGACACCTGGTTCGAGCTTGGCTCGCGGCTCGAGGCGGGTCAGCCCCTGCCGCCCGTCCTGCTGCAAACCCTCACCGGCGAAGCCGCCCGTCTCGCCTGTCTGAGCCGAGCCCAAGGACTCCTGGCGCAGCGGGGACACGCCCGCACTGAGCTGCGCCGCAAGCTCCTCACCGGCGGCAAATTCCCGCGCGATCTGGTTGACTCGGTGTTGCAACACCTGAGCCAGCGCGGCCTTCTCGACGACAGCCAGATGGCGGCGGATTTCGGCGCCGAGCTGCGCTCCCGCGGCATTGCCTCGCGGGCGATCCAGTCGAAGCTGCGGGCCCGCGGTGTATCGGCTGAAACCGTCGCCGCCAGCCAGCCCGATCGCGACACCCTGCGTCAACACGACTGGCAGGCCCTGCTGATCTGCGCCCGCCGCAAACTGACCAGCCTGAAGAAAGAAGTCGATCCGCGCAAGAAGCGCGACAAACTCAGCCGCCACCTCGCCTCCCGCGGCTTCCCCGGCGACCTCATCGGCCGCGCCGTCGGACAGTTGCTGCGCGGCGGCGAGGTCGACGAAGACTTGTGATCTCCCTCGGGATTCCCTTCTGGATTTCCCCAGATGCGGAGCTTCCTTTAGCGGCGAAACATGACCAGCATAAGGGCGTCCCATGAGCAAGAGCAAAGCCTCGCGAGAAAAAGAACTGAAAGCCCGGAAGAAGGCGCAGGCTTCTGTAATCCTATCCCCATTCCAAGCCTCCATCCTTCAAAAGAATCCGAAGGTGACCTTCGACCTCAATCCATCCGTCCGGATGTCGGACGTTTTTGACGACTTCGCCACCCCTTTCTATCGCAGTGTGGAGACGGATCTCAAAGAAGTGAACAAGGTTTTCGGCTTAGCCATGGTGGCCTGGAATCTCAGTCTCACCGACGGCGAACTGAGCGACCAACTTGCCATTGAGCTCTTTTATGACTTACCCCAAGACCAATTCTGCACCATCATCCCCATCCTGCGCGACATGATCGCTCATAAGCACGCGCACTTCAGCCATGTATCGCGACTGATCACCAAATTCAACTTCGATGGTCAGAAGCTTCAGGTGGCTCATCACGAGTATGAGCCGAAATAATTGCTCCCGAGAGAACAACTCGATCGGGACGATCGAGCCACATCCACCGGCTGGCAGCCGGCGCTCCCAGGATCGCACCCCCCTTTACTCCGCAACCCCGCAACCCGGTTCCCCAATCCCATGAAACCACGCCTCTTCCTCATCGACTCGATGGCCTACATCTTCCGCGCCTTCTACGCCATCCCCTCCAACATGCACGCCCAGGACGGCACGCCCTCCAACGCTGCCTTCGGCTTCATCAAGGCGATCGAGAAGATCCTCAAGGACTTCAAGCCGACGCATATCTGCGCCGTCATGGACACCGGATCGAAAACCTTCCGCAATGAGCTCTACCCGGAGTACAAAGCCAACCGCAAGGAATGCCCGGAAGATCTGAAGCCGCAATTCGAGCTCATTCTGACCTACCTCAAGCTCCGCGGCATCCCGGTCCTCTCCCTTGCCAATTACGAAGCCGACGACGTCATCGGCACCCTCGCCAAACGCGCCACCGCCAGCGGCATGGAAAGCGTCATCTGCACCGGCGATAAAGACTTGATGCAGCTCGTCGACGACTCGACTTTCATCTGCCAGACCCACAAGGAAAACCTCTGGGTCGATGCCCCGATGGTGAAGGAATTGATGGGCGTGCGCCCCGATCAGATCATCGACTTCCTCGCCATCACCGGCGATAGCTCCGACAACGTCCCGGGTCTGCCCGGCCTCGGCGAGAAGTCGGCCATCGCCCTGCTCGAGCAGTTCGGCAGTCTCGAAGCCATGCTCGCCAATCCCGATGCCATCACCAAGAAAAAACAGCAGGAGACAGTGCGCGAAAAAGCCGATCTCGCCCGCCTGTCGAAAGTCCTGGTGTCGCTCAGCAACGACTTGCCGCTGCCGCTCACTCCCGCCGAACTGGTTCCCGGCGAAGCCGACTTCGACGGCCTCCGGACCTGGTACGGCTCGATGAATTTCCGCGCCATTGTCAACGACCTCGACAAGATGCTCGCCCGTCAAGGCACCTTTGATTTTGCCGGAGCCGCAAAAGCGGGCGCCGCGCCGCGTCCCGTGCTTGCGCCCCTGCCCGAAGCGATTGCGGCCGCCGCAACTTGTCTGCTCCGCATCGACGCCTTTGCCGCCAGTCCGCACCAGCACGAACTCCTCCACCTCGAAGTGCTGCTCGATGGTGTGACCCGCGACCTCCTCGACGGCGATGAAAAACTCAGCGGCCTCGAACGCCTCAAGGCCAAACGAGGTCTCCTCAAGGACAAAAAAGTCGAGCTCGAAAACGCCTCAAAACATCTCGACTTCCCCGGCCTCTGCGCCGCCTGGTTGACCCAAGCACCCGAGCTCCCCGCCGAGCAGCTCGAACTCTTCGATAAGATGGAATTCGACGCCCTGCTCAAACTCCGCATCAGCGACATCAGCTCTGAGACCGTCGACTACCGCATCGTCCGCAGCCGCAGCGAACTGGAATCGCTGATCGCCGCGATCACGGCCAATGGCGGTGCCTGCTTCGACACCGAAACCACTGGCCTGCGCCCTTTCGAATGCTCGCTCGTCGGCCTTGGCTTCTGCCTTCAGCCCGGCCAGGGCTTCTATGTGCCCCTGCCCAACGAAAAAATCCGCGTCGTCGAACAGGATCTCTTCTCGGCCTTCGCCCCCAAGGAAGAGGGCTTCGCATTTGAGCTCAATCGCGACGACATCCTCAGTGCTTTCAAGCCGGTTTTTGCGGACCCCGCACTCGCCTTCTGCGGCCAGAACGTCAAGTACGATCTCGAGGTTCTGATCAGCCACGGAATTCGCGTCGCCAAGATCGATTTCGATATCCTCGTCGCCTCGCAGGTGCTGCACCCCTCGCGCTTCACCCACGACCTCGATTCGCAGGCTTTGTTCGCCTTCAACTACCGCAAGATCGCCACCGACGAGCTGCTCAAATCGGGACGCAAGTCGCTGACCATGGATCAGGTGCCGGTCGAGAAAGTCGCCCGCTACTGCTGCGAGGACGTCGACTTCGCCCTGCGTCTGCGCCGTCAACACGAGGTCGATCTCGAGCGCCAGAATCTCACCGCTCTCTACCGCGATCTCGAGCTGCCGCTGATCCCCATCCTCACCGCGATGGAAGAGAAAGGCATCCTCCTCGACCCCCTCGCTCTGCGCGAGCTCGGCGTCACCTTCCAGACCGAGATCGCCGAAGTCGAAAAACGCATCCACGAACTCGCCGGCGAGCCCTTCAACGTCGCCTCGCCGAAACAGGTTTCCGAAGTCCTCTTCGGTAAGCTTGCGCTCAAGGGCGGCAAGAAGACTTCCACCGGCTGGTCGACCGACGCTTCGGTGCTTGAGGTCCTCGCCGAGGAACACGAGATCGCCAAACAGCTCCTCCGTCACCGCAGCCTGAGCAAGCTCAAGGGCACCTACGTCGACTCGCTCCCCGGCGAGCTCAATCCCAAGGACGGCCGCGTCCACACCAGCTTCTCGCAGGCCGGCGCCGCCACCGGACGCCTGTCTTCGTCGAACCCCAACCTGCAGAACATCCCGACCCGCAGCAAGGAAGGCAAGCTGATCCGCAGCGCCTTCGTTGCTGCCCCCGGCTGCGTCTTCCTCTCCTGCGACTATTCGCAGATCGAGCTGCGTCTGATGGCCGAGCTGGCCCAGGACCCCGGTCTGCTCGACGCCTTCGCCAGCGGCAACGACGTGCACAGCCGCACCGCCGCGCTGGTCTTCGGGGTCGAGCCCGACGCTGTCACCAAGGAGCAGCGCTACGCCGCCAAGGCGGTCAACTTCGGCATCATCTACGGCCAGGGAGCCTACGGCCTCGCCAAGGAGATCGGCGTCACCCCGGTTGAAGCGAAGAAGTTCATCAGCGCCTACTTCAAGCGCTACACCAAGGTGCAGAGCTACATGCAGCAGGCCGCCGCCGACGCCTCCCGCGACGGCTATTCGAAGACCCTCTTCGGCCGACGCCGCAGCATCCCCGAGCTGCGCCACAGCTCCGCCGCCCTGCGCAACGCCGCCGAGCGCATCGCCGTCAACTCCCCAATCCAGGGTTCCGCCGCCGACCTGATCAAGCTCGCCATGATCGCCGTCGACCACGAGCTCAAGGCCCGCGGCCTCGTCTCGCGTCTGTTGCTGCAGATCCACGACGAACTGCTCTTCGAAGTGCCCGAGGCCGAGCTTGAGCTGATGAAGGAAATCATCCCCAACCTGATGGCCACCGCCGCGCCACAACTCAAGGTGCCGATCAAGGTCGATACCGCCATCGGCAAGCGCTGGAGCGACTGCGACTGATCTGTGCTCAATGTGGCTCGATCGTCCCGATCGAGATGGCTCCCCTGGGAGCCCCGGCCTCCGTGCCGGGTGCAGCTCAAATTCACCACGGAACCGAAGAAAAGGAGCCGGCAATGGAAAACAGGTTCATAAGTTATCGCACAGTCGAAGTCTCGAGTTTTGAGGCCTATCTGGAAGAGGCATTCCCTGTTGGCATGGTTAGATATGACGAAATACGGTCAACTGAAATCCGGGAATGTGAAAATCGTGCCAAGGCCTTTCCATACTCTGTGGTCCTGAAGGTTGCCTATCCCGAACTTGATTTTGCCGACCGTTGGTGTTGGAAACTATTTGGCCCTGCTCAAGGTGCCTGTAACCAGGCAAGCTCTGAGTATTCATCCTGCAGGGAACTAAATTCGCACATTCATGATGGTTGCTGGAGATCTGACTGGCTGGTAAAAACCGATTATGATTTTGGCTATAACCAATGGAGCTTTTCCAACTCAAATCATCGCGATCAATTCCTCGGTTTCATCCCTCAGATCAATTGGGGTGAGAACTACCCGAAATAAGAATTTCCCGTAGCCCCGGACTCCCGCCGGGTGAGTTCCCAGCCCTTCAGGCCGAAAGCAAGGACAGAGCTATGAATGCAGAGCAAGGTCACAAGGTCACCGAGTCACAAGGTCACGGGTTTTGCTTTATGCCCTTGCGGCAATTATGCTAACAAGAAGCCCCTTGATCGGGACGATTGAGCCACATTGAACGACCTCGCTAAGGGTAAAAATTCTTCAGGAACTCTCCTCAATTTCTGCCAGGTCGGGGCAGATTCTCGGAAATGGAAATGTAGAAACTTGCGAAACTTTTACGATCATGAATCTTTCCGCTTTCAGCCCCTTCAGTCCTCAGCCGGATTACTGGCTGAGCCGTCCGGCCTTGCCGGTGTTGCTGGGAGTGATGGTGGTCTTGCCCGCGGCTCTTGGACCGGAGGCCTGGGGATGCAGTGTTTTGAGCTGCGTCATGGCCTCGCTGTTGAGCCTGACGGCGGCGGCGTTTTTGTGTCCGGCGGCGCGGCGTCCTTGGCTCTTTGTCGCCGCGGCCTTGACGGCGGTGAGTCTCGGTTTCCAGATGATGCCGCGGCAGGATCGGATCGACCGGATTTACGGGGCCGAGCCCTGCGGGGTTCGACTGAGGTTGGAAGTCGACGCGCCGTATTTTCCGACGCCTGAACTGGGTTGGGATTTGCAGCTCCACAGCTGTTCGGCGCGGGTGCTGGCGGGCGAGCTCGACGGGCAATGGCGGCCGATGAGCGGCCAGATTCTGCTGGAGCTGCCGCCGGAGGGCAAGTGGTTGCCGGGGCAAGGCGATGTGTTGCTGGTCGAGGGCGGGCTTCTGCCGCCGCCGGAGGCTGCGGCGGCGGGGATTTTCGATCAGTCGAGCGTCATGCGCCAGAACGGCCAGATCCGGCTTTTGAAGGCGGCGGAAGTGACTTCGGCAGGGCAGGGGAGGGGGCTTTTGCGCTTTGCTTATCAGTGCCGCGACGCGCTTCTGCTGCGCTTGTCGGCATCTTTGCCGCCGGAGCAGGCGCAGCTCTGCGCAGCGGTGTTTTTCGGCTATCGTGGCATCGTCACGGGCGAGGAGAAGGCTGCGTATTTGCGGGCCGGCACCTTCCACCTCTTTTCGGTGTCGGGCATGCACATGGCCTTGCTGGCGGCGCTGCTTCTAGGTCTGATGCGGCTGCTGCTTCTGCCCCGCCGCTGGTGCTGGCTGCTGCTGCCTTTCTTGCTGGGGATTTACCTGATCAGCACCGGCATGCCCTCGTCGGCGCTGCGGGCCTGGCTGATGATTTCGATCTGGGCCTTGGCCAAGGCGCGAGGCTTGCCGCAGGCGGGCGCCAATTCCGCTTTTGCCGCGGCGGCGATCATCTTGATCTGGGATCCGCGGCAGTTGCTCGATCCCGGCTTCCAATACAGTTTCCTGCTGGTCTTTTCGCTGCTTGCTGCAGTGCGTGGCGGGGCTCGCCTGCGCGCCTTCCTCGCCCAGGACCAGGCCTGGCTGCCCTCGCCCTTGCGCCGTCCGTCGATCGCCGAGCGGCTGCACCCGCTCACCTTGGCCTTGTTCACCGGCACCGCTTCGTGGATCAGCGCCTTTGCGTTGTCCGCAAGTCTGTCGCAGGTCGGCTCCTTCGCCTCGATCCCCGCTAATCTCGGACTTGCCCTGTTGAGCTGGGCGATGTTTCCGGCCGCGGCCTTGACACTTTTACATCTTCCCGGCGGAGCTCCTTTACTCGATTGGCTGTGCACTTCCGTCCGCCAGGTGTCGGAGGCGGCGGCCTCGTCCGGCGGCGGCTTCGCCACGGCCCGCCCCGAGGGCTGTATGCTGACGCTTTATTGCCTGCTTTGCCTGGTCGTCTGCGAAGGTTTCGGCTTGCGCCGGCGCTGGCGCTGGACGGCGGTGGTTCTCCTCGCCGTGGCAGGGGTCGCCATCGCCCAGCCAAAGCCGCTGCCGAGTGCATTGCTTTTCTGTCCGCGCGGCACGCAGGTGCCGGCGATTCTGCTCAATCAAGAGGGTAAGCTGACCTTGATCGGCTGCCCCGACAGCCGTGCGGCGGCGCGATTGATCAGCCGCTTGAAAGGGGCTGGGCACCTGGACATCGATACCTTGGTGCTTCCCGATGCGACCCGTGATCAGGCCGGAGGGGTGGAGAAGTTGTTGCAGGAAATACGGGTCGGGCGGGTCGAGATTCTTCAGGAAAAATCGCGTTCGAGCCTGGCTCTCAAGACTCTGCACAGTCAGCTTGGGGATCGTCTCGGCGAAATCCGCGATTCCGCCGGCGAGTGCCATAAGGACGGAGGTCTGATGAGCTGGAGCCGCCCCGGCGAGTCTCCGGGAGAATTCCTCGTCGCGGGTCAATGCAGCGAAGACGGTTGGTGCCGTGTCCGTCTGCGGGGACGAAGCGGCCAAGAGTCGAGTTTTTACTTCCGTCGCGCCGACTCTGACCGCGAAGCTGAAGTTCCATAAAATGAAAGCAAAAATCCCTGCTGCCTCCGGTTCCGGCTTGCGCCATCCGCAGACGGAGTATCTTGGTCAATTGCAGGTGAAATCATGACTCAGACTTCGAATACATCGGCGGACTCCAACGCCACGGTTACCGGTGAATCGCTGTTCAGCAGCAGCCGGCGCAAGATGCTGCTCCTCACTGGAGCCAGCGTCTTCATCGTCTTCTGGGGCACCGTCGGCTTGATGGTCTTCTTCACCAAATTATCCACCAAGTCGATCATCGCCCAAGGTGTCACCCAGCCCCGTCAGCTCGCCTTCAACGCTGATCCGGCCCTGGCCCTTGCGGCCTCGGAGCGTATTCAAACTTTCAGCAAAGCCGCCGTGGACGGTCAGAATGCCGATCTCACCTTGAGCCTGGGCGAACTCCGAGCCCTGCTCGTCGCCCGCCCGGAACTGAAGATCTGCCAAGGCCGTCTCGATCCAGTCAAGCTGGACAAAGACGGCCTTCATTGTGAGTTCTGCATGCCCCTGCCGGAAAACTGGGGCGAGGACGCCAAGGGCAAATATCTCGACGGTCAGTGCCTGCTTTTACCTCGCATCGACCACGGACGTCTCTTCCTCAAGCTCAGCTCCGTGACCGTGAAAAATCAGCCGCTCGAAGGCCTGGCGGTGCAGTCGATTCGCGAAACCAATCTGCTTTCCTATGTCAGCTCGCAGGAACACTTGCCGGTGATCCAGTCGATCAAGCGCCTTGAACTCGCCGATGGCTCAATCACCCTCCACAGCGGCGAGGTCAAATGAAGACCACACTCAGCAGCGCCCGGTGGACCATTCATCAGCAGGATGAAGAAGCCCTAGATGCCTTCAGGCTGCGCTGCCCGGTGTCGGAAGCCCTCGCCCGCAGCTTGATGCGCCGCGGCATGGATCCCGCCAAGGTCGAAAACGCCTTCGGTTCATCACTCTCCGCCCTCACCGACCCCTATCGCATACCCGGCATGACGGCCTGCGTCGAACGCCTTTGGTTGGCGATCACCCGCGGCGACAAAATCGCCATTCATGGCGACTACGACAGCGACGGCGTCACCTCGTCCGTCCTGCTCAACTGGTTCCTTTGCGCTTACGGCGCCAAGAGCGAGGTCTTCGTCTCCAACCGCATGGACGACGGCTACGGCCCGACGCCGAGCACCGTCGACCGCTTGTTCGAAAAAGGCATCCGCGTCATCGTCTCGACGGACTGCGGCATCACCAGCTTCGAGGCGGCGGATCGTTGCGATCAGCTTGGCATCGACTTCATCATCACCGATCACCATATCCCCACCAGCCGCCTTCCTGCAGCTCGCGCCATCGTCAACCCCCGCCTCGACCCCTCTCTGGTCGACCTGCAGGGACTGGCCGGCGTCGGCGTCGCCTTCAAGGTCTGCCACGCCCTCGCCAAACATGGCGTCCTGCATGGCGTTAACGAGCCCGTCGACCTGCGCGAAGGCCTCGATCTGGTCGCACTCGGCACCGTCGCCGACCTGGCTCCCCTGACCGGTGAAAACCGCGCATTGGTCCGCACTGGTCTGCGCCTCCTTTCCGGCCGGGTCCGTCCCGGCATCCGCGCCCTGGTCGAGAACTGCCGCATCGACGGCAAGATCACCGCCAACGACATCTGCCGCCGCCTGGCGCCGAAGATCAATGCCGCCGGACGCGTTGGCGACCCGATGGTTTCGGTCCGTCTCCTGCAGGAGAAAGATCTCAACGCCGCCCTGGAAATGGCCGACGTTCTCGATCGCTACAACCGCCGCCGCCGCCTCGCCGAGCGCGATGCCATGCTCGAAGCCTGCGCCGAAGCGGAGCGTCAGCTGCCGTCGCAGCCGCCGATGCTTCTGATCGTCGGCAAAGGCTGGCACCCGGGCGTTGTCGGCCTCCTCGCCACCAAGATTTCCAAGCTTCACATGATGCCCGCCCTGGTCCTTTCCGACGATGCCGGCGGTCAGCTTCTGGTCGGTTCCGGTCGCTCCGGCGGCGGCACCAGCATCCTCGAAGGCCTGCGCTCCTGCGAAGATCTGCTCACCACTTACGGCGGCCACCCGATGGCTGCAGGCGTCTCCCTCGCGACCGACAAGATCGATGAATTCCGCCGCCGCCTGATCGAATTCTTCCGTCATCGTTGCGTCGATACCTCGGCGCCGCAAGAAGAGATCCACGCCGATGCCTCGCTTGAATTGTCAGACCTCGGCGACGACTTCTTCGCCGATCTGGAGCGTCTCGAGCCCTTCGGCGTCGGTAACCCCGAGCCCAGCTACCACTTCCGCAATCTGGTCTTCTCCGAGGCCATGTCGGTCGGCGACGAAGTCGTCCGCGGCAACTCCTGCGACAGCCAGGGAACCCAGATGCAATTCGTCACCTACACCCACGACCTGAGCCAGTTTGTCGCCGGCAAGAAGATGGATGCCATGGCTTCGCCCCGCACTGTCTGGCTCAACGGCCGCCCTGTCCGCCAGCTCCTGGTTCACGACATGCGCCCCTCCGAGATCGCCGATGCCGCCGCTGACTGAGTTGGAAAAACAGCTCGGGCATCGCTTCGTACGCCGCGAGCTGCTGCTTCAAGCGCTGCGCCATCCCTCCTGGGTCAACGAGCATCCGAAAGAAGGTCTGCAGGACAACCAGCGCCTTGAATTCCTTGGCGACGCCGTGCTTCAACTCGCCTTGTCGGAATGGCTCTATCAGCTTTACCCGCAAGCTCAGGAAGGCGAGCTCACCCGCACCCGCGCCGCTCTCGTTCGCGAGGAATCCCTCGCCCTGCTTGGCGCCGAATTGCAGCTCGGCCTCTATCTCAGTCTCGGCCGCAGCGAAGACCATGCCGCCGGACGCAGCCGTCCCTCCACTTTGGCCGATGCCTTTGAGGCGCTTCTCGCCGCCATCGCCCTCGATGCCGGCGCCGAGACCGCCCGACGCATCGCCGTCACCCTCATCAGCCGCCGTTGGCCCGATCCCGCCGCCAAAGAAGCCCAGGAGAACCCCAAGGGACGCCTCCAGGAACTCCTTGGGGTCGAAGGCAAGCGGCCCATCTACGAATTGATTGAGCGCATCGGCGAAGAGCATAAGCCGGTTTTCCGCGTCGCCGTCAAAGTCGGCAACACGGTTCTCGGTGAAGGCGAAGGGACCTCCCGTCGCAACGCCGATCAGCAAGCGGCAGCAGCGGCCTTGAGTAAGTTGGCGGGGAAGTAGGGAGTGAATGGCATGAGAAATATTAAAACGGATTTCGATATATTTTTGATGGCAATGAAGAGGCTTACAAAAGAGCAGCGTCAGGAAGTGTTGGGTGACGAGAATCTCATTTATCCACCAACTGAAAATCTTTGCTATGATTTAATGCCTAAAGACGCACTTGCGTTTGGTGCGATGGGGGTCGATGGCGTGCATTACTTGATCCTAAAAATCAATGGTAAGATCTGTAATGAATCACCCGTCATTTACTTTAGTCCCATGGATTTTGCTGCCCCATACGCATTGCTGGGACACACGTTTTTAGCGTACTTGGCTACTGCGTGCGGCGTTACGGAAATCAAGATGCGAGAAGTCTTGGATGATGAAAAGAAAACGGGGGATGTTCTTGCAAAATTTTTGCGCATGAATTTTTCTCACTCCCGAATTGATCTTGATGGTTTTGGATTACAAATCAATGACTACTCGCATTTATTGCCAGTGAAAAATCCTTAGATTTCTATTGGTTGTTGTGGTCTTTCCGATCTACCTCTGTCGCCCCTTGCGCTCACCGCAAATCCGGGCATCCTTGGACGAGTCCAAATTCACCCGGGAGTCAACGTGTCCAATCCTCTTCTCGTTCGCCGCCTCGCCGCGATCTCCGGCTTTATCGCCGTCGGCCTCGGCGCCATGGGCGCGCATGGACTTCACGCGACGATTTCCCAGATCGACAAAGGTCCGGAATGGTGGTCGAAAGCGGTGCTTTATCAAGGCGTACACGCGGCGGTGCTTCTGGCTCTCTCAGGCACTGCGCGTCCGTCGCGAGCTGCGGCCTGGTGCATCTTTTCCGGCTCGCTGGTCTTCAGTGGCACGCTCTACGCCATGGCCCTCGGCGCGCCGCGTTGGCTGGGAGCGGTGACGCCGATCGGCGGACTGCTTCTGCTTGCCGGCTGGCTCCTGCTTTTGCGTCGCCAGGACGGCGAATGAACGGCACCGAGTTCCAACGCCGGGTCTGGGCGGCGTGCCGGATGATCCCTGCCGGCAAGGTCGTCACCTATGCCGAGATGGCGCAGTTCCTCGACTGCGGCTCGCCGCGCGCCATCGGCCAGGCCTTGCGACGCAATCCCGACGCCCCGGCGACTCCCTGCCACCGTATCATCAGCAGCAAACTTAGCCCCGGTGGCTACTCCGGCGAAGAAGCCGGGCCGGAATTGGAAAAGAAGCTCACCCTGCTCGCCGGTGAAGGCGTGGTCTTCCGCGACGGCCAGCTTTCCGAAATCCAACGGCTGTGGCAATTCCCTCGCGATTGAACGGGAACGTTCCCATTTTTTCAGCGTCTTCTATGACTCATTGCTGTTCATGTACCAAAACCAGGAGATCCGAATGAAACTGCGTTTCGCCCTCCCTTGCCTTGCCCTTCTACTGGCCGTGCCGAGCCTGCTCGCCGCGGACCCGCCCAGCGCCGTCAAGGTGCTTCCCGATCAAGCGCAGGGACTGCAAGTGGCCGCTCCCTTCGGTGATGCGATGGTCCTGCAGCGCGGCATGGCGGTGCCGGTTTGGGGTCGCGCGAATCCGGGCACTGAAGTCGCGGTGGAGTTTGGCGGTCAGCGCAAAAATACGGTGTGCGCAGCGGATGGACGCTGGATGATCAAGCTCGACAGCCTCGAAGCTTCGGCCGAAAACCGGGTGATGACGGTGGTCTGCGGCGAGCGCAAGATCGAGTTCAAGAATGTCCTGGTCGGCGAGGTCTGGGTCTGCTCCGGCCAGTCGAACATGGAAATGGGCGTCTATGCGTGCCTCACTCCGGAGAAGACCAAGGCGGAAGCGAACGACCCGCTGCTGCGTCTGCGGGCGCTCAACCAGTTGATGTCGCCTTTGCCCACGGACGATCTCCCCACCGCCTCGCCTTGGTTGCCCGATTCCCCGGCCGGGCGGGATTCCGGCCCATGGGGCGGCTTCTCCGCCGCCGCCTATTTCTTCGCCAAGAAACTTCGCAGTGAACTCAAGGTGCCGGTTGGCGTCATCCAAAGCGCTTGGGGCGGCACTTTGATTGAGCCCTGGACTCCGCCCGAAGGCTTCGCCCAAGTTCCCTCCTTGAAGTCGACCAGTGACTGGCTCAGCAATGTCGGCAGCGACTACCAAAACCAAGTGGCGAAAAACCTCGATGCCCTCGAAGCCTTCACCCGTGAGGCCCGCCGCGCCATCGCCGAGAAACGGCCCCTGCCCTTGCCTCCTGCCGCGATCACTCACCCGATCAACAATCAAGGCGTCGCCACTGCGCTCTATAACGCCCAGATTCACCCGCTCATTCCCTACGCCATTCGCGGCGCCCTCTGGTACCAGGGCGAGAGCAATCTCGGCAATCCAGATACGGCGATCTACGGCGATAAAATGGCCGCGCTCATCGGCGGCTGGCGCCAGGTCTGGGGTCAAGGCGATTTCCCCTTCTATTTCGTCCAGCTCGCCCCCTTCAAATACGGTCACCCGCCCGAGCGCCTGGCGGAGTTCTGGGAGGTCCAGACCTCGGTGACCAAAAAGGTCCGCAACACCGGCATGGCCCTGACCAATGACATCGGCGATTTCAGCGACATCCACCCCAAGAACAAACAGGAAGTCGGACGCCGCCTCGCCCTGCTCGCCCTTGATCAGACCTACGGCCTCAAGCAAGTCGCCGCCACCGGCCCGCAATTCGTCTCCAGCAAGGTCGAAGGCGGCGCCATCCGGGTCGACTTCAGCGACTGCGCCGCCGGGATCAAGTCGAGCGACGGCAAGCCGCTGTCGGGCTTCGAAATCTGTGGCGCCGAGGGCGTCTTCGTCGCCGCGCAGGCGAGCATCGATGGCAAGAGCATGGTGATCAGCAGCGACAAAGTGCCGGCTCCGGTGCAGGCTCGCTTCATCTGGACCCAGTGCCCTACGCACAACGTGGTCAACAGCGAAGGCCTGCCGATGAATTCCTTCCGCACTCCTGGACCGAAAAATCTCGCTCTTCGCGCTTCCTACACCTGCAGCAATCCCAACACCCACAACTGGGGCGCCAGCGGTCAACTCACCGACGGCTCCTGGACCGGCGATGGTGCGACTTGTTTTGCCAGCAACGAAGACGACGTCTTCCCCAAGGATGCCACCGTCGATCTCGGCAAAATCCAGACCATTCACCGCCTGGTTTTTGGTGTGCCCGGCTTCGGATCGACCAAGACCTTGGTGGCCGAAGTCAGCCAAGACGGCAAGACCTTCCAGGAAGTCGGCCGCCAAGTCTTCGCCCAGGGCAAAGAGGATCGCACCAACCTGAAATTGGCCGCGACTCCCGCCCGCTATGTCCGACTCAAGGCGATTGACCGCCACGACAATGCCAATCAGTTCCCCATTGGCTTCGTCTTCATCACCGAGCTCGAAGTCTACGGCGAGTGATTGCGCTTGCTGGGACCGCCGCACTCTGTGCGGTGTGTTGCCGGCAGGGCGACGGAAGGAGGCAAGGGAGCGACAGCACCGCACGGAGTGCGGCGGTCCCAGGAGCAAGCCTTCGCAAATAGAAATCCCGGCTAAATTGGCCTGTCGGAACGCGGCGCTTGTCGCCGTGGCTCCTCACCGGAAACCCTCAGGTCCCAGCCTATGAATCTCTTCTTCCTCAATGCGGGCCGCCGCTGCGAACTGGTTCGCGCTTTTGCCCGGACCCTGCCGCGCTTCGGCGCCGGTCTGATCTGGGGCTCCGATCCCAATCCTTTGGCTCCGGCCCTGCAGGAAGTCGACCGCATCGTGCAGCTCCCTTCGCCGCAGGATTCCGAGGCCTATGTCGCCGCGCTCTGCGCCTTCCTGGTGCGGGAGAAAATCGACCTCTTGATCCCGACCATCGACCCCGATCTTCTTCGCCTCGATCGCTGGTCCGAGGAGCTCCGACGGGGAGCCCCGAATTGCCGCATCCTCCTTTCGTCGCCGGAGGCCATCGCCACCGCTCGCGACAAGCGCCGCAGCCGTGACGCCTTCGCCCTCCTCGGTGCGGAAGTACCCTTGGCGCTTGATCCCGCCGATCCCGATCTCAAGTTCCCCATCTTTGTCAAACCCGCCGCCGGCTCGGCCTCGCACGGAGCTCGCGCGCTGCACAGCCGCGCCGAAGTCGAAGCCGCCTTGGCCGACACCATCGACCCGATGTTCGAGACCTTGGTCTCAGGCGAAGAGACCACCGTCGATGTCCTTCTCGACTTCGCCGGCAAGGCCCTCATCGCCATCCCGCGCCGTCGCCTGCAGGTCCGCGGCGGCGAGGTCACCCGCGGCATTCTCGAGCGCGACGCCGCGCTCGAATCCCTCGCCTGCCGCCTTGCCGAAGGCCTGGGCTGTCGCGGTCCGGTCACCCTGCAATTCCGCCAGCCCGCGCCCGGACGCTGGGTCGCGATGGAGCTCAATGCCCGCATGGGCGGCGGCCTGCCCTTGAGCCTTGCCGCCGGCGCCGATTGGCCCGCCTGGATTCTGCAGCTCTGCCGCGGCGAAAACCCGAATTGCGACGTCCCCGTCCTCGATCATCTGGTCATCTCGCGCTTCGATGAATCGGTCTTCATTCCACCTGAATCCGCCTTGCCAGCGCGTCGCCCCGCCGGAGCGTCCTTGCCGACCCTGCTCATCTTCGACATGGACGACACCCTGTATCCCGAAGCTGACTTCGTCCGCTCCGGACATCGCGCCGCTGCAGCTGCCGCCTGGAACGATCTCGGTGTCGACCTCGAGCCCGAATTGCGCCGCCGTTTCGCTGCCGGACAACGCGGCGACCTCTTCACCGCCAGCCTGAGGAAACTCGGCGTCGATTTCCCTCCCGGCTATGTCGAGGAGGTTCTGGTGCCCGCCTACCGCGAGCATCGGCCCGACATTCGTCCTTTCCTTGATGCCGCCGTGCTCGGCGAATTGCGGCAGCGCGGCCACCTCATCGCCCTGCTCAGCGACGGCTGGGCCGCGGTGCAGCGTCTGAAGTTTGAAGCCCTAGGCCTGGCGCCGTTTTTTGATGCCGTCGTCTTCACCGACGAGCTCGGCGGACGTGCCGCCTGGAAACCCTCGCCGGCCGGCTTTGAAGAGCTGCTGCGGATCTTCGAATTGCCGGCGCAGAAAGCCGTCTACATCGCCGACAATCCGCACAAGGATTTCATCGCGCCGCGTCAACTCGGCATGGCCAGCCTCCGCCTCATTCGTCCCGGCGGCGAACACGCGAAAGTCATCGCCCCTCGCCGCGCTGATGACGCCGAGTTCCGCATTCACAGCTTGAGCGAATTGATTGAGAGCCAGGTTGAAGGGTTGAAAGGTTGAAAGGCAATATCATGAATGAACAACACCCAAGCAAGAAACTCCATGTTGACAGGAAGCTGCGTCGCTGCTTTTGCATTCCAACCTTTCAACCTTTAAACCTTTCAACTCGATACCTCCTGCTTTCGACATGAACGAGCTCCGCCACAAGCTGCAATCCGTCCTCTTTGCCGTCGGACTTCTGTTCGCCTGGCTCGTTCTTGGTGTGCTCGGTTTCCTGTGGGTCGGCGGCGAGGAATGGACCTGGCTCGATGCCTTTTACAGCGCCGTCATCACCCTCGCCTCGGTCGGCTACACCGAGGTTCATCCCTTCACTCCCGCCCTCAAACTTTTTGCCAGTTTCTACATCATCGGCGGCTGCTTGTGCACCGTCTACGCCCTCGCCCGCATCGCTCAGTTCGTCTTCGAAGGCGAGCTCAAGGAAATTCTCGGTCTGAAGAAAAGGAAGCGCATCATGGATAGTCTCAATCAGCATGTCATCATCTGCGGTTACGGCCGCATGGGCCGCAGCATCAGCGACGGACTGATGCAGCAAAGCCGCGATCTGGTGGTGATCGAAAGCAACCCCGCCCTGGTGCCGCTGTTCATGGAGCAGGGGATCAAGCATGTGATCGGCGACGCCACGGAAGAGGCGGTCCTGCGCGAGGCTGGCATCGAGCGCGCCAAGACCCTCCTCGTCGTCCTTCCCAACGACGCCTCCAATTTGTACATCGTCCTCACTGCCCGCGAGCTCAATCCGAAGCTGAACATCATCACCAACTGCCACCAGGAAGGCGCCGAGAAACGCCTCGTCCGCGCCGGCGCCAATGAAGTGGTCTATCCCTATCGCGTCGCCAGCAACCACATCCTCAAAAGCATGGAATAAGGGGCGGATGGGTTTTAAGGGTTTCAGGGGTTTGATGGGCGATAGAAGCGCAGGCCACCACGGAAAAAACGGAAGGCTAACACTCAAGGCCGCCGACAAAAAATGTCCTCGACCTCTTTCCGTGTCTTCCGTGTCTTCCGTGGATAAAAAATCGTTCCTAGATTTTCGCTGTGTAGCGAATCCCCACCTTGTCGTAACGCGCGAAAACACTCCCGGTCTGCGGGTGCCAGCCCTCGGGCATCGAGTCCTTCAAGCCCTGGCGCACCAGCACTTGGTCTTCGGTCTTGGTGATGGTGGCAAAGACCACAAATTGGTCGAGCACGGCGGCGATCGATTCGCAAGTGAGATTGCCGGTGTCGGCCAGCTCGAGTAGCATCGTCTCGATCACGCGCAGAGGGACGACATGCTCCTTGATCACCAGTTGCGACATCGCGCCCTTGCTGAGCTTGTGCGGGTTCGCCAAACGGATCTTTTCGGCCCCGGCGGAAATGGTGTATTTCCACGGCAAGGCGCCCCAGTTCACCAGGCCACTACGCGTCACCAAGTCGTTTTTGTAGCAGAAATATTGGTCGATGAAGTGCCGGAAGTGTTGCGTCCGGCGGTGCTCCAACTCGAGCTTCAGGTGTTCCAGCTCGATGCGGGCATTGATCGTGTTGCGCTGAGCGCAAAGTTGCTGGCCACTCAATTCCGTGCCTTCCGTGTTTTCCGTGGTGGCAAAGCACTTCATCTCAGCGCCCCAAGATGACACAGGCGTTGCTGCCGCCGAAGGCGAAGGAGCTGGAGGCCATGGCCCAGGGTCCCTCGGGACAGGAGAAGAACTCGTTTCTTTGCGGCAGACGCAAAGGAGCCAGGGCCGGATCGAGATCCTCGGGGCCGAGATTGCCTTGTGGCGGCAGGCGGAAGCGACGGCGATCCTGATGCAGCAGCAGGTAGAGGAACCAGGCTTCCAAGGCCCCGGCGGCACCAAGACAATGGCCGCTGAGATTCTTGCTCGAGGAAGCAGGCGCGCGGCCGTCGAAAACCCGCGACATGGCCTTTGATTCCATCGCGTCGTTCAAGGGCGTCGCGGTGCCGTGCAGATTGACATAGGAGATCTGCTCCGGACTCAATCCCGATTGAAGCAAGGCGGCGCGAATCGCGGCCTCGGCGCCGCGTCCCTCGGGCTCCGGCGCGGAAAGGTGGTGGGCGTCGGAGGATTCGCCGCAGGCGAGCAGGGAAATGCCTTGCGGACGCCGCACCACGAGAAAGAGGGCGCAGGCTTCGCCGATGTTGATGCCGCGGCGCCGGATCGACAGCGGTGAGCAAGGCTCGGGACTGGCGGCTTCGAGGGCGGCAAAGCCGGCCACGGTGAGTGAACTGAGGCTGTCGCAACCGCCGACCAGGACGCAATCGGCTTCGCCGCTGTCGAGCAGCAAAAGGGCAGAGCCGAGCGCCTTGGCGGCGGAGCTGCAAGCGGTCGACACGGTGAGGCAATGGCCTTTGATCCCGAGCCAGGCTCGGAGGAATTCCGACGGCGAGCCCATTTCGTGTTGGCGATAATCGAAATCCGGCGGGAAGCTGCCGGATTTGTCACGTTCACTCCAAGCTAGCGCCGCGTCTTCGATGCCGGAGGTGCTAGTGCCGATGACGCAGGCAAAGCGTTCGGGTCGGCAGCGCTTCAACTCCTCGCGCAGCGGTCTTTCGAGGCGTTTCAGAGTTGCCAGAAGCAAGCGGTTGTTGCGACTGTTGTAGCCCTCCCAAGCCGGCGGCAAGGCGGGCAATTCCTGCTCGATCCGACCTACCGGCCAGCTCTTGCCGTCGGGCAGGGAAAAGCTTTGTGCGATGCCGCGTCCGGGCATTGCGGTGCCCGCAAAAAGTTGTTCGAGCACTTCCCACGGGTTCGAGCCGAGGGGCGAGATGGCCGCGGCGGCGCGGATGTAGGCGGGGGAAGTCATGCCATCACTCAGCTCCTGATTTCAGACGGGCACTTGAGTGGTTCGGAAGCCGATGGCGATATCCTTGCCCTTGACCGCGATGGCGATCTTGAGGATCTTGCCGCAGCCGGCTTCGCGCAGGCTGGTCGCGTAGTCACGTTTGTCGATCTGGGCAAAGGCGGCGTCGAGGCCTTGTTCGAGGATCTCGTTGTCTTTGGCGATCTTGATTTCGAGGATCTTGCCGCTGAGACCGGAGGATGGATACCGAGGGGTCAGGAGGATGTCGGCGCGGCCGCGGCCGGTTTCGACATTGGAGCGGATGAGGAAGCTTTTGCGCAGGTGGATGCAAATGCCAAAAAAGACGCCTTGGACGAAGCTTTCGGCGATGCGGTTGAGATCGTGGTAGGAAGCGCAGGCGAGGAAGAGCTCGCGCAGGGATTCCTCCAATTCTTCGAGGCGGTCCTCGGCGAGGAGTTGGAAGGGCAGGTCTTCCAATTCCAATTGCATCTTGGCGAAACCGTCGTTGACGAAGTTACGGAAGGCCTCAAAGACTTCGCGGTTGGGGAGCTCGAGTTTGTAGGTGGTGCCGGTTTCTTCTTCGGTGATCGGCTCGGAGGCCTTGAGGTAGCCGGAGAGGA
>CAMCSH010000024.1 GCA_945877655.1 Lentisphaera araneosa HTCC2155 | reverse complement strand
CGGCTTCGGCCTTCTGCTTGTCGGCTTCGGCCTTCTGCTTGTCGGCTTCGGCCTTCTGCTTGTCGGCTTCGGCCTTCTGCTTGTCGGCTTCGGCTTTTTTGCGGGCGGCTCTTGCTTGCTGGAGGTCTTTTTTAGCTTGAGCCGCGGCTGCTTGAGCTTCGCGCGTGGCCTCCTGAGCGACCTCCAAGGCACCGACGCGGGAGCGCTCCCTGTCCTCCCAGTATTCGTAGATATGCAGCTCTTCAGGACTCCAAAGGTGCTGGTCGGCGACCTCAAAGGCTTCATTGATCTCAGGGATTTTAGTCAGGGTTTTCGGCGCTTTTTTGAGGCTTCCGGCGTGCTTGAGGAAGTAGATCCATTTGTCGACGATGTCGACCAATTCGGCCTCGGTCTTGGTGAATTTTTTCAGCTCGATGAAGGCGAATTCAAAATCGCTGAGTTCCTGCTTCTTGGTCTTCTCGTTGAGGATCAGATGGCGCGAAATGAAATCGTCGCCGTCAAAGCAGTTGAAGTTCAGGATGCCAAGGAAAAACACCGGACGGAGAGTCGAGTACTTCTCCTTCTTTTTCAGCTGCTGCGAGTAGGCCTTGGCGGTGTAATAACAGGCGCGTTTGGCGAAGTCCTTGTTGTCTTCGACCTGCATCTCGACGATGAATTCGCGGCCAGCGTGGTCTTTGGCGCGGACATCGAGCGTACTTTCGAGAAAGCCTTTGAGATGGGGAACCTGATAGGGAGCGACGATTTCGAGCTCGGCGATGGCGGCCTTGCCGGTGAAGCCGAGGGCGGCGTTGAGGAAGGAGATCAAAAGGTGGCTGCGCTGCTGGCTGCCGAAGATCTTCTTGAAGGCGATGTCTGAGGTGGGGTCGGCGAAACTCATGAGAAAACTCGTTGGGGGTTGATCAAGGCGAATTTAGCGGCGGAAGCACGAAAATGCCAACGCCACGACGATGCTGCCGGAGCAGCAACTCATCGCCAAATAGGACTTCCCGGAGAAATACATGCCCTCATGGCGCAAGATTCTCCTGCCCGAGCCCTTTACACATCATCAAATCATGATATCATGAACTATTGAAAGAAAGAAGGAGGCGTCCTCATGCCGAAAAGCCCATCACCGATCCCGCAAGAAATCCTGGAGCACTGCGCTGCGGCGCTGAAGGTGCTGGCACATCCGATCCGTCTGCGACTGGTCGAAATCTTGCTGGAGGGACGCTGGAGCGTCACCCAATTAGCGGCCGCGGTGAGCAAGCCGCAGGCTGAGATCAGCCAGCATCTCGGTAAAATGAAGGCGACTCGACTTCTCACCGCGGAGCGCGACGGCAAGGAAGTGTATTACTCCTGCCTCGATCCGGCCTGCGCCACCATCATCAACTGCATCCGCAAGCACTGTCCATAAAACCGGAGAAACGCATCATGAACCCGAAAAAAACCATCGTCATCGTCGGCGGCGTCGCCGGCGGCGCCTCTGCCGCCACCCGGGCTCGTCGTCTCGACGAAGACGCCGACATCATCGTCATCGAGCGCGATCATCACGTCTCCTTCGCCAACTGCGGCCTGCCCTACGCCATCGGCGGCGAAATCAGCGACCGAAATCAGCTCCTGGTGAGCTCGGCCGAGGTCTTGCGCCAACGCTTCCGCCTCGACGTCCGGGTGCGCACGGAAGTCACCAGCATCAACCGCGCCGGCAAGTCGGTCGAAGTGCGCGATCTCGAATCCGGCAGCGTCAGCCGCATCGTCTACGACAAGCTGATCCTAAGCACCGGGGCAGCCCCCTTGATGCCTGACATCCCGGGCATCCGGGCCCGCGGCGTCTTTTCGTTGCGCAGCATGGAAGACATGGACGCGATCATCGCGGCGCTGCCTTCGGCCCGTCGCGCCGTCGTCGCCGGCGGCGGCTTCATCGGGCTCGAAATCGCCGAGCAGTTGCACGCCCGCGGCCTCAGCGTCCACCTGATCGAAAAGAACCCGCAAGTGCTGCCTCTGCTCGATGCCGAAATGGCCGAGCCGCTGCACCGCGAATTGATCGCCAAAGGCATCGGCCTGAGCTTCAATGACGCCTTGACCGCCATCGAAGAAAAAGACGGCGTCGCCACCGCCCTGATCACCGCCTCGGGCCAAAGGCTCGAAGGCGAGCTCTTCATCCTCGGCCTCGGTGTCCGCCCGGTCAACGCCCTGGCCAAGGCCGCCGATCTGGAACTGGCCGCCGATGGCGGCATCCTGGTCGATCGTTCGCAGCGCACCAGCGATCCCGACATCTATGCCGTCGGCGATGCCGCGACGGTGTTCTACGCCCCGAGCGGTCAATCTCGTCGCGTCGCTCTCGGCGGTCCGGCGAACCGCCACGGCCGCCTCGCCGGCGAACACGCCGTGACTGGCGAAGGCGCGCCCTCGGCCCCGGTATTCGGCACGGCGATCGTCCGTGTCTTCGATCTCGCCGCCGGCATCTGCGGCTTGTCGCTGAAGGCGGCGAAAGCCTTGCATCTCGACGCTTTCTCGGTGCATAGCGTCAGCTACCACCACGCCTCGTATTTCCCCGGCGCCAAACGCCTCCTCAGCAAACTGGTTTTCGAGCGCGGCAGCGGCCGTCTTCTCGGCCTGCAGGTCGTTGGCGAGGAAGGCGTCGATAAACGCCTCGACGTTTTCGCCGCGCTGCTTCTCAAGGGCGGCACGGTCGCCGATCTCTGCGCTCTCGACCTCGCCTATGCGCCGCCCTTCGGCGCCGCCAAGGATCCGCTGCACCAGCTCGGCTTCGCCGCCGACAACGCCTTGCGAGGCCTCGCCCGCTTCATCGACCCGGACAGCGAGCTCGGCAGCTCTCAAGTGATCGACGTGCGGCCGCTCGCCGAAGCCCGCTTGAAGCCCTTGGCCGGAACCACACCTTTGTCGATCCCTCTCGACGAGCTGCGCGACCGCCTCGGCGAGATTGATCCGGCGCGTCCCGCCGTGCTCAGCTGCGCCGGCGGCATCCGCGCCCATCACGCCGCCCGCCTCCTGATGCAAAAAGGCTTCACCGACGTCGCCATCCTCTCCGGCTGCGCCACCTTCCGCGACTTCGCCATCAACCGGACTCTCGGCGCCAGCGCCCGGGCACCGGGAGCTGCGGCCGCCGCAAAACCCGTCGTCGACACCAGCTCCTGCAGCGCCGGAGTCTGCGGCAATCCGCCTCCTGCCCCGAGCTCCACGACCGAAAATCTCAGTCCGGCCGAACTGGCGACCAAGCTCGCCGCCGGCCAGGCCTGGAATCTGATCGATGTGCGTTCGCCAGCGGAATTCCGCGGCGGCCATGTGCGGGGAGCGTTATTGCGAACCCTCGATGCGCTCAACCCCGAGGCTCTTCGCGCCGAGCGCAAAAACGACGCTCCCTTCCTCATCCTGTGCAAGTCGGGAGGTCGCGCCGGCATCGCCGCCAAAAAGCTGCGCGAGGCGGGAATTCCCTGCCGCGTCGTCACCGGCGGCACCGACGCCTGTGTCGCCGCCGGACTGCCCTTCGAAACCGAAGCAGCCTGTGCCGGCGGCACCTGCCGCAGCGTCATCTCCCTTGAGCGTCAAGTGCGCATCGCCGCCGGCGCCCTGGTCTTCACCGGGGTCCTCCTCGGCGCCATCGTTCATCCCGGCTTCTACGGCCTCAGCGGCTTTGTCGGCGCCGGCTTGATCTTCGCCGGCATCACCGATTTCTGCGGCATGGGCCTGCTCATTGCCCGGATGCCGTGGAACCGGTGAATTACAGCTCGCAGGATTGATTCCCCATCGCTTCGGACTATGCTTGCGGCAAAGGTGCCCACAACCATGCCGCATAACCGATTCCTTGCTTTCCTACTGATCTTCGGATTACACACTTTTGGACTGAGAGCGCAAGCTCCTGAGCCAGCCGCAAAACCCGCCGTGCCGGCGGTGTCGCCGGCCCGGGTCATCGGCTATTACGGCGCTTGGACGGTGTACACCCGGAAATACTTCGTCCGCCAGATCGACGCGGCCAGACTCACCCACATCAACTACGCCTTTGCCAAGGTCAGCGCCAAGGGTGAAGTGATCGTCGGCGACCCGATTGCCGACACCGGCATCGGGGCGCGTCCGCCGGGTGGCGTCGCTGGCGGCAACTTCGCCGAATTGCGCGATCTCAAGGTGAAATTCCCCCATCTCAAAACCCTGATTTCGATCGGCGGCGCCAACGATTCGGAGAACTTCACTGCCACCGCCGCGACCCCAGCCAGTCGCCAACGCTTCGCCGCTTCGGCGGTGAAATTCATCGTCACCCACGGCTTTGATGGCGTCGATGTCGACTGGGAATATCCCTGCGCCAAAGGCGAACAGCATGGTCACCCCAACGACAAGAAAAACTTCACCCTGTTGCTGCAGGAATTGCGCCGCCAGCTCGATGCCCGTGGGCTGACGGACAAGCGCAAATACCTGCTCACCGCCGCCGTCGGCGCCGGGCCGGAAAAAATCGCCGGTACCGAGCTCGACAAATACCCGAAATTCCTCGACTGGATCGTCGTCATGAGCTACGACTATCACGGTCCCTGGAGCACCCGCACGGGATTCGGCGCGCCCTTGCAGCACGATCCCGGCGATATCCGTCTCATCCTCAACGTCCACGGCTCGGTGCAAGCCTTCGTCGATGCCGGCGTCCCTGCCGCTAAGATCTGCCTCGGCATGCCGTTTTACGGCTTCAGTCTCGGCCAAGTGCCGCCGGGACCCAATCAAGACGGTCTCTATCAGACCCTGCTCACCCCTCTGGCACCGAAGGCCGCGAAGATGCTGCCATACCGCGACATCGAAAGCGACTACATCGGCCAGCCCGGCTGGAAATCCTTCTACAACACCACGACCGCGCAAGCCTACCTGTACAACAGCCAAAAGCGCCTATGGGTGAGCTACGACAACGCCCGTTCGATGGCGACCAAAGGCGCCTACATCCGCAAAAACGGCCTCGGCGGCGCGGTGATCTGGGAACTCAGCGGCGACGGCGGCAAGCTCCTGCCCGCCTTGAGCCAGGCGGTGAAGGGAATCCCAGCGGCGAAGTGAGCCGTGCGCCCCATTTTCCCGCAAGCCAGTTTGACTCTGGCTCTTCACCGGGCAGAGTCTCGCTATGAACACCCCTGAACCCACGGCAACTCCCCCAGGCTTGAGCTGGTCTCGAGTCGCGAAGAACCTTGTCGCGATTCTGGTCTTCCTCTTCATCATGGACCTGATGCTTTTTATGGGCATGTTGACCACTTGGTTGATCGAAGTTCCGGGGCGGCTGATCTATGGCTTCCTGTCCTTCCTCGGCGATCGCTGGCCGCGCCTTCATTGGCGTGCCGACGCCCTGCTTTCGGGCCTACTCTGGTTCAGCCTGGCGGCGCTGATGATTCACCTCGTTCAAGTCGCGCTCGTGCGTCGCTTCCGCCCCGACCTGAAGGCGAAAAAACGCCGTAGCCTAGCCGCCCTTTTTGCGCTCGCCGCAATCCTTCTCGCCGCCGGAGCCGGCACCTTCTGCCTGGCGACGGCCCCCAAGACCGAGTGGGGACTGCGCGAAACGCAAAGTCGAGTCATGAAGGTCAAAACCGCCCTCCAATCTGCCGGTCTGTTTTACCACTCAACATTGACCGACGGCGCACCGAAAGAACTGCGTTTCGGCGATCCGCGTCTGGCGCAGATGCTGGCCATCTTTGATGAAGGGTGCTCTTTGCCAACCGAGGTGAAATGGATCGCAGATGATCAAGGTCGCATCGTCTTGATGGCTGCTTGCCCGATTGAATCTATTGGTGAGTCCCCCTACAAATACATCGTGCTATTCCCCGATGGCCATGTCGAAGCGATGACGCGCTGGCCGGTGCCGGGAGATCTCAAATGAGTGAAACCCAAGACTCCCCGTCTAGCTTTCGAGGTGTCGCCATTGGCTGCCTCGGCTTTCTCGGTGGCGGCTTCCTTCTTTTTGTCTTCTTCATCGATCTGATGGTTGGCGGAGCCCAACTGAGCCGCACCGGCTTTTATCTCGCCTTCGGCTTTATTGCTCATTGCCAGCGACTGTCCCTCTCTCCTGTGGCTATCGGATCTCTAGTCGCCGGAGTGGTCCTGGCGGGAATCCTGATCCATTTCGGCCTGCCGCGGCTTTTGCGGAAAAGGCAAAAAGATCTCACTTGGTCGCTCGGCCGCAGTCTCGGCTTTATGCTGCTCTGCTGCGGCGGCTTTGCCGCCATTGGCGGCGGCGCCTTCGCTCTGGGTCATCTGCCGATTCGGGAAAATCTCGTCGTCCGCGTCTCGATGCTCAAGGACGACAACTACTGGTATGAGGCCGCCAGCATGATTGAAGAGGCAAAAAAAATCCGTCCACTCCCCTCCGACGGCCTCGCTCCTGGCGACCCTCTGGTGCAGGAGATTTTAACCCGTGTCAACGACCGAGAACTCCAGGAAGTCTTCGAATGCCAGTTCCGCTTGGCTCCCTCCGGCAACATCAATGCCATCCTCCTTCGTATCCCCAACAAGAAAATTGCCGGTGGCTGGGAGATCTCCCTTGTCACTGGCGAGATGACGCATCTTCGGCCCATCGTCTGGCCCGGAGACGCCCGATGAAGAAACTCTTGATCATCCCCGGCCTGCTTGCCGCCCTGCTCAGCGCTTGGGGTGGAGCGATGTTGATTTATCACCTCAGCTATTCTAGGGATGGGAAAACTGTCTCCGATCACGAAATGCCGTCTCTCATCAAGCAAATATCCTACGACTGCGATTTAGCTTCCGTCGATTGGCGGGCGAATTTCCTCCCCGTGATGGAGGCCGCTCAGGCTTTGCGCTCCGATCATGAATACTTCATCGAAGTCGGGCCCAAGGGGAGTTTCCAGCGCCTCCATGTGCGGAATATCACCGGGCGCCTCATCAGCCATATCGCCCTCAATCCCGACGGCACAATATCCCGCCTTGCTAACCAGCCCTTCCCCGGGGAAAGCCTGATGCCCCGCCCCTGCCCCCTCATGAACCCCTTGACTCACTAACTCCAACCCCAACGAGCCTCCTCATGACCCGTTTCCGACTCAGCGCCCTCCTCATCTTCCTGCCCCTCTCCGCCTGGGCCGGGATGCCGAGCTTCTACGTCTCCGACATGGCCAAGATCCGCCTCGAATCGATCTCTTTCGGACTGGTGGTCTTCATCGTCGGAACCGAGATTTTCCGCCGCCTTTGGAACTCTCAAGTCGTGCCGATGTTCGGCGATAAATTCCACCTTAGCTGGATCGGTGGCTTTCTCTTCACCGGGCTGCTCTCGACCTTGATGCTTCTCATCCTCACCCTGATCTCCGGCACCCGCGAAGTGATGACCCCGGCCGCTTGGGAGAAAGACGGCTTGACCCATAAGATCCAGACCGACCTCAGCCCCCGCAGCCGCATCGAAGGCTTGCGCGATGACCTCCTCCGCCTCGGTGTCGCCAACGGCGGAAAACTGCCCGACAACGAGCTCAAATTGCCGCGTCCCAACCTACTCCACGCCGGACCGGAAAACCGCTCCTTCACCTACCTCCCCGGCCAGCCCCTGGGCGACAAATCGGCCCTGCTCGTCCTCGAGGGCATGCGCAGCTACGGCGAGCCCCGCTTGCTCCTTTTCGCCAACGGCGACATCGTCGAAAGCGCAGATCTCCTGCGCAACATTCTTCAGCAACGCGGCGCCAAAACCGGCCTCGACGCCTCGCCCCTCAGCCCGATTGCGGACGCCGCAAAACTCAGTCCCGTCCCGACACATTGAGCATGGGCAGTCGCGGCTTCAAAATCTCCCTGGCCTTGCTGATTCTGCTAGGTTTCCATCTGGTTTTCTGGCCTGCGGTCGAATTCGAGCGCCTGCTTTTGCCGCCGCTGCTGTGCGGCTGGTACGAGCTGCCGCTCCGGAAGATCCAGGAGGAATTCCCGTCGCGTCATCTGCCCATTTTCCTCGCTTGTCTGGCCTTGGCTGTGCCACTTTGCCAGGCCTTGATGAAGCGTTTCTGCGCCGCATTTCTGCCGCAGCAATCATGGAGCTGGAAGCGCAGCCTCGGTCTCTGCGGCCTGGTTGTCAGCGCCGGCCTCGCCAGCATCGGCTTGGTGGTGATGACCCACGAAAGCGCCTGGCTGATGAAAAGCCTGGCCAAGTCCGCTTTGATGTCGACGCGAGGCGCAGATGAAAGGCTGATCCAATCGATCTCGACCCATGCCGACAAGCTCGCCGGCAGCCTCGGCGACCCTGCCTCCTTGCGTTTGATCGAAATCCTGGAAAGCCAATCGCAGTTCCGCTGGCAATTCGACTGCGGCCCGACGGGGCAGATCAAAAATTTGCGACTGTGGTTGCGCGACAGCCCGAGCCACGGCGATTTCCTGATCTACCCCGATGGCCGGGTTAAGACGGAAAAAGCGTCGAAGTGAAGCTCAGTGCTTGTGCTGGTGATGAGCGTCGGGATAATGTTGATGACTGCAGAACCTTTGCGTCATTGTCGTTAGTTGTTGCTGTTGAAGCTAATCCTTTCAACCTTTCAACTGCGGTTTTTAGCTTTAGCCGAGCCACACCATGGCCGTCGACATAGAAGAAACCGGCGAGGTCATCGGGGGGGGCATCGATCCATCGGTTTGCGAGCTGAACGAACAAACGTGCTCAAACCCTCACTCGAACAAGGCGCAGACCGCACTCATCCCGAGCAAGCGCGGCGATTGACGCACCCGGGTGATCTCGCCACTGGCGTGAAAGCCGATGTGCGGCGTCCCCGGCAAGAGGCGGGCAATGGTGAAGGCATCGCCGTCGTGACCGGCACGCGACAGGCAGGAGCTCAGCACCAAGGCGCTGGGATGCTTCTGCGCCAAGGCGTCGGCCAAGGTCGGCAGACGGGTACTCGGATCGCGCAGGAGGAAGCGGACGCGGCAACCCTGCGGCAGATTCTCGCCAATCAACAAAGCACCGGAACCGGCTTCGACCCCGCGCAAGGCGCGTGGCAGCCAGATCTCGTCCTCGTCGTCGCCAAAGGCCTCGCTCTCGATGCCGATAAAAAGCGATTGCCGCATCAGCTCACGGTCGCGATGCGGCAGGGTGTCAGATAATTCGCGCAGCAGCTCGACCGGGCGACGATCATCGAGCGCCCGCAGCAGCGGCCCCTGGCAGGAAGTGACGCGATAAACCGGGCCGAAAGGCCGGCAGCCGAGGCAATAAGTACTGCGCATCACCTCTTCGGGGAAACTCAACATGACTAGCGAGCGGCGCAGGCAACGGCGCCCGGCAAAAACGGCGCAGCGCCCCGGATCGCCAGAGGCAAAGCCGCCGGCCAGCGCCGCAACCGGCCAGGCATAGCCGAGCCCCTCAAGAAAATCCTCGATCCCAGGCGGCGAATAAGGATCGGCAAAAATCAGCGAGCCCTTGGACAAGGGCATGCCCAGCCGCTGACGCCAGTGCGACGGCGAGCCGTCGCTATCCGGCAGATCCCGCAAGTCATCGACATGGAGCAGCGGCTTCAAATCGCCCCTGCCGCAAAGCAAAGCGACGGAAGGCGCCGTGAGCTCTTCGCCGCCCGCGATCGGTACATAGGAACTGCAGCCGGCCACGGTCTCGGTGTCGAGCAGATCGCAGGCCAGCGCCGGCAAGGATTCCAAGCCGTCGCCATAACTCGACGAGGCCACCAGGATGGCGAAATCCGCCTCGCCTCCGCCAAAAGCGTCGCGGATCTTGGCCGCCGCCTGCCGCAAGGCGATCTGCGGGTCGAGTGAAGTGCTGTGTGCCGCCTGCCATTCCATAAAAAAATCTCCTTGCTTCACACGTCATTCACGAGTTCTCGGGGGCAACGGCATTGGCCTTGAGAAGCTCCATAGTGAAGGATAGTCATCTCATCGACAATCTCCAGCAGACGCTTGTGGTTTTCTGAGTAGCTGCGAGCGATCGAACTCTCCTGTGTCAGCGTCTGCGGTCTCGCGGGTGGTCCAGTTTCAGAACACCTGACCTGCGGGAAAATGTAATGATACCCCGGGGTGTGATTTTTGGTGATTTCCGGGTTTCATGACGCGGGGTCGCCGACGAGTCGGTAGCGAAGCTTCCAGCTAGTTCCGGGGTAGAGGGTGTCGGTATCGTTGTGGGTTTTCAGCAGCACGCGGACGGCGGCGTTCGCCTGCGGATTGCTGAGGCCGTGGAGAATGATGTGAAGGCACTGGGTGTCAGGATCGGGGAGGAGATCGGCTTCGCCACTGAGAAAATCACAGGTCAGTCGCCTTGCATCATCAGACTTACCCAGCACCTCAGCTAAAAACGAGGCGATCGCGGTCTTGCTCCGATAGGGGACTCGCTATCCAATGCCCCGACTCCCCTACCCTGCCCTGCATCCACCGCGCCCCCGTCTACATCCCCGGCTCGGCCCCAAGGCTGTTGCTGCTCAGCTGATCATCGCGCCAGGTTATTTCGAATTGGTCGGTGAAGGTGCCGGCAAAGGCGAGTTCGGCGGCAAACAAGTCAGACAACGGCGCGAGCAACAGGGCGTTTAGGATCATGAGCGTGTCTTTCATGGCAAATTAGTTTTAAGGAATTTGATGTGCGATGGAAACTGCTTACGGCTTATTGAGCAGCTTGAGATCATTTGCCCATTCAGCGAAACGGGTGGTCCAGCTGCCGAACGGAATACCTTTGCGGTCGCTGACAGAGCCGCCGTGGCCGCCATGGCCGTAGAGGTGCATCTCGACCGGAATTTTAGCTGTCAAAAGGGCCGAATAGAACTCCACTGACTGCTTGGCGTGAAAGGCATCATCGACTCCCGCAGAGGTGATAAAGGTTGGCGGAGCGTTTTGCGGTACCGTCGTGAGATCCATCATTTTCCAGCCTGGATAAATCAGCACGGAAAAGTCGGGTCGACAGCTTTCGCGGGCGACAGGATCCGTCGATTTTGCATCGCCGTTGTCGAACCGCAGTGTAACCCACGCGACCTGTTCGCCGCCGGCTGAAAAGCCCATGATGCCGACGCGCTTTGGGTCCACACCCCATTCTTTGGCGTTGGCACGGACCAGGCGGATTGACTGCTGGGTATCGGCCAAGGCATCGACGGCAGAATCGTAGGGCCGCAGGCGGTAGCGTTCGACAAAGGCGTGGATGCCGAGACCGTTTAACCAGTCGGCGACATCGACGCCCTCGGGGCCGACATACAGCGTGCTGTTGCCGCCTCCTGGTGCGATGATCACCGCCATACCGTTGGCCTTTTCCGGTGGCGCAAGATGAAGCTCGATGGAGGGATTATGGATATTTTCAAGATGCAGGATGCGCGCATCGGAACCTTTGTACATGTGCAAGGTTTCCGGTTTATTGGCGCCCTCTTCGGCCCTCAGCTTTGGTGAGCCTTGGGGCCATAGCGGCACAACTTTTGCTCCCGGAGTAATGGGGCCAGGAGCCGGCAGCGCCAGCGCAGCGGCGGCGGGGGCAGATTCCTGAGCCGCAAGGCCCTTCGGCAGCAGCAGCGTAATCAGGGTTGCCGAAAATGCGGCTCCGCATGCATATCGTGATAAAAACCGCATATCAGCTCCTTGCGTTTCTCAATTTATGAAGATACCACGGCGCGCCAAAACAACCGGACGGATTCGGCGGGTCGATGACAACGCCATACCTGATAACGCCGCAGCCTATGTTTGCAATGCATCAAGCCGAAGGAGTATTGCCAGCTGTCGTCACTGGTGGAATAAAAAACGCTGAGCATGCCGGAAAATTGGCTTGCGCCTCCGGGGATCATCGGCAATAGTGGGCTCATGGGATGGTGCCTCTTTTGTGGACTCTAGACAAGCCCGGAGGTATCATCTCATTTTCCCGCCATCAAGTCGTCTTCAGCACCAATACGGGGTGCGGGTCAGGTGTTCTGAGTTTAGTTGTCGTCGCTGGCTCAGTTTAGTGGTCGTCGCGCGTGAAGCTGCTGTACAAATCCCAAGAGGGCAATTGCACCAAAATCAGGTAAGCCGGAATCGGCACAATCAAGGAGGCTTCGGGCCTGGGGTGCTCCGGGTTTGAAAAAAGCACGGAGGAGCATCAGTCTCGTCGAGCTTCGTCGCTGTGACCGTTCATTGCCTCAAATCGTCGGCTTCTTTCTTCAGTTTGGCACTGAGTTCGGGGGCATGTTCGGTCGCGAGCATCTCGGCGCAGCGTTGCGCTTCAATCGCGGCGTCTTTGCGGCCGGCGCGCAGGTGCAGCCAGGCTTGGGCCCGCCAGGCATGCAAGCGAAGGAGCGGCGAGCTTTGCCGCAAGGCGAAGGCAACAGTCTCTGACGCTTCCTTCAGGTCCTCCACGGTGCTGGCCGGAGTTCTAGCCAGGTAGATGGCCAGCTGCATGCGGCGGCGACCGGCTTCCAGAGCATCGTCATCGGGAGTCATCACCAGCGACTGGCGCATCTCTCGGATCGCCTCAGGCCATTGGCCAAGATCAGCGCTGGCTCGGGCTTTCAATTCGGCGTTGATTGCATAGTTGAAATTGATCTTGGCCACGATGCCAGCCAGTTCGTCAATTCCTGGCGGCGAACCGGTCGGAAGCCCAGCCGCCAGTTTAAGGGCGGCATCTGCTTGACCGGCATCCAAGTGACTTTCTATCAGCTTTAGCATCTTGTCATCAGTCGGCATCTGAGCGAATCGTCGGGTCCAATAATCAATGCGGGCTGTGGCTTCGACCGGGGGTGTCGCTGGGAGGGAAACGCGCCGGACGCGAAGCTGATGGCATCGGACGCTGCCATGCGCTACGGCAGGGCAACCGATACCAATCGCGCCAGGTAAAAATGGGGCTTCTCCGAAAACTAGCTGTTCATGAAGAGTGCTAAAACCGAGCTCTGGAAGACTGCAGACCTCGGCTTCATCAGGCCAAATCCAGGCATGAATTACGGCAGAACTAGCTGTCTTAGTGCCTTCACCCGATGTTCCCACAAAAGGCTGCATGGCACTACTCCCACTCCAGCCAATGGCTGGATCAGAGAAGAGAATGCGGCCGCTGAGTGGGCGTGAAACAAGATTCCCACAAGCAATGCCGAAGAAGTCGCAGCGGTCGCTGTAGGTGTCGGAATAAACTTTTATGGGAGTGAGTTGGACTTCGACTTCGCAAGGCAAGGGAAAGTCAGCACGATGTTGCGCGACCAAGGGTTTGCCGTACATCGACGAGGCCAGCAGGCCGTCCGGACCGGCGGCAAAGTCGCCTGAGCTACGCCGCCACAGCCAAAGGTCGTCAAGGGGCAGTGTGACCCAGTCGCCGCGAAGATACTCTTCTTGCAAGCGGCAGAGTCGGGCCCATTGGCGACAGCAGCCGGCGGCATGAGGATGCTCGGCACTCGTCGCAGCAGCATCAAGAGCCGTGGCCCATTCCAGCAGTTGCGCCGCCGGGATGGCCCTGTCAAAGGGCTTTCCAGCCTGCCAGCCGAGGGCTTTTTCGACCGTTTCGACCAGGCTCAGCTGAGGTCCGCTGACACAGAGGCGGGCAAGATCGAGCGGCCCATTGATCTCTGGCCGCAGCGCCGGCAGATCGAGATCTTTGAGCAGATCGTAGCGACGAAGCAGGCGAGGCATGAGGCTCTTGTCTGCTGCTGGCAGGAGCTTGCCGATGAGTTGCGAACGGCGCAATGCCAGGTTGGGTGTCGAGGGGCGGCCTTCCAAGTGTTCGAGGCAGCGGCATAGGCTGTCGCTGACCCAGCTTTCCTGCAAAACCTCGTTGCCTTCCCTGGCGGTGAGCTGGGAAAGATAGATCAAGCACAGAGGTGAACCTGCCTCGGTGAAGGCTTCAGGGTCGCGGGAGAGAGTTTCGATGCGCTCTTTCAGCAATGCGGCGCTGCCGCCGGCGGCGAAGCTAAGACAGGCAGCCCATTCCCGGTGGAGATTTCCGTCCCGGGGGGCTTGCCTGAAAGCCGTGTCAGCGAGGGGCTTCAGGGCCTCTGGCCCGCGCAGGAAATCGCATCCCAGCCGCAGCAGCTGGAATTTTAGCGACAGCAGGTCGGGATGCGCCGCGATCTGCTGTTGCAGGCGAGCTTCGAGGGCGGTGGCTTCATGCAGCCAGACATCGCTGGCCAAATCCGGCTTGAGCAGGTGCAGCCGAGTGGCCGCGACCAGAGTTTCGAGAGAGGGGGAGGGCGAGGTGAGTACGGGAATGTCGTGCTCTGGGTTCGGCAGATCTTTGCTGACTATGATGCGGAACTTCATCAGTTGCAGACAGTTTTCCCAGGCCTCAAGGGTCTGCGTTTTCGCGGCGAGTTCCAGTTCGCCAGTATCCGCCGGCGAAGCGGCGAGTAGGCGGGCGAGAGCACTATGCATGGCATGCCGAGCTTGCATCCACGCCGTGCAATACGCGTCCGAATTGCGTTCGGAATAAGAGCTGAGGAGAGCCGCCGTCTGACGTATCCGCTCGAAGAGAAAGGCTAGTGCCTCGGTGGCGGGAAGCTGTTCAAGCAAGGGCATCAGAGCGGCGCCGTCGCGATAGGATTGCCGGAAGAGGACTGGGTCTTTCGCTGCAGCGGCGGTGCGAGCCTGGAAGGTGAGTCGCAAAAGGCGGCCCCGAGGCGTGTCCGGCGCTTGTTTCAACAACTCGGCGCTGCGTCGGCTGAGTTCCGGATCGAGATGGGGCTTGGCCTCAGCCGCGGCAAGATCGCGGATAAAGTTCTGCCAGTCCGCGGCAGGTACGGCGGGGAGCAGCTCGCGCCCCGCTTTTTCCATCGGCTCAGCGGATTCATTGGCTGCAGCAGGAGTGATAGCGAGCAGGACGGAAAGAATCAGGCTCATGGCTTGGCCTCCAGGGCAAGTAGCAAGGCGGCTCGCCCGTCCAACTCTTGGGCAAGGCGGACCGACTCGGCACAAGCGCTGATGCGGGCGAGATCGGCGAGGCGCCACAGCTGTCGCGGCGTCCAACGAGGCTCTGGCAAGCGACGCCAATCAGCAAGCAGGGAATCCAGCTGCGCCGCCAGTTCAGGGCGGCTGACGGCATACAGACGGCGGAGATCCTCCAGCGGCTGGAGCTGGGATGGGCCTGCTTCACGTAGGATTTTGGCGGCTTGGACGCGGGACTCGCCGGGTTTCTCCAGATCATTCAAAAGCCGATTCAAATCCAGCTCGCGAGCCGGCGCAAAATGCTTGTCCAGTAAAGTCCGCACGAGCTCAGGATGGATTGACAAGGCGTCACGGGCGACCAATGCGCGAAAGGCGTCATCGCCGAGGAGCTCAGTGAAAAGGCGGGACTGCTCGCTGCCGCTGAGGGGAGCGATCTCGGGCAAGACCTCGACCTTGATCTTGTCGAGTCCCCACCATTGCCCATTGATCGGCTCGTCATAGCGATTGTCGAATTCAAAGTCAAGACTGTCCTTCTGGTGGCGGAAATGGAAGCTGAGGCGGTAACGGGCATCGGTACACAGGGACCAGTTCCAGGTGCAGCCAAGATGATTGTGATCAAGGGCGCCAGTGCCGCCGCGGTGGAGGAGGTCTTCCACCTGGGCATCGACGAGGTAGAATTTGGCCCCGGTCTGACTGCGCATCAGTCGCGACACCTGGGCGGCGCGATAGTTGTCGGGAAAGTTCTGCCAGATGTTATCCGAAAAAATCTTATGGCAGTTATTGAAGCTGGTTTCAATCAGCACGGGGCCACCTTTCTGGCCGCAGGTCCAGATGTCCGGACCAAAGTTGCTGGAGGTTCCGTCCCAGGAGCCGGAGAAATTGAGATCGAAACTGATTTGAACGAGCTGATGCGGCGGCAGCTTGTCGAGGTGCAGATTGAGCTTTCCGGTGCCGAGGCGCCCGAGGATTTTCTCGCCTTTAGGGGCGGTGAAGATCTCCAGCTTCTGCTTGTTGTGACTGAAGACGCCGGGTCGCAGCTCCTTGTCGAAGTTTTCTTCGTAGACAGGGGCCGCAGCAGCGGCGAGGGGCAGCAACACGGAGACGAAAGAGACAAAATGGAGAAGCTTCATTCCCAGGGTTCCTTTTCCTGCAGCAGTTCGCGATATTCGGCGAGGTCCTTGCCGAGAGCCCGGGCGATAGCCAAGCTGCGGCGGGCGGCGGCGACATCCCCCTGGCGTGCGAGGAGCGCGGCCTGGGCCCGGCGGGCGAGGCAGCGCTGCGCCGGGACGCTTTTGCGGAGGGCATGGCGGACGGCCTCGGCGGCGCGGCCGAGTTCCGCGGCGTTTGATTGAGGATCCAGAGCGACCAGTCGCGCCCAATCCATGTGGTTACGAATGAGCTCGTCGCTGTCATCGAGGGGCGTGCGTTCGACCAGAAGCGCGGCGATCCGGGCGGCGTCGTGAGACCGACCGAGGAGAGCGTAGCTGGCGGCGAGGACGCGGCGGGACTCGGGTACAAAGGAGAGAGAGTCGAACTCCTGCTCCTGCTGGCGAGGAAGAGTGAGGTCGGCCATCAGCTCGAGATCCTTGAGCAGGGGAGCAAGCTCGCTGGCTTGGCGGGACTGGACCAAGCTGGCGGCGTATTTGAGAAAGTTGTAGCGGGTGAAGCAGAGCTCGTAGCGTTTTTTCCAATAGGCCGTCTGCGGTGTTTCGGGCATAGCCAGGCGGCGGATCTTCAGGCTGCTCAGGTGAACCACGCCGTTTTGCGTCGACGGTGCGGCAAGGCCGAGCTGGCCGGGAACGAAGGCCGCCTCAGCTTTTTCGGTGACTTCATCGCCGAGCATGGTCAGACCTGGATAGAAGCGCTCCTCGGCGATGTCCTTGCCGATCCGGCTTTCCCCCCAGTAGGCGAAATCGGCGCTATCGGGATAAAGCAGCAAATCGGTGCTGGTCGGTAACTCGCTGCGCGCCTTGAGATCGAAATTGCGATTCACGATCGTGCCGACGGCCTGCCGGGAAGCGTAGACCAGTGCCTTGCTGACCCGGTCGCCGGCGAAGAGGCGGCCAGCGATGGGGATGTTGATGAGATCGCCGGAGCTGATGCCGAAAAGGCAGTTGCCGGCGCCGTGGACTTCATCGTGGAGATGATGGGGCGTGACTGTAAGATGCGCCTGCAGAGGCGGCAGGAAGACGCCGGCATGGCTGCTGAGGAAGCGTTCGCCATGCATGGTGGAGGCGAGCAGGGATCCCGGGGTCTCGCTGCGGCTGTCGCCGCCTCGGCAGGACCAGAGCCAGGGGTCGTCGTGGCGGAGTTCGACCCAGTCGCCGGCGAGGAAGTCGCGGTTGAGCTTGCAGATACGGGACCAGGCGAGGAACCAGTTGCGGGCCTGGGGCTCGGGGTCCACGGCGGCGGCCTGGAGTCGCTGTTCGAGAGCGAGGAGGCCGGCGGCGTCCGGCGCTTGCTCGGCGGGTTTGCCGCGCTGCCAGTCGAGACGGGTGTCGATCTCCTTGACCAGCTCGGGCTGGAGCTTTTGGGCGAAAGGGCGGGCGAGGTCGAGGGGGCCGTTAATGGCCGGCCGCAGGACGCTGAAATCGAAGTCGCGGAGCAGGTCGGCGTTGGCGCATTCACGGCGGTAGAAATCGGGATGGACCAGCAGGCCGCGCAAGAGCTGGCTGCGGCGGCGGGGCAGCTCGTCGCAAGGCAGGCCGGCGGCGGCGCGCTTCTCCAGCTGGGCGCAGCAGGAGCTGCGGGCCTCCTGCACCCAGGATTCCTGGTCGACGGCGACACCTTCGTCGATGAGCAGGCGGTTGAGGTAGGCTAGGCCGTGGGGGTAGCCGTCGGGACTGAAGGCGGCGGGATCGCGGCAGACCTGGTTGATCTGCCGCTGCAGCAGCTGGATGTTGCCGCGAGACTTGGGGCTGAGCTGGGCGGCCCAACATTCGTGGAGTTCGCGGGAGCCGGGGTTGAGGCGCAGCAGCGCCTCGAACTGCGGCTGCAGCTCCTCGGGGCTGGTAACGAGCTCGGCATCGAGGCGGAAGAGCAAAAACTGCTGCAGCCAGGCTTCCGGAGCGGCGGCGGCGGCGAGCTCGGCGCGGGCGCGGCGCAAGGCGGCGGTGCGGTCCTTGTCGGGGCGCTTCGGCGCGCAAGCGCAGGTGGGGATGAGGATGAGGGCGCGGAAGTAGGCCTGCAGCCAGGGGGCGGCGCAGGGCGCGGCGTTCAGCTTCTCCCAGGCGGCGGCATCGAAGAAATTCTCGTCGGGGTAGGCGTGATTGAAGCTGAGCCACCATTCCTCGATGAGGCGGGCGCGAGCGGCGAGCTCATCGGCAGGAGCATCGGCGGGGCAGTCGCGAAGGAAGTCGACGGCGGCTGGGAGAGCGAGGCTGAGGCAGCGATCCCATCCCGCCTGGTGGTACAGGGTGCGGCTCTGGCTGAAGGCGTTGCACTGGATGCCGCATTGCTTGCGGTGGAAATCAAGCAGCAGCAGGCGCTCGGCGGCGGGGAGTGGCGGGACTTGTTCCAGGAGGGCGTGGCTGTCTTCGTAGCTGCGGCGGTAGAGAAGCGGGGAGCGCCAGGCGAAGCCGGCGCGTATCTCCAAGGAGTTGCGCAAGGCGCGGCCGCGAGGTGTGGCGGGGAAATCGCGGAGCGCCGCCTCGACCAGGTCAGGTGCGTCGGCGCGGAAGCGCGGCGTCGCCAAGGCCGTGGGCAGCTCGGCAAGCAGCCGAGTCAGGGGGAGATTGAGGGGTTTGCCGCCAAGCACCTCGCGGCAGCTCGCCTCCAGGGTGTCGCCGACGTCGCTGCTCGGCGCCGGAGCACTGGCGAGAGCCAGGCTGAGGAGGAAGGTGATCATCGGCGGTCCTCTTTGTTGACCGCGACGCTGCTGCGGCTTTTGAGCTTGAGGGCGTCGAGGGCCATCGACTCGAGATCTTCGGCGAAGTCGCGGCGGCACTCGTCGCCGCAAAGACGGGCGAGGTCGGCGAGGCGCCAGAGCTGGCGGGTCGTCAATTCCGGCGCTGTCGGCTGGTGCTGGCGAAGTTCAGCGAGGAGGGATTCGAGCTGTTCCTGCCGTTCCGGCTGGGCGGTTTTGGCGACGGCGAGGGCGTCCTGCAGCTCATTGCGGGCGGCGGCACCGAGCTCGAGGATCTGCCGGCGGGCCTGGTCGCGACCGGGGCCGCGCTGATCAAGGGCCTCGATCATGGAGGGGAGGCTGGCGGGAGGATCACCGGGGAGGTAGCGGCGCAGTTCCTGCCGGACCAAGTCGGGATGCAGGGCGAGGCGGTACTTGGCGGCGAGGGCGGCCATCGGTTCGTCGCCGAGGAGGACCTGCCAATCGACAGCGAAGAGTTTGGGCGAGGGCAGCTCGGTCAGCAGCTCAACGCGGACCTGGTCGAGAGCGGCCCAGTTGCCGTGGTTTTTGCCGCTGTCGCGATAGAGGAAATCGAGCGCCGCCTGGCGGTGCAGGAAGACGAAGTCGAGGCGGTAGCGCATGTCGGTGAAGACCTTGCCGACACTGCAGCCGAGATGCTCGTGGCCGAGGGCGCCGAGGCCGCCGCGCTGCAGGATGCCGTCCATCGGCGCTTCCAACTTCTGGCTCTTGAAGATCGAGCCGAGGCGGCGGACGAGGGCGAGCTGTTCCGGGCGGTAGTTCTCGGGAAAGCTCTGCCAGTATTTGTCGATGTAGAGCTTGTACTGGTTGCTGAAAGTGGTGCTCATCAGCTCGGGGCCGTCCTTGAGGCCGAAGCTGACCAGGTCGGGACCGTCCCAAGGCGTGCCGTCCCACCAGCCGGCGAGGCAGTAATCGAAGCTGACCCGCAGCGCCTGGTGCGGCGGCAGCTTATCGAGGTGCAGAGTCAGTGTGCCCTGGTGCAGCGGGCCGAGGACCCGCTGGCCCTTGGGGCTGGTGAAGATCTCCAGCTTCTGCTGGTCGTGGCTGAAGACGCCGGGCGGCAGCTCCTTGTCGAAGTTCTCTTCGTAGACAGGGGCGGCAACGACGCAGAACGGGAAGGCGATGGCGATGAGAAAGGTGAGTGGAAACAGGGATCGGCGAACGGTTTGGCTCGTGGCTGTAAGCTGGAGTTTCATGTTATTTCCCCCCGAAGAGAAGGTCCTTGGGAATCAGAAGACCGGGGTTGTCGGCCGCCAGCAGGGCGAAGCGAGCGCCGGCGGGCACCGGCTGACCCGGGCGCAAGGTCGCGGGGGCCAAGCGGGGATCGGCTCCGGCGGGATCGACGCGTAGACGGGTCTGCGGCGGCAGGGCGAAGACCAGGCATTGATCGCCGTCCTGGACGACCCAGGGACGGGCGGCGAGCAGGCGGCGCTCGGGGGCGGTGTCGGGGGCGTGATCGCCGCAACCGGGGACCTCGGGACGGATCAGGCAGGCGGGGCCGGGAAGGGAGGGCTCTCCCCAGAAACGCAGGCTGCACTGCGAGCCGGTGAAGAGGCGCTTGCCGCAGACGGCGAAGCTGTTCAAGCCGTCGCCGTGGCCAGGCAATTGCAGGACGCTGCGGCCGACGGCGAGATCCCAGAAGCTGAGGGCGCCGGAGAGACTGCCGGCGAGGAGGCGATCGCCAGCAAAACGCAAGCAGGCGACGGCGCTGCCGGCTTCGGTGACGAAATGACCGGTTTCGATGCCGTCGCCGAGGCCTTGCAGGGTGATTCGGCCATTTTCGCCGCCGCAGGCGAGGAGGGCGCGGTCGAGATCGGCGGCGAGGACGACCGTGCCCTCCGGCACCTTGCGGCGGTCTGAAATCGAGCCATCGGGACGATGCAGATGCAAGCTGCCGTCGCCGTGGCGCGCCGCGAAGCTGCCGTCCTTCGCCGTGAAGACCACTTCGACGACGCTGCGGTCGAGGCTGACCAGAACCTTGCCGGTGGTGGCGTCGACGAGGCTCGGGCGTCCTTGATAGCGGCAGATCAGGCGTGAGCTGTCGGGACTGAAGCTGAGAAGGCCGCGGCAGGTGGATAGTCGTGAGGACGGCGGCAGGCTCAGCTTGAGCTTGCCGTCGGCAGTGTCGTACAGGTCGACATGAACCCCGTCGCCGCTAAGGAGAGCGATGCTTTTGCCGTCGGGACTGAGGGCGATGACCTCGACCGGGACGGGCGTGGGGATGCGGACACGGACGGCGAGATCGCGGGGATCGCAAAGACGCAGTTCCTGCCAGGCGGCGGCGTGGAGAGCGAGAAGATTTCCTGCGGCATCACTGGCAGCAAGCTTCGCGTGAAGCGGCGCGGCGTCTTGATACAGGTGCGGCCCCTGTTCGCCGTGGATGAAGTCGCGGATGCGGCAGAGGCTGGCGCGTCCCTGCATGTCGACGAGGCCGATGATGCCCAGATCGGGGTTGGCGTCGAAGCCTCGGGTGAGGGTGAGGCGGTTGGCGACGACGGAGCTACGGGTGTTGACATCCCAGAGGTGGAGTCGGAGGCTGCCGCTGGCGGCGAGGCAGAGAGAGGCGTCGCTGCTGACGCGAAGGCAGCTGGGGGCGCTTTCGGTCTGGCAGAAGGAGATGAGCTGCGAGCCGGTGCGTTGATCCTGCATGGTGAGGTGGTTGTCGAGGTCGGCGCAGAAGAGGCGGCCGGTGTCGGGCGTGGGCGTGTGCAGCCTCTGGCGGGAGCCGGTGAAGTAGTCGCCCTTGTAGCTGCCGGCGGTCCAGTTCCACACGCCCGTACCCTCTTCGCGAGTGATCAGGACTTTCTCGGAATCGTCAAGGAAGGTGGCCGAAAGGATGCGGCCGCGAGGCCCGCCGACGGGGCAGGAGCAGAGAAGGCGCTTGCCGTCGACGTTCCACAGATCCGGCCGGCCGAGGCCATCGGGAGGAATGCTGACGAGGTAGCGTCCGCTGCGGTCGAGAGCGGCGTCGAGACCTAGGTCCGCATTGCTGAAATCGACGATGACTTTGAGACTGCTTTGATCGAAGACGACGGCGCGTCCGAGGCCGCAGCAGGCGAAGCGCGAGCCGTCGGCGCTGAAGTGGAGGCGGAAGCTGGTGGCGGGGACCTGCGTGAGCTCGGCGAGTAGGCGTCCGCTGAGGGTGTCGTGGAAGCGCACCCGGCCGGGGCTGGTGAGGCCATAGACCAGGCCGTCGGGGGAGAAGCAGAGCGAATCGACGGGGAAGGCAGGGTCCTCGTGAACCCGGAAATCGCGCTGGGTGAGGCCGCGGAGGAAATGCCATTCGGCGGTGCGCAGCGACGGAGCGAGGGCATCAAGGCGGACCATGGATTCTTCGTGGCGTCCTTGGCTGAGCAAGGATTTGGCGACGGCGAGGGTGTCGTCGCGGCTGGCAAGTTCGAGCTCACGGTTCTTCGAGCTGATGGTTGCGCCCCGGTCTTCGGCGACGAGTCGTGCCTTGCGGGCTTCTTCGGCTTGCATACGGGCTTCGTCGCGGGCGGCGACGATACGTTTCAGCGACACGGCTCCGGTGAGAAGGAGGAGGGCGCTGGCGGCGGCGAGGGTGCCGGTCAAGGCGCGGTGGCGTTGCACCAAAAGGGTGGTCTGGCGGAAGAAGCCGGCCTGTTCGGCGCGGGGGGCGAAGCCGGAGCGCCAGGCTTCGAGATCGCTGATCAGAGCCGGCAGGTCGGCGTAGCGGTCTTCGCGTTGCGGCTTCAGGCATTTCTCGACCACCGCGGCGAGTCCGGGCGGGATCCGGCCGCCGGGAATATGCGGCAGGGGCGCTTCCTTGCGGCCGTCCCAGTGCATCAGGGGGATGTGATCGCCCTTCAATTTGGCGGCCATAATCGAGCGGCGCGTGCCCTTCAAGTCGATATAGTGCTTCAGGGCGATGAGGCGGTAGAGGATGGCGCCGAGGCTGTAGATGTCGCTGCGTCCGTCGAGCTCGACGCCGCCGCGGGCCTGCTCTGGCGACATGTAGAGAGGCGAGCCGAGGATTTCGCCATCGAGAGTGCGGTAGGTCGAGCCACTGTCGCTGTCATGACGCTCCGAGCTGATCTCATCGGCGGGTGCTTTTTCGCCGGGTGGCGAACGGTGGCCGAGCACCTTGGCGATGCCCCAGTCGAGCACCAGCACTTCACCGTGTTCGCCAAGCATGATGTTTTCCGGCTTCAGGTCGCGGTGGATGACGCCGCGGCTGTGGGCGAAGGAGACCGCGTCGCAGACCTTGAGGAAGGCGGTGACCAGATTGTGCAGACTGGTCTCGGGCGTCGAGCTCGCGGCCAGCTTCTGCACCAGATCTTCCAGTGTGCGGCCCTGGATCAGCTTCATGGTGTAGAAGGGCTGCCCCTCGGCGTTGAGACCAAGCTCGTGCACCGGGACGATGTTGGGGTGTTCGAGCTGACCGGTGATCTGAGCTTCTTCAACGAAGCGGAGGATGGCGCTGGCCTCGGCTTTTTTGTCGCGCCGCATGACCTTCATCGCCACGGTGCGGCGCAGCAGGCGGTCGCGCACTTCGCGCAGCTCGCCCATGCCGCCTTGGGCGAGCTTGCCGCGGGCTTGGTAGCGTTCCTCGAGCGAATGAAGGAAGCGCAGCGGATCCCAGCCCAGATCGCCCTCTTCGGCGGCGCGCTCAATGCCACTGGAATCCAGGTCGAGTCGAAACGTCTCCTGTATGGCGGCAGCGGTGTCGGCGGGAGCTTGCGGCTGAGTATCGTCGTCGGGCATGGTCGCTTCCTTGATGGTCTTTCCACAATCAATCATCAAAGGGAACGAAATGCAAGAAAACCTTAACTTTTCGGACCTTCAGGAATTAAAGTGGCTAGGATTTGTCAAATCGGCATTTTGAGGGCTTTTTGAGGCGTCCCCAGACTTTACCTCCAAAAAAGGCCCAACAATGTCCATTCCTGCCGTGATTACACCCTGTGAATTCTACCGTCGCCT
>CAMCSH010000023.1 GCA_945877655.1 Lentisphaera araneosa HTCC2155 | reverse complement strand
TAATCGTTTCGGGCGGCAGGGGCTTGGCTTCTTTGCCGGGATCCTTGAGCCCTGCTCCCTGAGTGATCGAGTCGCCGACAAAAGCCAGGCGAATTGGGTAATCGGGTTGAGATTCTTCGGCCTGAAGGAAGCCGCAGAAGCTTAAGATGGCAAGGAAGAGAATGCGGACCAGGGACATGTGGGAATTCTCCGAGTTGAATGATGTTTCGGACTCTGAGAGCGGGGCTTAGTTCCGGGAAGAGAATTTGGAGGAATTTGTTCGCCAAAATCTTGATGGGGAGACTTGATGGCAATGCGGGAGATCTGCCTGTGCTTAAACACCTGCGGATCCTATCGATCGACTGCAGTCGACTGAGGTCGAGCAACCTCTCGATCGGGACGATCGAACCCCATTGAGCAACAGCCGGCGGGACGCCAGCGATCCCGAGAAAGAACTACAAGAACTTGAGCAACATCCACTCGCACTAGGCACTGGCTCGCCGGGGCTTTGCATTTTTTGCGGAAGACGCAGACTTCTTCGTCGCTTTGTCCCACGTCGATTTTGCCTTCTCCCCAGGCCGGGCTAATCTTCCCGTCTCTAACTCTCTAGCCACAGAAGCCCAACGATGTCGAAACCAACACCCCCACCTGCCGTCCCGGAAAAACCGCTGCCCCTCGGGCCGCCGCGGCTTCTTGTCGCCCTTGGCAATCCCGGCGCCGAATATGCCGCCACCCGCCACAACGTCGGTTTCATGCTGGCGGATCAGCTTTTGAAGGCCCATGGCGGCTGTTTCCGCAAGAAGTACGACGGCGAGTTTGCCGAGATCGAGCTGGGCGGCCGGCCGCTTTTCCTGCTCAAGCCGATGACCTACATGAACGCCAGCGGCGACGCCGTGCGCAAGTGCATACGGGATTTAGACATAAAAGCGGAAGAGATTCTCGCAGTTTATGATGAAGCCGGCTTGCCGCCCGGGAAAATCAGGTTACGATACGGCGGCAGCAGCGCCGGACACAATGGAATCAAATCCTTGCTCGAAAGACTGGGAGGAGCTGACTTTGTGCGCCTACGCATCGGCATAGGTCACCCGGGAAAACCGGAGGACCTGGCTGATCATGTTCTCACCCCATTTGGTGAGAGCGAGAGACCCCTCATCGAGGAAAGTCTGTCGCGCGCTGCCGAAGCCGTGCTGATGCTCTGTAGCCAAGGCTGCAGTGCTGCGATGAACCAGTTCAACGGCATCCTGCCGAAGAAACCAGGTTCACGTCAACCGAATCAGGAGTCAAGATGAAGAAATATGACGCTATCTTCATCCTCAACGATCGCAAGTTTGAGGATGGTGGCACTGCCTACGCTGAGAAGGTCACCGAGTTGATCAAGTCCCTCAGCGGCACCGATATCACCAATAAATCGATGGGCCGCAAGCAATTTGCCCGCCCCATCGGCAAGCGTACTTCCGGCCTTTACTGGCGCTTCTTCTTCACCATGCCGACCGCAAACGTGAAAGAGTTCATGGATAAGTTCCGCCTCGAGGAATCGGTTCTCCGCCATGTCGTCCACATCAACGACATCCCCGAGACTCCCAAAGTCCTCGACCTCACCAACGTCTGATCGTCTTCTCTCCCGCCAAAGCACTGAACAGGCACCAAGGAAATTCGCATGGCCTCCTTCAACAAAGTCATCGTCATGGGCAACCTCACCCGCGATCCCGAAATGCGTCAACTGCCCGGTGGGCAGAACCTCGCCAAACTCGGGCTCGCCATCAATCGCGTCTACATCGTCAACGGTGAAAAGCGCGAAGAGGTCTGCTTTATCGATGTCAATGTCTGGGGAAAACAAGCGGACACCGCAGCCAACTATCTCCGTCGCGGCGCCCCGGTCCTGATTGAGGGTTTCCTCCGTCTCGAATCCTGGGTCGACAAAAACGGCGCCAAACAAAGCCGCCACAGCATCACCTGCGATCAGCTCCGCCTTGTCGGCGGTCCTTCCCGCGGTGGCCATGGCGGTGGACAAGAGGACTTCGGCGCTCCGCCGGAAGCCTATGTCGATGGCGACGATCTCGGAGCTCCGGCCCCCGCGCCGCGCAACTACAACCAGGCGCCCCGCGCGTCTGGCGGTTACGCCCCCCGCGACAACGGCTACGCTCCGGCCCCCGCTCCCCGCGATGATTATGCTGACTTCGGCGCTCCCCGAGCCGCGGCCCCCCGCGGCCCAAGCCACTCCGAAGCCCCCGCCATGCCCGATTTCGGTGGCAACGGCGCGGAAGACGACATCCCGTTCTGAACCAATCCCTAGACTCAAAAAAGGTCCAATACCATGGCCGGCAAGAAATCCACCAACGTTCGCAAGAAGCGCAAAAAGGTCATCCGCATCAAGATCTGCCGCTTCAGCGAGCAGAAAGTCAACTACATTGACTACACCGACCCGGAAATGCTCCGCAAGTTCACCACCGAGGGAGGCCGCATCCTTCCCCGTCGCATCACCGGTGTGTCGAAAAAATATCAGGCCATGCTGGCCGAAGCCGTCAAGCGCGCCCGCAACATCGCGCTTGTTAAGTGAGGTAACACCATGGCCATCGAAGTAGTTCTCCTCGATAACATCGACACCCTCGGCGTCTGCGGCGACAAAGTCCGCGTCTCCGAAGGCTACGCCCGCAACTTCCTCTTCCCCCGCAAGCTTGCTGTCTGCGCCACCAAGGCCGTAGAAAAGCAAATCAGCAAGCGCCAAGAGAAAGTCGCGGCCGAATACGCTGCCAAAGTCGCCGCCGCTCAAGAAGTCGGCCGCCGCGTCAGCGAAACCACCCTCACCATCCCCATGCAGGCTGGCGACGACGAGAAGCTCTTTGGCGCGGTCACCTCGACCGACGTCCATCGTCTCCTCACCGCCGAAGGCATCGCTGTTGATCGCCGCGCCATCCACTTCATCGACCCGATCCGCAAGCTCGGCGTCCACGAAGTCAGCGTCAAGATCCACAAAGAAGTCTCCGCCAACCTCAAGGTTTGGGTCGTTAAGGCCTGATCCAAGGAAGAAGCCGCGCTTAAACGCGGCTTCGACTGACGATGGAAGAACGCAAGTTCCAGACTCAACGCACAGGGCCGCTCCTCACCGGGGAGCGGCCTTTGCCGCACAACCACGACGCTGAACGGGCCGTGCTCGGCAGCATCCTCCTCGAGCCGCAGCGCTGCCTGCAGCTCGCCATGCCCGTCCTCCGCGGCGAATCCTGCTTCCACTCACCCGCCCACCAGGCGATCTGGAACGCCCTCGTCGAACTGGAGCGCAAAGCCGTCGCCATCGACCTCGTCACCCTGCCCGACGCCCTCCGCGCCGCCGGCCAGCTCGACCGCGTCGGCGGGGAATCCTACCTCGCCCAGGTGATCAACTCCGTCCCTTCCAGCGCCAACTTCGAAAACTGGCTCCAGATCGTCAGCGCCGATGCCCTCTTGCGCGAGCTCATCCGCCTCTCCTCCGATACCGTTTCCCGCTGCCTCGACAGCGCTGAAGCCGAGCCCGGCGCCCTCATTGATGACCTGCAACGCCGACTCAACGAAATCTCTCTTCGCGGCTCCACCGATGCCGCCGTCCTCATCGGCGACCTGATGAACGACACCCTCACCCGGATCAGCATGATCAATGAGAAAGGTGCCGGTTCACAAGGAATCCCCACCGGTTACGACGACCTCGATAACCTTCTCAACGGCCTCAAGGGCGGCGAAATGCTAGTCCTGGCCGCCCGTCCCTCGATCGGCAAGACCACTCTCGCGATGAACATCGCCGCCAACGTCTCTCTCGGCGTCGGCAGCGCCAATTCCCCCGGCAAGCCCCGCGCCGTCGGCGTCTTCTCACTCGAGATGGACAAAGGCTCGCTCGCCATGCGTCTCGCCTTCTCCGAAGCCCGCGTCTCGCAACGCGATTGCAGCCGCGAATTGTCACGCTCGCAGATGAGTCGCCTCGTCGCCGCCGCCGAGCGCCTCAAGGTCTGCCCGATGGCCATCGACGACACCGGCACGCTCTCCATCCTCGAGCTCCGAGCCAAGGCCCGTCGCCTCAAGGAAAAGTACAACATCCAGTTCATCGTCATCGACTACCTGCAGCTGATGCGCGGCTCGGGACTGAACAAGAACGCAAACCGCGAACAGGAAGTGGCGCAGATCTCCGGCGGCATCAAAGCCCTCGCCAAGGAACTGATGGTCCCCATCCTCGTTCTGGCGCAGTTGAACCGTCAATCCGAAGGCCAGGCCGGCGTCACCAAGCCCAAGCTCTCGCACCTGCGTGAATCGGGCTCGATCGAACAGGATGCCGACGTCGTTCTCCTCCTTCACCGCGACCGCGAAGAGCAGTACGCTCCCAACCCCACCGGCGAACCGAAACGACTGAAAACCGAGATCATCATCGCCAAGCACCGTAACGGTGAAACCGGCAGCATCGAAGTCACCTTCGTCCCCGATTACACCCGCTTCGAAAACAAGTCCTCCTCTTACGACGACGACAATCCCCTCGCTTGATACTAGCTCAGGGAGTAAGGGAACAAGGGAGTAAGGGAGTAAGGGAGTCAGGGAGTAAGGGAGTAAGGGAGTGTCTAACATCCGATTCACTCGCCGACTCGCCGACTCGCTGACTCGCTGACTCGCTGACTCGCTGACTCGCTGACTCCCTTACTCCCTGACTCCCTTACTCCCTGACTCCCTGACTCCCTCACTCCCTCACTCCCCGACTCCCTCACTCCCTTGCGTTCGGTAGTGATGCAGCTCGGTTTTTTTGCGCCCTCGCCTTTCCTCCTCCGCCGCGTATCTTGGCGGCTGAAAAAATCTCTGGAGATTCCGACGATGCTGACCTTCCGCGATGTGCGCAAATCCTACTCCAATCGCTTCGTCCTCGACGATGCCTCATTCTCCGTCTTCGAAGGCGAACGCACCGGCTTGGTCGGACCCAACGGCGCCGGTAAATCGACCATCTTCCGCATTCTCACCGGCGACCTGTCGCCGGACAAAGGCGATTTCAATCTCCCCAAAAACACCCGCCTCGGCCACCTGCGTCAGCAGTTCGACCGCGCCGCCCTTGAGCTGCCCGCTCTCGAATACACCACCTGCGCCCTGCCGCGTCTGGAAGAGGTCGACGCCGAGATGCACCGCATCTCCGAGAAACTCGCCGAAGACAGCGGCGACAAGGCCCAGCTGGTCACTCGCCTCGGCATTTTGCAGCACGAATTCGAGGCCCTTGGCGGCTACGAGATGGAATCCCGCGCCCGCATCGCCCTCGCCGGTCTCGGCTTCAAAGACGAAGATTTCAGCCGTCCCTTGAAAGAATTCTCCGGCGGCTGGCAGATGCGCTGCGAACTCGCCCGCGTCATCATCTCCGACCCCGATCTGCTCCTCCTCGACGAACCTACCAACTACCTCGACGTACCGGCGATCGAATGGCTGCAGGAACGCCTCAATGCCTACCGTGGCACCATGATCCTGATCTCTCACGACCGCTACCTGCTCAATCGCTTGTGCAATGTCATCCTCGACCTCAATGGCGGCAAGGTTACCCGCTGGCCCGGCAACTACGAGGCCTTCGTCAAAGGCCGCGCCGATCGCATCAAACAGCTCGAATCGCAGGCCAAGGCGGTCGAGGACCGTCGCGAAAAACTCGAGTCCTTCGTCGATCGATTCAAGGCCACCGCCACCAAGGCCGCCGCCGCCCGCTCGAAGATGCGTGAACTGGAAAAGCTCGAAGACGTCGAAGTGCCGGTGATCGTCGCCAGCGGCGCCCGCATCCGCCTCGCCAAGCCGGCACGTAGTTCGCCCACCGTCGTCGAGCTCGAAAACATGGGCAAAAGCTACGACGGCAAACGCTGGATCTACAACGACATCAGCCTGACCATCAACGATGGCGACAAGGTCGGCATCATCGGAACCAACGGCATGGGTAAATCGACTCTGATGCGGATCATTTCCGGCCATATCGCCATCGAAAAAGGCAAGCGCCGGGTCGGCGCCAACGTCCAGATGGGCTATCACTCGCAGGACTACACCGAGACCATGGATCCCGGTCGCACGGTATACGAGACAGTCAAACACGCCGCCCCCTTCATGCCTGAACAGGAAGTGCGCAACATGCTCGGCGGCTTCGGCTTCCGCGGCATCGATGTGGAGAAAACCGTCGGCGTCCTCTCCGGCGGCGAAAAAGTCCGCTTGTCGCTGTCGAAACTGCTGGTCGACCCGCCCAACTTCCTGCTTCTCGACGAACCGACGACGCACTTGGACATCCAGTCGCGCGAAGCGCTTCAGGACGCCCTGAAGGAATTCGAGGGCACTCTCTGCCTGGTCAGTCACGATATCGAATTCCTCGCCGGGGTCGCCGAAGTCATCTTCGAAGTGACACCGCGCGGACTGCGCAAGTTCTACGGCGACTACGCCTATTACCGCCGCAAGCTGAAAGAGGAGTCAGCCATCGCCCTGCCGGCAGTCAAAGGCAAGGCCAGTGAGGCGGCTCCGGTCGAGGCGGCGGGACGCAAGGACCAGCGTCGCGAAGAAGCCCAGCAACGGCAGGAAATGGCGAAGAAAAAAGGCCCTTTGAAGAAGAAGGTCGACGCACTGGAAAAACAGCTCGCCGACTTCGATGCCGAAGAGGCCAAGTTGACCGGTGAATTCGCCGATGCACCGCCGTCTTCCCGGGTCGTAGAGCTCAATCGCCGCCTCGCCGAAATCCGCAAGCTGAAGCCCCAGATCGAAGCCGATTGGGAAGCAGCCGCGACCGAGCTGGAAGAGATGGGATGAGTTCGAAAAGATCTTCAGTCCTGGCTTCCCGGCGTTTCTGAAATCTCCGGGGTTTCATCGCCGTCATCTTCATCGGCGATGATGGAGACGCCGCCGGCAGAACGCATGTCGACGCCGACGACGATTTCGCCGAGCCATTTGCGGGTCTTGCCGGCAGCGGCGAGTTCTCCGGCGGGACCGCGGATGACTTCTTCGAAGATCTTGGTGGCTTCGCGGATGACCGCGACCGGGGTGTCAGCACCGCAGACTTCGGCGATTTCGCCGAGGAGTTTGGCGATGCGGTGAGGCGATTCGAAGATGAAGGTGGTGACGCCGACGTCGCGCCATTTTTCCAGAGTCTTGCGGCGGCGGCCGCTTTTCACCGGCAGGAAGCCGACGAAGGAGAAGGCGTCCACCGGCAGGCCCGAGGCGACGGCGGCAAAAGTGAGCGAGGAGACGCCGGGAATGACGATGGGTTCGATGCCGCGCTTGATCGCTTCTCGAACGACGAAGAAGCCCGGGTCGGCGATGGCGGGAGTGCCGGCGTCACAAACTAGGGCGACCTTCTTGCCCGACTCGACTTGATCCAAGAGCCAGGCGGTCTTGTTGTGCTCGTTGTGCATGTGGTAGGCGCTGAGTGGCTTCGACAGGCCGAGGTGTTTCATCAGGATTCCGGCGCGCCGGGTGTCTTCGGCGGCGACCAGATCGCAGTCGGCGAGGACCTTGCCGGCGCGGATGGTGAGGTCGTCTAGATTGCCGATCGGGGTGGCGACGAGTGAGAGGCTTCCGGACATGATGAAATTCCTGGGTTGATTTGCGGCCGAGAATATGGCGGTGCAACAGAGATCCGCACAGGTCTGTTGTGAACATGGAAACGCCGCCCGGCTGACCGGGCGGCATTTGACTTTGGCGCTGACTCAGGCCTGGATGCCGGGGGCGCTCCAGCCTTGGCGATATTTCGGCCAGATCAGGGCGTTGGCGGCGTCGACTTCGGCGCCGGAGCCGCTGAACTTGCAGTCCGGGCCGTTCCATTGGAATTCCTTTTCGGGCCAGCGATTGAGGACGACACCCATGAGGACGGCTTCGGTCATCGGGCCGCCGTAGGAGAAGGGCGCGGAGGCCTTCGACTGGTCCTTGGCCAGAACCGCTTCGACCCAGTCGTGATAGTGATTGCTGCCTTCGGCGGGGGGCGGCAGATCCTTGGCTTCGAGCTTCTTGCCGGTGGCGTCGACGACGGTGGGCATCGGGCCGAAATGCGGAATGGCCAAGGCTCCTTTGTCGCCGATGATCAAGGCTCCCGAGCCAGGGACTTCAATGCCGGGATGGAGATCCTTGGGAACCTTGATGTTGCCGTTGCGCCAGTGGACTTCGATGTCGCCGTCAGCGAAGGCGGTTTTGGGGAAGCTGTATTTGACGTGGCAGTCGTTGACAAAGAATTCTTCAGCGGGGGGCTTGGGGCCGAGCGAGGTGACACTATTCGGCTTGGTCAAACCTACGGCCATATAAACCGGGTCGAAGACGTGGCAGGCCATGTCGCCTTGGACGCCGGTGCCGAAGGCAACCCATTTGCGCCAGTTGCCCATGTGGTAATCCTTGTCGCGCCAGGGTAGATTGTGGGCGACGCCGAGATAGCGGTCCCAGTCCATGTTCTCGGGAGCGGGGGTCGAGGCTTTGTCGGGAACGAGGCCGCCCCAGGGTTTGCCGCCGATGCCGGAGTGGATCGCCTTGATCTTGCCGATGACTCCTTCCTGGATCCACTTGCGGGTGGTCTGATAGGGTTGGGTGGAGTGGATCTGGATGCCCATCTGGGTGATCACTTTCATCTTCGCCGCCATCTCGGTCATGGCGCGGCATTCGCCGATGGTGCGGGCGAGCGGTTTTTGTCCGTAGACATGTTTACCCAGCGACATGGCGAGCAGGCCGATCGGGGCGTGCATGTGGTCGGTGGTGGAGATCATGACGCCGTCGATCTGATCGGCGAGTTCGGCAAAGAGATTGCGGTAATCGGCGTAGGTCTTGATCTCGCCGTCATGTCGACTGGCGTATTGCTTGGCGACTTTTTCGCGCAAGCCGCGGTCGGGATCGCAGACGGCGACGAGATCGACGGATTTATGGCCCATCAATTGACCCAGGTCGCTTTGTCCCTGGCCGCCGACGCCGATGGCGGCGAGACGGAGTTTCTTGGGGGCTGCGGCGCCTTCCTGCGCCAAGCTGGAGGGGGCGATTGTGGCTGCTCCGGCGGCGGCACCAGAAATCTGGAAGAAATGGCGGCGGTTCAGGGACATGGTGGCACTCCTTGACAGTGATTCTCGAGGGCGAGGGCTTTGATACCAACTTTCCATCTTTGTTCCAAGGTTTCTGTCGACGTCGGGAACATGTCGGACACCCCTTGAGTCAGAGGGTGATCAGGGTGAATTTGGCTCTCCGGAAACGGTGACTTGTGATTTTCCCGGAAGGTCGTCTTGTGGCCGGGTTCAAATTTTATAGCAGGAGAAACCGATGATTCCCCGCCGCCTTGTTCATCCGGGCTTGGAGCTCCCCTTTATCAGTCTCGGCACCGTCAAAATCGGCCGCAACAGCAGCGTCAAATACCCCGGCGGCGCCTTTGAGCTGCCGAGCGACACCGAGGTCGAAAACCTGCTTTCCGCCGCTCGCGAACTCGGCTGCAATCTGATCGACACGGCACCTGCCTACGGCATCAGCGAAGAGCGTCTCGGCAAGCTTCTCGGCGGCCGCTGGGAAGGCTGGCTCTGTTCCTCCAAAGCGGGCGAAGAATTCGACGGCGACAAGAGCCATTACGACTTCTCGCCGGAGGCGATCCGCCGTTCCTGTGAGCGCAGCCTGCGCCGTTTGAAGCGCGATCACCTCGACCTCTTCCTGCTCCACTCCAACGGCAATGATCTCGAAGTCCTCAACAGCCCCGGCTTGATGGATGAGCTCAGCAGCCTCAGCGATCGCGGTCTGATCCGCACCTGGGGAGCCTCGACCAAAACCGTCCATGGCGGCCTCGAAACATTGCGCCGCGGCGGCGTGCCGATGATCATGCTCAACCTCGAAGCCCGCGACGAATTGGCCGTGGCCGATTATGCCGCCTCGCTCGGACGCGGCGTCCTGGTCAAAAAAGCCCTCGCCTCCGGCCACCTCGGCGACAACGCCGCCAACCGCGATGAGAAGCTGCGCGACACTTGGAAATTCCTCTCAGGAATTAAAGGCGTCAGCTCCGTCGTCATCGGCACCACCAAGGCGGCTCACTTGCGCCAGCACGCCGAGCTGCTGCGGGGGGTGTGAGGGGGAAATCAGCCGTTTGGCAAGTCCTTCACACCTTTTGGTGGTGACATCGTGACATCCACGAAAGCATTTGATCTCTTCAAAAACTTGGGCAATAGTGAAGTGTGATCATGGTGCCAAAAGCATCAAATATATAAGGCCCAGCACATGTTGTTCATCTACAATTTTCTCAAAGCAATCGCATACCCTTTTAGCTTCCTTTGCGGTATTTGCTGCCTAGGTTTTATTGCGATTTTGGGGATTCCCTCCAAGCGGACGTGGCTCTTGCCAGTCTGCATTCTGCTTTCTCCGTTGGCGCTGGCCTTCGCTCTGTTGGCGGGGATTTTCTACGTCCTTGCAGTGCTTATCGGTGCCCCCGCTATACTGAGCCTGTCTACTCACGGAGCAGCTGAAAACAATGGCCTGCGTATTACTTTGGGCAGGCGGCGGACCATACGACTGCTTAAATGGAATGAAATCAAAGAAATCAGGCAGGTTGAATCGTTGAGGTCTCCGTTTCCTGTCTACTGCGTTCTCATGAGCTCAGGGGAGCCCGTATCCGTAGATTTCATCAATAAGACTGTCTTGACAGCAGCTTTAGATTTGCACGGCATTCCTTTTGTCAAAGACAATCGTCTTCTTGACTAGGATCCTTACAATTTTTTCGGCACTAGATACTCAATCCTCATAGATAGGAATGATTTCAAGCTTAAAACTACTTCTAAAATCAATTCTTCCCCCAGTTATTCCCCCTTTCCGAGCATTCGCCCGAGCCATGAATAGCAACGCCTACCAATGTGACGCAAGGGAGTCTGTAAGCCTAAATCTGGAAACTCTGAAAACTGTGGAGATAGTTTGAATTGTCAGCATGAACCAATCTTGAGCACTTCTTTTTGATTGAGTGAGTGAACACCCTTGACGCCTCTCCAACCGCCTGTATTTTCACAGCGGTCAGAACCCAAGGGCGCAGCTGGTACGGTTCCTCTGGAACGCGTAGGCTTGTCGGATCGACGCCGACCTGATCAACATAGCGTCCCCTGGTGGGCTCTTGGGCTGGCACTGTCACAGGTCGAGATGCGAGGATTCGATTCCCTTGGGTGCTTCCATTTGATGGCGAGGTAGCTCAGCGGTTAGAGCGCCTGCAGAACCGAAGGGATGCAGGAGGCCGGGGGTTCAAATCCCTCATTCGCCCCCAATCACCACAAGAAAGCCCCCAGTCCGAGATGGACCGGGGGCTTTGAAATAGCGCTATCTTGTTCAGCCGGACCTTACCACGGGCGACCGGCGGAAACAAGAAAGTAACCGAAGGGGAATTCATGAAGAGCTACATCGCATTTTGCCGAGCTTCCGAGCCATCATCCTTGACTCCACGCTTTGAGCTTCAAGAGGGAGCTGTAATCCCGCGCAAAAATGAGCTAGTTGACGCCACGCGGCTTCAATGGCTCTATCCTGATTGGGTTGACCCCATGCACGGGCTTCTTGAAGTCATCCAAGTCGAGCACCAGATTCAGTCGACTGAGCATCTGGTTGTAATCTGGCTTGCCGATCACGAAAATCCCGTGAATTAAGCTCCTCGGCATTGATGCCCGACGCCTTGAGGTGATCAATAATAGCGCCGCCAAAACCGCCATTATCGATCGAGACTCGGGCATCTTTGCCAACTGCTTGATGGGCTAACCGAGTTTTCTGTGGAATCAGCCCATGGCTTCGCCACGGGCTGGGCAGCGCCAACGACGCCATAGTAGCCCGAAATTCGAGCCGCGCAAATGGCCTTGGCTCCTCCTCCGCCAAGGGTGAGCGATGCCGGGCGAGTTAGGTCTGCAGCGCCCTGCTCGCGCGGCCAAAGACGAACCCCACTCCGCCCTCCACTCGTGCCTCGCTACGGGCTGCGGGGTTTGGCCTCGCTGGCGCTGACCCTAACTCTGGCATCCCTAACCCTTGCCGGATCCGTCGCTATCTTCCCCGTCATCACCACCCAAGCATCAAGGATCATTTATGACTCTCAGCCTATCCCGCCTCACCGGCATCACTCACCCGTGGAAATTCATCGGCGAATCCCTTGATGACGAAAAGATGGAATGCGTGCTGGAGTTGACCTACGACGGCAAGAGCGCGCCCTGCCCGGAATGCGGTGCCGTCTGCCCATTCCACGACCGCAGCCCGACGCAGCGTTGGCAACACCTGTCGATGTGCCTCTACAAGACCTTCGTCATCTGCCGTCTGCCGCGCACCAAATGCCAACAGCATGGGGTCAGGACCATAGCCCCGGAGTGGGCCGCTCCCCGCGGCAGCTTCACCCTCGCCTTCGAAAGCGTGGTCATCCAATGGCTGCGAGTCTGCAAGAAACAAGAAGGCGTCGCCAGGATGATGGGGATCAGCGACGACAGCGTCCGCACGATCATGAGAAGCGCCGTCGAGCGCGGCCTGCTGGTCCGTCCCGAGCCCGAACCCGAGCATCTGGCGAGCGACGAAAAGGGCTATGGCAAGGGTCATAAATACATGACGGTCTTCAGCGACGGCGACACCGGGACGGTGATCGATGTGATCGACGGTCGTGATGCCGAGACGACCCAAAAAGGGCTGGAAAAGATCGTCAAACCCGAGGCTCTGAAGCGGGTGAAGATCTGCTCCATCGACATGTCCAAAAGCTTTTTCAAAGCCCTCCGCGCCGCCTGCCCCAATGCCAAGATCTGCTTCGACCGCTTTCACGTCTCCATGCACATTTCCAAGGCCATCGGCAACGCCCGTCGCCAAGGAGTGCGCGAGCTCAATGCCGCCGGTGACGAAGAGGGCGTCAAGGCCCTGAAGGGAACCCTGAACGCCCTCCGTCGCAACCCTGAGACCCGCAGCGACAAGGACGACGAGAAATTCGAAGCCGCGATGCAGGCCTCGGAAACCGTTGCCACGGTCTGGCGGCACGGCGAGGTCCTGCGGGAATTCTGGGATAAAACGCCGAACAAAAAGGCCAAAAGCTTTCTCCGGAAATGGGTCGACAGCGCGAGCAACTCAGACATCGCCTGTCTGCGGCGGGTCGGCAAACTCGTCGACTCTCATTTCCAGGGAATTCTTGACGCCAAGCTCGAAGACAAGACCAACGCCATTGCCGAATCTCTCAACTCAAAAATCCAGGAAGTCAGGACTATTGCCAGGGGCTTCAAATCCTTCGACCGGTACCGATTCAACACCCTGTTTTACTGTGGCGGGCTGGATCTCCTTCCACAAGAAACTCGGTAGTCCCAATCTTTATTGATAAACGAATTCAGACCTCTTTGGAATGTTGTCATTGAAGGATTTGGCAACCATGCACCCGGAGGAAAACGGGAAACTGGTGTCCGTCCCGTATGGGATATGATCCATCCAGGACGTGGTTGGGCTACTCGGCAACCCGAACAACTACCAACTAAGATGAAAGAAATCCATCTGAAGACTGAATCTGCGATGCAATTATTTCTTTAGGCGGTAGCGATGCGGAAGGCGGACTGTCGGAAGCATGTCATCCTGTCTCTTCGCGACGGCAGCTTCAATTCAACCCCAATCCGGGGGTTAAAAACCCACGGCCACAATCATCCTGTCGCTTCGCGGATTGCCAGCGGCCAGAGAAGCCTCAAGCTGCCCCCGGAGATTCAGGATTCTGCAGAAGAACAACTGGCCATGGTTGTTGGCGCCACCAGTCTAGGTGATCTCAAGAATCCCCCGAGCCATCGACTTGAGAAATTGAAGGGCAAGCAGAACACATGGTCCATTCGCATTAACAGTCAATGGCGGATCGTCTTCAAATGGCTTGACGGCCATGCCGAGCAAATCGAGATCACTGATTACCACTGAAGGACGACAAGGAGGAATACCGATGAAGAACCAGCAAATGCATGATGAGTTGTTGGCGGTGGGAAGGAAGATCGCTCACCCGGGGATGATTCTCAAAAATCAGTACCTCGTGAAGATGGAGCTCTCCGCCTACCGCCTCGCTCAAGACACCGGCCTGAGCCAGGTGACCGTCTCTGACCTCATTCACGGGAAACGCGCCATCACCATGGAAACGGCCATGCGCCTCGCCCGTTATTTCGAAACCAGCCCCCAGTACTGGATGAACCTCCAGAACAACTTTGAAGCCAAATATTACGAGTATTGCATGGGCGATAAATTTGCCGGCATCCAGCCCTGCATAGCACATTGAATAAATCTTGGGTTGCTGAGTCAGATTGAGAGCGGGCTTACAGTCGCGGAAGCTTCACTTGTTGGGGACGTCTTCGTAGTCCTGGCGCTTGTCCTGCCACCATTTGCGCCAGGCAGCGAGCACGGGCTCGCTGGCGACGGCGAAGTTGCCTTGCTGGGCGTAATAGACCCGGTCGCAATGGAGGTAGATGTTGCCAGGGCTGACCTTGAGGCGGGACTGGAGGTGCCAGGCGGCGTAGAGGCTGAGGCTGACGTCGATGGTTTTGATGTCGTTGCCGACTTTGTATTCAAGGAAGGAGGTGGTCGCGTCGTCGACCGCCAGGACGGCTTTGCGATCGTCCGCCAGGAGGGCGCCGAGAATGGGGACGATGTCGCTGTTGCTGCGATGGGGATTGAAGCTTTCTTCGATGAGGATGCTCAAGCTCGTCAGATCATCGGCGGCCTTGGCCTTGGCAAAGAGCTTCTGGAGTTCTCCGCCGGTGAACTTTTCGAGGTATTTGCTGCGGCTGTGGTAGCTGCCGATCTTCTGGCCGACGGTCATGGCGCGTTCACCTTCGGCGGTCTTTTGCGTGCCGATGACTTTATAATTGGGCGGAGGCACCACAGGAATTTTGCTGCTGCAGGAGGCGGCGAAGATCAGGATGGCGGCGAGGGGGAGGGGGCGCATGGAGACCTCACTTCTTGTCTTCGGTGTAGTCGTTCTGGTGAGCCGCCCACCAATCCTTCCAGGCCTTGAGAAGGTCGGCGGAGTTGACGGCGAAAGGACCGCTTTGCGCCAGGTAGATGCCGCTGGCGTGAATTTTGAAATCGACGTTTTTGGGCTGTGCGTTGGCCAGCATCTGCATGTGCAGGGCGGCGTAGAGGCCGAGAGTCATCGGCTCGAACTGGTTGACGTTTTCATAGAACCAGCGCTGATGGCTCTGCTCGCTCTCCTTGGAGGCGACCGCTTCGAAATAGGCGGGGCGCTTGTCGTCGAGATATTTCGCCAGTATCGGCAGGGCTTTGATGCCGTCCTTGCGGCGGGGATCGCGCAGGGCCTCGAAGATGATCGAGATGGTTTCCGTCGCATGGGCGTCGGCGCCGGGCTTGGACAGGTTCTCGAGAATGGTGATCAGCTCTGCGGTGGTGGTTTTGGCGTAGACGCTGCTGCGGTGCTCGTCCTTGACCATGTCATCAGCCTTGAGGCTGGCGATGCCGGAGCGGTTCTTGAGGATTTCGGCCTGGCGTTGCTGCAGCGCCGCGCGGTCGCCGGGCTTGGCCTTGGCGAGGGCCTCTTTCAGCTCGGCATCGCTCATCGCGCCGTCCTTGATGCGGAAGGCGTCTTTGACATCGAGGCCCTGGACGTCGTTGACGCTCTGGCCCTTGCCGAGGACTTCGGCGCTGGTTTTGCCGCGGGTGTGGATTTGGCCGGCGAGAAAATGCGCCATCTCGTCGTCGGTGATTTTCGCTTTTTTCTTGTCATCCGAGCTGCAGGCGACAAGTCCGGCGCCGACAAGCAGGGAGAGGGCGAGACGGGAGGGGCGGCTAGGCATGGTCGGGTTTCCTGGAGATGGGATAAAGCTCGGCAACCCTAGTGCGGCCTGACTCTCTTGCCAGTGGCCAAGTGGCGCCGTGGCGCTATCCTCGCCCAGCTTAACTTGAAAATGACAGGATTCCATGAAATACGCCGGCGACTCCCGACTCGTCAACTGGTTGCGCGTGATGCGCGTCTCGCAAGGGTTTTTCTTCATCAGCGGCATGCCGGTGGCCCTTGGCGCCTGGCTGATCTGGTCCCATCACGGCCAAGCCTTGCAAGTCAGTTCCGGCCGCGCCGCGCTGCTCTGCCTGTTGGCGATGATCGGCGCCTTGATCTACCACCTCGCTGCCGACATGCTCAACGACGTCTGGGACCACCGCTCCGGCGCCGATGCGCAGGTCAACATCGCGACGCCTTTTTCAGGTGGATCGAAGGTGATCGAAGAGGGCAAATTGGCGGCCGACACGGTGGAGAAAGTGGCGCACGCCTTCCTTTTGACTGGCGCCTTGTTGTCGCTCCTGATCGCCTGGTTGGCCGGGGACTGGCGGGTCCTGTGTTTCTCCGCCGCCGGCCTGATTTCGTGCTGGGGCTACAGCGCGCCGCCGCTGAAGTTCTGCTATCGCGGCCTCGGCGAAATCGTCATCTTCCTTAACAACGGCCTGTTGGTGATGGGCGCCTTGTCGATGGCGCTTCTGCACAACTTCGCGCCGGAGCTGATCCTGCCTTCCTGCTTCCTCGGTTTCCTCGGTTTCGCCATCATCACCGCCAACGAAGTGCCGGATTATGATGGCGACCGCCGCGTCAACAAGATGAACCTCGTCGCCCGCCTCGGTGTCGAACGCGCTTTGATCTTGCACAAGCTGGCGATTCTCGCCTCTTTCAGCTGCCTGCTTGCCGCCTGCATCCGCCATGATCTGCCCTGGGTTTGCCTGAGCGCCCTGCTCGCCTTCGTGCCGGCCTGGAAAAGCGTCTGGACCGCGCCGCGCCGCGACGGCGATCTGCGCGATCCGGCCTGGCTCACCGGCCTGTGCAAGGCGACGATCAAGCTGAAGTTCCACGCCTGGGCCCTGGCCCTCGCCGCAGCGCTGATCTGGGGCTGCTGCCGCTGAGGTAGTTTTCATTTCGAATTCATTCCCGCCGCCGCGCCGCGATCGCCGCGGCGATTATTTTCCCCGGCGAAAATCAACAAGGAAACACTGCTCATGGCGCGCTGGAAACTCGTCCTTCTGATACTCGCCGGCTGGCTGGCGCTGCATCTGGTCAACCTCGGCGTGCCGGAATTCGGCTACGACGAGACGCGGCGGGTCTTCCCGGCACAGGCGATGTTGGAGAGCGGCGACTGGATGAACCCGGTCTTCGAGGGCAAGGCCTACGAGCGCAAGCCGCCGCTGTTCAACTGGATGGTCTGCGGCAGTTTCTTGAGCTTTGGCCCCTCGGAATTCAGCGCCCGCCTGCCCTCGTCTCTTCCCTTGCTGATCCTTGCCCTCGCCATTGCCCTCGGCAGCGGCAACTGGCTCAGCCCGCGGGCTCGCGCCGTCGCGGCCTTCGCCCTGCTCGCCTCGATCCCTTGCTGGTCGCAGGCGCGCCAATGCGGCATCGACTGCGCCTACGCCTGCGCCAGCGGCCTCGCCCTGCTGCTCTGGTGCGACCGCTTCTGCTCCGGTGTCCGCGGTCCCCGCCTGTGGCTGCTGCCAGCGCTTTTCCTCGGTGCGGCGCTGCTCCTCAAAGGACCCGCCGCCCTGCTCCTCTACCTGCTCTTCACCGGGCTCGTCCTGCGTGCCGCCGGCGAGCTCAAGTCTGAACTCAAGTCGCCCGGCTTTTACCTCGGCCTCGGCCTCGCTTTTGCGCTCTTCGCAAGCTGGCTGATTTTGCGCCAGACGCAAGCTCCGGCCCTCGGCGTCGCCGCCAGCGGCGAAGGCGGCACCTTCCAGGTCTGGTGGACCGAGCTCAGCCAAAGGCTCTTCACCAACTCCGAAAACGGCAAGGTTTTCAAGCTCAGCGACTACCTGTCGCGCAGCAGCTCCGGCATCGGCAGCTTCCTCCCTTGGCTGCTCTTCCTGCCCCTGCTCTGGCACCAGCTGCCCTCGGCTCCGGCCGCATCGGCCCTGGTTCGCGGCGGACGCCTGGCGGTCCTCATTTTCATGGGACTAATCCTCTTGATGCCTTTGACCAAAGGTCGTTATCTGATGCCGGCTCTGCCGCCGCTTCTGTTGATCATCGCCTTGCAATTGGGGCTAGACGCCTGGCCGCGTCCTCCCGTCTGGGCGCGCATTCAGACCGGCACCAAGCACGCCCTGCGTCTCCTGATTCCCGCCCTGGTGATCGCCGCGGCTTATCAAGCTGCTGGCCTCTTCCGTCCGCTTCCCCTCAGCGCCGCCCTTTTCGGCTACGGCAACGGCATTTTTGCGGTGATCGCATTGCTGCTCCTCGCCCTCGCGATCTTCCTCGTCTTCGACCGTGAGGCGGCGCCCTCGCCCCTGATTGCCGGCTGGCAACTCAGCCTGTGCTTCGCCGCCGCGCTGGCCCTTGCAACTTCTTTCCAACCAGTGATGGCGCAGCTGCGCTCGCCTGACGAAAAGGTCATCATTGCCAAGCTGAAGCAGGTGCCGGCTCGCGAGGAGCTCATCCTCTGCGACATCGGTCTCGGCTCGCCTTTCCTCTTCGACCTGCGGGGACGTCAGGTGCAATATCTCAACCGCCTCGGCGACAGCGATTCCCTGCGCTTCGGCGGCCAGCACCATGCCAGCGGCGAGCTCAGCCGGGAACAAGCCGCCGAGCGTCTGCGGCAAGGCGCCTGGATCCTCGCCAGCGACAGCTCTTGGTTGCAGACCGTGCTGACCCAGGTGAAGCTGGAGAAGGTCGATGCGATCGTCTATCGCAAGAAGAAGCTGGGCCTTTACCGGGTGCGTTGAGCGTCCCGGAACTCAGCCGCGACAAGCTCAGCGGCGAAGGCGAACGCCTCGGCACCGCCTACCGCCTGAAGTCGGGCGAGATGGTCTACATCCCGGACGGTTGAGGAAAAGAAAGAAGCGCCATGACGCTCGCTCGCGGGGCGCACATTGTAGCCAAGAGGCGCTTCGATCTTGGGTTTATTTATCACACCACGACGATCTCCGGTGGCAGCACAGGAGTGCTGAGGCCGGAGCTGACGCTCTCGGCGTGGCCGTAAGCATCGGTGTAGCTGGCCTGGAGAGAGATCCGGGCGCCAAGCTGAGCCTCGCCGAGGAGGACCTTAGCGCCGCTGGCGAACTCGAGCCCGTCGGACAGCCAATGGAAGCTGAGCTCGCCTAGCCCATCCTCGTCGCGCAGGCTGTTGACGGCTGAGAGGGTTTGTCCGGTCCTCAGAGTGCCGGCGAGTTCACCGCTGGCGATCTTCAGGCTCCAGGACTCAAGCGTGCCCATATCGCCAGCATAGCTGTCCTGCAGCTCCAACTGCCAAGTGCCGCTGGCCGCCATACCTTGGAGAAGCGAGAGATCCGCGATGGGACGGAAGCTGCCATTGAAGGGGGCGCTACCTTGGTTGATGCTCAGCGCCGCTGTCTGTTCGAAGCGCGTGCCGCTGAAGCCGTCGCCAGCGCCGCCGATACCGGAGAAGAGCAGCAGACGCGTGCCGTCCGGAGCGATCAGAGTGCCCTTGAGATCGCCGTCATAGGTGTGATGGATGTTGAGCCCGATTTCAAGGTCCATGATCTGCCCGGGCGCGTCGACGTCGAGGCTGGAAGAAACCGCCGCGCCGGCGTCGGGGATCGCCAGGGGCGAAGACTGCACGACGCTGGTTTCCGACAAGGAGGACGCGAAGCTGAGCATGCCGATCGGAGAGTCGTCGACATTGGCCACGAGAGCCGTCGGAGTGCTTGAAACGCTTTCAGAAGTACCCCTGCCATCAAGGTAGTAGGCGATGGCGGTGATCGCTTTGCCGACCTGAGACTGATCAAGCGTGACTGAGGTGCCGTTAGCAAAGGAATCGCCATTGGCAAGCCACATGTATTGGAGATAGCCGACGCCGTCGGCATCGGTGATGTCGGAGCTGGCGCGGAGCACCTGGTCTTCGGCGGGGGTGCCGCTGATGGTGACGCTGCCGCTCGGCACGTGCTGACGGTCATCGGCGGCGAAACGCTTTTGGAAGATGCCGTAGCCCTGGCCATCCTGGTTGGACTCCCAGGCCACCAGCCAGCCGCCGTCGGCCAAAGCGGTGACTTCGGGGCTGCCATGAACGCCGTCGATGCGGCTGTTGACTCGCCGCTCTCCGCCGATGGCAGCACCATCGGCTCCGTAGAGCTGTAGGTAGATGCCCGATTGAGACCCGTACTGGTCCCCTTGCTGCCAAGTGAGCGCCCAGCCGCCATCGGCCAAGCCGGCGACGCTGGGGGCAGAACCGAAGGGATTGACCATGGTCTCGCCACCCAAAGCTGAACCATCGGCGGCATAACGTTGCTGGACGACTTGGGAGGAGCCGTTCTGACCGGAAGCCCAGCTCACCACCCAGCCGCCGCCGGCCAAAGCCGCCACACTCGGCGCATCTTGAAAGCCGTTGCGGCTGCTGTTGACCAAGGTGGCGTCACCTGTGGCGTTGCCATCGGCGGCGTAGCGCTGCTGATAGATATCCATGTCGAAGCCATCGTGCCCCCAAACCGTCCAGGTCAGCAGCCAGCCGCCATCGGCCAAGGCGCAGAGATCGGGATGGTAACTCGATCTGGGTAGAGCAGTTTCGGCGGCGGTGCCACCATCGGCATCAAAACGGCGCATGAAGACACCTTGGCCAAAATTATTCGACCACGCGATCACCCAGCCGCCGTCGGCCAAGGCAGTGACGCTAGAAACGGTCGAAGAGTAAGTGCTGTCGTTGACCTGGGTTTCCGGGCCGCTCGCCTGGCCGTTGGCGGCGTAGCGCTGCTGCAAGACAACATCGCCACTGCCGTCCTTGCCCTGTGACTGCCAGGTGAGCAGCCAGCCGCCGTCGACCAAGGCACACACCGCTGGCGTGCTTTGGTCAGCAAGTGTCGTGGTATTGACCCGGACCTCGTTCCCCACTGCCGATCCGCTGGCGGCGTAGCGCTGTTGATAAATGCCATAGCCGTCGCCGTCCTGATCCCTGCTCTGCCAGGTGGCCAGCCAGCCACCGTCGGCCAAGGCCGTCACGGAAACGGCCTTCTGCAAGCCAGCCACCGTGGTGTTGACCAAGGTCTCTTTCAGTTCGCCGAAGGGACTCACTAAGACGCCGGCGGACAGGGCCGAGTCTATCTGGTCGTGACCGTCGAGCATCACGCCTTGCACGGAAAGGACGCTGTGAAGATCCTCCTCCTGTACGGTGTAGTCCGCTCCTTGTGCCCCGGCGATGGCTTGGCCATCACGCAGCCAGTGCCAGGTGAGGGTGCCCAGACCGTCAAGGTCGGCGGCCGAAGCGTGCAGGATTTGGCCGGGGCTGGCATTGCCGCTGATCTGGACCGTCAGTTCGTGATCCATGCCCCAGCCGCCAAGGGGCTGGCCATCCGCGCTAAAACGCCGCTGATAGAGGTCTTCATCCTGCCCGCCCCAGCCCTTGTAGACGAGCAGCCAGCCGCCATCCTGAAGGGCGGTCAGCACCGGTGAATTGCCGGAAGGGTTGTCGACCAGGACTTCGCCGCCGAGGGTCAGCCCCTGCGCATCGTAACGCTGCAGATAGGTATTGCTGGACCCGGCAACTGTGCTGCTCCATGTCACCACCCAGCCGCCGTCATTCAAGGCCGTCACCTCGGGCCAGTTCTGGTAGCCGCTGATGCTGCTGTTGACCTGGATGATCGCGCCGACTTTTGTGCCATCAGTGGCGAAGCGCTGCTGGAAGATGCCGTAGTCGTCGCCGTCCTGTTCCGAGGCATCCCAAACCAGCACCCAGCCGCCGTCTTTCAGTGCTGCTACGCGATACAAGCTCATGGCGTTGGGGATCAGAGTTTCCTCGCCGAGGGCGGTGCCGCTAGCGTCAAAGCGCTGTTGCGCGAAGCCTGAGTCATTTTGATTCGAAAACTGCCAAAGGACGAGCCAGCCGCCATCGGCCAGGGTTTTCACCCGCGGGCCGCCTTGCCCAGCCAGACTCACGCTATCGACCTGGATTTCGCCACCGGAAGCCGTTCCTTGCGCATCGAAGCGTTGCAGGATGACATGTCCCGCATTCGTCATCTTGGTGAGCAGCCAACCGCCGTCGGCCAAGGCTGCGATCCCGGGGAGCTCGGTGTAATAACTCTGGTATTGACTTGCCACTCCCACCGTGTCTCCCCTGCCGTCGAAGCGCTGCAGGGAAATCGTTTCATCGGCGCTCTTCCAACTCAGCAGCCAACCGCCGTCGGCAAGAGGCGTCAGGCCGGGGGCCTGATAGTCGTTCGCCACGACGGGCCCGGCGAAGATCTCGCCTCCCTCTGCCTGGCCTCCTTGATCGAAGCGTTGCAGAAAGATGCCCGAGCCGCCGCCTTCCAGGGGCGACGACTTCCACGCCGCCACCCAGCCGCCGCCGGCCAGCGTCGCCACGGCGGGAGAGTCTTGATTGCCGAAGAGGGTGCTGTTAACGCGGTTGGTGGGGATAACTTCGCTCAAATTCGAAGAAATGTGCCGCAGCGTGCCCTCGGCGTCGGTGTAGCTGGCGATGGCCTGGATCTGTCGCCCGACATCCGCCACCTGCAACAGATAGCTGGCGCCAAAGCCCAGCTCCGTGCCATTGCTGTCTTGCCAGACATAGCTGATCGGGCCGAGGCCGGCGTCGTCCGCGACGTTGGCAGCGGCGTGCAGGGTGCCGCCCATCTTGGCGACGCCGGAAACCAGGACGGCCGGCGTTTCGTCCGAGGAGGCGATGACGACGATGAAGCTTTGTAGACTGACATGGCCCTGGACGTCGCGGATCTCGACGACGAGGCGATCCTGTCCGGTGGCATCGGGAACCGGGACGTAGCTGAGGCTGTGGCCATGGATCACGGCGCTGCCTTTGCCTCCCTGAGTCTTGACGCTGTAGTGCAGCTCATGGCCCTCGCCGTCATTTGCCGCGAGAGCAAGCGTCGCCGGCAGGTCCTCGACGGCAGCGATCTCGGTGGCGAAGGCGAGGGCGCCCAGCACCAGTGGTTTGGTGGCGAGCTTGCCGGCGGCATCGGCGACGCCAAGGGTGAAGGAGGGCGCGGCGCTGTGGCCGTCGTGGACGAAGCTGACCCGTCCTTCCCGCAGCTCTTGCAGGGTGAAGCTGGTCGCCTGGTCATGACCGACGACGCGGAAACTGCCACCGATGACTGCCGAGGGCTTGAAGAGGATGCTCGCCGCCGGCTTTCCGAAGAGGCTGCCGCCGAGGCGGAAGAAGCTGTCGTCGAGGACGGTCTCGCCTTGGCGCAACAGTTCCAGCGTCTGCGCTCCGGCGGCGATCCTGGGGAGCTTGGAGGCCTTGAACTGCACCGGCAGGAGGCTGCGGGTCTCGTCGCCGCCCGCATCGACGACGCGCAGGCCGAGATCGGGAGCGACGCTGAGGCTGATCAGTGTCAGGCTCACCTGGCCACTCTTCAGTTCGGCAAAGCTGAAACGGCCCTCGGCGCGCTCCTTGCCGGCGACGGTGACGGCGTAGTTGCCGCCAAGATCCAGGGTGATCCAGGCGTCCTTGAGATCGCCATCGGGATCGCTGAGGCCGAAGTTCTTGACGCCGAGCTTGAGGGCCTTGCCCGGCTTGAGGGTGACGCGGGAAGCTTTGACGCTGATGGGATCGTTGACCGGCTTGAAAGTGATGGTGTCGAGGGTGATGCGGCCGACGAGCTTGCCGGAATCCTTGACCGCCAGGCTGATCACCGGCGTCTTCTCGCCGCCGTCATGAACGAAGACGATGGCGCCGCTGGCCACTTCGCCGTGGGTGAAGCTCTTCACCGTCACGCCGTTCTTGAAGAACTT
>CAMCSH010000022.1 GCA_945877655.1 Lentisphaera araneosa HTCC2155 | reverse complement strand
TCGTCTTTTGCTGCCAGCCGCCATTCTTCAGTCCCCCCGACATCACACCTCATCCACCCCGACAAGCTCAGGGTGTGGCACCCACCATTTTGCTTGCGGGAGCGGGCGGGCGCAAGTGGGCAAAGGAAATAGGGATGTCGCGGCGCTGCTCCCTACTCCCCTACTCCCTTGTGATAAGCGCTTCCCGTGTTAGCTTCCGCGCACCAACCCGAAAAACCCAAGGACATCTCATGGCCAACCCCCGCGTCAAAATCAGCACCAGCAAAGGCGACATGATCGCCGAGCTCTACGAAGACCAGGCTCCGAACACCGTCGCCAACATGATCTCGCTCGCCGAGAAGGGCTTCTATACCGACATCAAGTTCCACCGCATCCTCAAGGGTTTCATGGCCCAGGGCGGCTGCCCGCACGCTCAGAAAGGCGCCACTTCCGGCCGCCCCGGCACCGGCGGCCCGGGCTATTGCATCGACAACGAGAACGCCAGCGGCAAACACGACGCGCGCGGCATCCTCTCCATGGCCAACGCCGGCCCCAACACCAACGGCTCGCAGTTCTTCATGTGCTTCAAAGAAGCCTCCTTCCTCAACGGCGGCTACACCGTCTTCGGTAAAATCGTTGAAGGCCTGCCCGTTCTCGACGCCATCGAAGCCTGCGGCGCCGCCCGCGACCCCAATCCCCCCACCGAAGACATCTATTTCACCATCAGCCTGTTCAGTAAAGACGAAGGCAAGACCTACACCGTCAAGCCCAACGGCAATGAGCGCTGAGAAGAAGCCAGGAAATCTTCAGAATTGGTCAACCAGCCGGCTGGACAGCTAAGCTCTTGACGATATACTGAAGGCCCTGTCGCAAGACAAGAAGGGCGATTAGCTCAGTTGGTTAGAGCGCTTCGTTGACATCGAAGAGGTCACAGATTCGAGTTCTGTATCGCCCACCACCCTTCTCAGAGGCCGAGGATTTTTCCTCGGCCTCCTTCTTTTGCGGCAAGCGCAAAAAATTCCCGAAGAATTCCTCTGCACGGCTTGGACAGGCCGCGTTGTCGCCTTATAATCAGCGCCGTCGCAAGACAAGAAGGGCGATTAGCTCAGTTGGTTAGAGCGCTTCGTTGACATCGAAGAGGTCACAGATTCGAGTTCTGTATCGCCCACCACCCTTCTCAGAGGCCGAGGATTCTTCCTCGGCCTCGTCCTTTTCCCCCTCTGGTGCCGATGCGCCGCAGCGCTTCCGGTGTAGTTTTGATGCGCAAAAACCACCCGGAGCCCCAGCATGATCTTCGTCACCCACATGGAATCGACCCCCAACCCCGACGCCCTCAAATACATCCTCAACGAGCGCGTCCTGGTCAACGGCGTCTGCCAATACACCTCCGGCGCCGAAGCCCGCGATGACCTCTCCCGCGCCCTCTTCGCCATCCCCGGCGTGGTCAGCGTCTACTACCGCGACAACTTCATCACCGTCACCAAAAACGGCAGCGTCGATTGGATCGATGTCGAAACCGCGATCAAAGACGAGATCAACACCCGCATCGAAGTGGTCCAGATCGAAGCCCAGGAAATGCCGCCCATCGACTTCGGCGAGAAGCAGGAAATGATCGACATGATCGAGGAAATCCTCGACGAAACCATCCGCCCCGGCCTCGCCATGGACGGCGGCGGCGTCGACATCGTCGACCTCTCCGACACCATGGTCCTCAGCGTCCACTACCAAGGCGCCTGCGGCTCCTGCCCGAGCTCCGGCACCGGCACCCTGAAAGCGATCGAAAACATCCTCCAGGAAAACTTCGACCCGCGCATCAGCGTCCGTATCCATAAGCCGAGTTTCTGAGGAGGTTCCCATGAATAACGGGATACCTAAGCTTCAAAGTGAATTGACTGTCGCCGACCTCATGGCTCATCGCTGGTGTGTCTACCACAATGACGATGAAGGGTTCGATGGCTTTGAGCATGCGATTCCTGATAGTCATCCAGACTTCTCCAAAGATGTCATCGAGATTGAATTGGCAAAGTTTACTTTTGCGAATGGCGCAGTTGCTTGGGGGCTGTTTGATGGCTGTTATTCTTTCAAGATAATGCTCGGAAGCGAGATCATCAGATTGTGGAGTGGCTTAATAGAACCAGATCCAGATAAAGTGAGTAAATACAAGGAAGTTTTATCCTCCTGCAATCTGATCATGCCTGTAAAAGCTGAAACGAAATGGTCTTCTAAGACCGAGCTTTTTCATGGGATAAAATTTATCCAAAATGACAAAACAAGAGAAGTCCTACTTTAAGATCATTCCCCAGGAATCCCCCTATGTCCCTCAGCCGCAAACGCACCCAATCCCTCAGCCGCGATGAACTGCAGAAAGTGCTGGCGGTGGCGCGCGGCGAAGCGACGGCGGACCTGCTGATCAAGAACGTCAAAATCCTCGACCTGATCAATGGCGGAACGCTCGATTCCGCCATCGTCATTTGCGGCAAGACCATCGCCGGCACCGGGCCGGAATACAACGATGCGCCAGCCCTGCGCGTCATCGACGGCGCCGGCCTGACGGCAGTGCCGGGCTTCATCGATGGCCATCTGCACATCGAGTCGTCGATGATGAACCCCTTCGAATTCGAGCGCATGACCCTGCCGCTGGGCACCACCACCGCCATCTGCGACCCGCATGAAATCACCAATGTCATGGGCGATCGCGGCTTCTCCTGGTTCCTCCGCTGCGCCGAAGTGATGGATCAAAACCTCTTCGTCCAGACCTCTTCCTGCGTCCCTGCCCTGCCCGGTTTCGAGACCAACGGCGGCGACTTCACCCTTGAGGAAATGCTCCGCCACAAAGCCCATCCGCAGGTCCTCGGCCTCGCTGAAATGATGAACTTCCCCGGCGTCGTCCACGGCAACCAGGAAGTCCTCGACAAGCTCGAAGCCTACGCCGATCTGAACCTCGACGGCCATTGCCCGATGCTGCGCGGCAAAGGCCTCAACGCCTACATCGCCGCCGGCATCCAGAACTGCCACGAAACCATCACTCAGGACGAAGGCCGCGAAAAGCTGCAAAAAGGCATGGCCCTGATCATCCGTGAAGGCTCGGTGGCGAAGAATCTCAGCACCCTCGCGCCCCTCGTCACCGAATTCAATTCGCCCCAGTGTTTCCTCTGCACCGACGACCGCAATCCCTACGAGATCCTCGAGCAGGGACACATCAATTTCCTGATCCGGAAAATGATCGCCGAGCTGCAGATGCCGGCCCACCTCGCCTACCGCCTGTCGTCCTACTCCGCCGCCAAACATTTCGGCCTGAAAAAACTCGGCCTCATCGCCCCCGGCAAACAGGCGGACATCGTGCTGCTTGACGATGTCGACCAGGTCGGCATCGCCCAAGTCCTGATCGCCGGCCGTCCGATCACCGATCTGAATCTCGATTCTGCGCTCGCCGCAAAGCTGGAGACATCGCAGCCGCCCTTGGAGAACACCATCCGCCGCGCGCCGCTCACCGCCGCCGATTTCGACTACGATCTCAAAGCCGGGCGCTACCACGTCATCGAGATCATCAAGGACCAGATCGTCACGGCGCACCAGATCGTTGATTTCGACGGGGAGAAATTCGCCCAGGACGACATTCTCTACATGGTCAACATCGAGCGCTACGGTCAGCAGTTGCCGCCGGCCCTCGGGCTGGTGATGGGTTCGGGCCTGAAGAAGGGCGCCATCGCCGCCTCGGTGGCGCACGACTCGCACAACCTGATGGTCATCGGCGCCTCGATTGCCGACATCGTCGTCGCCGCCAACGCCCTGATCGCCTCCGGCGGCGGCCTCTGCGTCGTCGAAGACGGAGCCGTCACCGCCCTGCTGGAACTCCCCCTCGCCGGACTCCTCAGCCTGAAGACCGGGCCGGAGATCTACGCCGACATCAAGCTCCTCAAGACCGCTTGTCACAAGCTCGGCATCGTGCTCGACGAGCCCTTCATCCAGATGGCCTTTTTAGCTCTTCCCGTGATCCCCCACCTGAAGCTCACCGACCGTGGCCTGTTCGACGTCGACAGCTTCTCTTACATCCCGCTGCGGGCGTAAAACTCCTTCCTCTCAATCCACCAGCGACAGCGCGATCCGCCGACGCGGCAGATCGACTTCGAGCACCGTCACCATCAGTTCCTGGCCGACCTTGAGGACGGATGAGGGGTCGCTGATGTAGCTGCGGCTGATCTTGCTGATGTGCACCAGGCCGTCCTGGTGGACGCCGATGTCGACAAAGGCGCCAAAGGCGGTGACGTTGCTCACCCGTCCGGGCAGCTTCAGGCCGGGACGCAGGTCGTTGATCGAGTGGACGCTGTCATCGAAGGCGAAGATCGAGAAGGCGGGGCGGGGATCGCGTCCGGGCTGGGCCAGCTCGCGTAGAATGTCGTCGAGAGTGACGGCGCCGACGCCTTCGCCGAAGTAGCGCTGCGGCTCAATGCGGCGGCGCAGATCAGGCTGGCTGAGGAAGTCCTCGGGACGGCAAGCCTGATCCCTGGCCATGCGGCCGATGAGGCCGTAGTGCTCGGGGTGCAGGGCGCTGCGGTCGAGCGGCTGGTCGCCGTCGACGACCCGCAGGAAGCCGGCGGCCTGTTCGAAGGCCTTGGCGCCGAGACGCGGCACCTGAAGCAATTGCTGGCGATTGCGGAAGGGGCCGTTCGACTGGCGGTATTCGATGATCCCCTGAGCCAGCTTTTCGCCGATGCCGGAGACGTAGGTGAGCAGCTCCAGGCTGGCCTGATTGAGGTCGACTCCGACCGAGTTGACGCAGGAGATGACCTGCTCGTCGAGACTCTTCTTCAGGGCCTTCTGGTCGACGTCGTGCTGATATTGGCCGACGCCGATCGACTTGGGATCGAGCTTGACCCATTCCGCCAAGGGGTCCTGCAGGCGGCGGCCGATGGAGATGGCGCCGCGCAGGGTGAGGTCGAAATCGGGGAATTCGCGGCGGGCGCATTCGCTGGCCGAGTAGATCGAGGCGCCGCGTTCGTCGACGCTGATGATCTTTGCGCTGAGCGCAAGCGAGCGCAGGAAGGCCTCGGTTTCGCGTCCGCCGGTGCCGTTGCCGACGGCGATGAATTCGACCTGGTAGCGACTGCAGAGCTGGCGGAAAGCCGCGGCTGCGGCGTCCTGCTGCGTTTGGCTGCCGATGGTGTAGAGCGTGGTGGTGTGGAGGACCTGGCCGTTGGGGCCGAGGACGGCGACCTTGGCGCCGGTACGCTGGCCGGGGTCGATGGCGAGGAGGTTTTTGGCGCCGAGGGCCGGGCTGAGCAGCATCTCGCGCAGATTGCTGGCGAAGACGGCGATGGCGGCGGCATCGGCCTTGTCCTTGGCGGCGCTCAGCGCCTCCTTTTCGAGCGAGGGCAGGAGCAAGCGTTTCCAGGCGTCGCTGATGGCGAGTGCCACCTGGTCGCTGGCGACGCCGCGGCCGCGCAGGAAGGCACGGTCGATGAGCTCGAGCGCGACCTCGTCGGCAGGGCGGGCCTGGACCCGCAGGAAGCCCTCTTCTTCGCTGCGCTGAATGGCGAGGAAGCGGTGTGATTTGACCCGGCTCAGCGGCTCGGAGACTTCGAAGTAGTCGCGGTATTTCTGTGCTTCCTCGATTTTGCTTTTGACCACCTTGACTTCGAGCTGGGCCTGGCGCTCGAAGAGCTGGCGCAATTGCTTGCGCAGGGCGGCGTCTTCGCTGATGATTTCGGCGATGATGTCGCGGGCACCTTCGAGCGCGGCCTCGCGCTCCAGTCCGGCTGGGACGAGGCGGGGGAAATCGAGCGGCGTTTGTGCCTGCCGCAAAAGCGCCAATGCGAGGGGCTCGAGTCCGAGCTCGCGGGCGGCGCCGGCGCGGGTCCGCTTCTTGGGACGGAAGGGCAGGTAGAGGTCTTCCAATTCCTGCAGATTACGGGCGGAATTCAGGGCCCGTTCGAGCTCGGGGCTGAGTTGATTCCGTTCTCTCAGCGCCTCGACGATGGCGGTCTGCCGCTTGTCGAAAGCCAGCAGCGTTTCCTGCAGATCGCGGATGGCGGCGATCTGGACTTCATCGAGGCCGCCGGTGGCTTCTTTGCGATAGCGGGCGATGAAGGGAATGGTGGCGCCTTCGTCGAGCAATTTGAGCACGGCTTTGACGCCTTTTTCAGGAAGGGCGAGGAGCGAGACGAGGCGGGATAAGGGCATGGCGGCACCGGGGAGTTGGGGAGGGTGGAAAACTCATCCTCCAGGTTTGGAATTCACCCGCGCTTCAAGCTCCGCCGCCGCCGGTGAAGCCGAGCATCGACTCGAGCCACTGGTCGGATTGGAGAACCTGGTCGCGCTGGGCCCGCTGTGAGCGGCCGAGGCGGGTCTGGGCATGGCTGAAGACCGGCTTCAACCAAGGGCCCTTGGGAAGGACTCGGGCGAGAGGTTTGGCGGCGAGGCGGAGCAAGCCGGCGTGTGCCTTGGGCAGCTCGTCGTCGAGCGACAGATAGACCTTCACCGAACCGGGGTCGCCTTGGCGCGAACAACGGCCGTAGAGCTGGCGGTCGATGCGCTGGTTGGCGAAGAGGCCGGAGGCGAGGACGAGCAGGCCGCCGAGTTCGCGGACGCCTTTGCCGAGCTTGATGTCGGTGCCGCGTCCCGCCATGTTGGTGGCGATGGTGACGGCGCCGAACAGGCCGGCGCGGCCGACGATCTCGGCTTCTTCCTTGTGACGCAGGGCGTTGAGGATTTCGTGCTTGACGCCGCGTTCCTCGAGCAGCTTGCCGACGATCTCCGACTCGCGGATCGAGGCGGTGCCGACGAGGACCGGGCGGCCTTTGCTGGTGGCTTCCATCACCGCCGCGGCGATGGCGGCGAGTTTGCCGGCTTCGTCGGCGAAGACCTGGGTCCCTTCGAATTTGCGGATGCAGGGCTTATGAGTCGGGATGGCGACGATGCAGCGGTGGTAGGTGGACCAGATTTCGCTGCGCGTCTCGGTGATGGTGCCGGAGATGCCGCTGAGCTTGCGGTAAAGACGGAAGAATTTCTGGAAGGAGATGCGGGCGCAGGTCTCCTTGTCGGCCGACACCTCGACCCCTTCCTTGCATTCGACCGACTGGTGCACCCCGGCGCGCCAGAAGCGGTCGGGCTGGAGGCGGCCGGTGGATTCGTCGACGATGACGACCTTGCCGTCCATCAGGACATATTGCTCATCGCGTTTGAAGAAGAATTTCGCTTCCAGAGCCATGCTGATCAGCTCTTCGCGGCGGCGCTTGGATTTCCACGGGCCGGGCTGCTTGGCGGTGAGTTCCTCGATCCGTTTGCAGGCGGCGGGCAGGAGCTCGACCGAGCGGTTTTTGCGGCTGATTTCGTAGGTTTCCGGCGGCAGGGCCTCGGCGACGGTGCGGGCGAAGTTGTAGAGCTCCTGGGCCGGAATGCCTTCACCGCCGTCGCTGGAGATGATGAGAGGGACGCAGCCGTCGTCGATGAGGACCGAGTCGGCCTCGTCGACGATGACGCATTCGAGGCCGCGCAGGGTGAGGCCGGCGACATGGGTGTTGAGGTCCGAGTCGACGGCGCCGAGCAGGTGCGAGTTGAGATTGCTCTTGGCGCCGAGCATCATCTTGTCGCGCAGGAAGTCGGCGGCGACGTCTTTGTTGGTGCAGTAGGTGATGTCGGCGCGGTAGGCGGCGGCGCGTTTCTCGCCCTGGTCGTCATCGGCGATGCCGGCGACCGTAACGCCGCAAAAATGGAAGAGCGGCTCGAGTTCTTCGGCGTCGCGGCAGGCGAGGTAGTTGTTGGTGGTCATCACGTGGCAGCCGCGGCCGCCCCAGCCCATCAGGGTGGCGGCGAGGGCGCAGGTGAGGGATTTACCTTCGCCGGTGGCCATTTGGACGACTAGGCCGTCGTGCAGGGCGAGGCAGCCGGCGACCTGGACCAGGTAGGGCCGTTTGCCGAGGCTGCGGAAAGAGATTTCGCGGAGGATGGCGACGGCCTGCTGGCGTAGGACACCTTCTAGGCGACAACGGCGGGCGGCCTCGACATAGGGTTGCAGTGCTTCGCGCAGCTGGCGCTCGGTCCACTGCATATAAACCGCCTCGTCTTTCATGATCACGGCGGCTTCGCGGAGATAGAGCGTCTGGCGCGGCTTCAGCGAGGCGAACCAGCCGATGCAGTCGGAGTAGAATTTATCCATGCCGGTGGGCAGCGGCTCGGGCTCGTTGGCGTAGCTGAGGTAGCGCCAGTAGGAGTTGTCGAGTCCGACGGGAAGGGGCGCCTCGGTCTTGACCGCGGTACCGGTGCTGAGAGAGACGGAGCTCATACTAAACCTGGCGGGGTGTAAGGCGCGGTTTTGACGGTGACCAAGAGGCGACCCTGGCGGTCTTCGACTTCGATCCGGACGAGCCAGCGCTGGTCGCAATATTTCAGGCGTTTCAGGGCTTCGACTTCGAGGCACCAGGAGAAGAAAGTGGGATCACGATGAGCGCTTTCGAGGATCTTGGCGAGCGCCCCCGGTTCTTCCTGTTCCCGGACGACGGCGTTCCACAGCTGCGCGGCGAGGCGGAGGATGATCTCAGTCTTCTGGCGGCGGTGGCTGGGCGGCAGGTAATCGGCCGCTTCGCGGAAGAAGCGGTCGAAGACATCGGCATCGGGGGCGGCGGCGTTCATTCAGGCTCTCGGGTGGGAATTGATTTAGGCGCCGAGAAGCTAATTCTCTTTTGCGCCGCGACTAGTCAGCTCAACGGATCACCCCCGGCTGGTCGCGCCGGTCTGGCAGGATGGCGGACTGCGGTTTATCCTCAGTTTCAACCCCCGAGTCTCCCATGTCTTCTCCTTCCCGCCCCACTCTGAAAAGTGTCGCCGCCCACGCCGGCGTCAGCGTCACCACCACCGCCGACATCCTGCGGGCGACCCCGGAACAGCTGTCACGCTACCATGCCGACACCGTCGCCAAGGTGAGGGACTCCGCCGCAGCGCTGCACTATCAGCCCAACCGTCTCGCGGCGGCGCTGGTCTCCGGCCGCAGCCGCACCGTGATGCTGCTGATGGAGCGCGCCTATGAACCCTACTTCGCCCGCGTCGCCCGGGCCATGGAAACCCTGGTCCGCGACGCCGGCTACGAGATGTTCGTCGTCGACGCCGCCCACTTCCAGACGGGACGGCGCGGCCTGTGGCCGGTCGACGGCATCCTCGCGGTCGAGGGCGAGGCCTGGCAGGAAGTCGCGCTGCAGTTGCGGCCGCAGGTCGACACGCCGCTGGTCAGCCTCGGCACCTGCGGCATCGCCGGCTACGACCAGGTCCGCATCGACCTCCCCGCCGCCATGGCCGCCGCCGCCCGCCATCTGATCGCCCAAGGGGCACAAAACATTCTCTACCTCGACCAGCAGCCCTTGTCGGCCCCCAACCTCGCCGCCACCTACCTCGATCCCTTCAAGGCCGCCGCCGCCGCCATCAAGAAGGCCCGCCGCAGCCTGGTGCGTCTCGCCACCACTCAGCCCACCGCCGCGGCGGCGAAAACCGTCCTTCTCGACTACCTGCAGCAGCAGCCACGCCCCGATGCCATCCTCTGCCGCACTGACGATCTCGCCCTCGGCGCCTCCAGCGCCCTTCTCGAGCACGGCTTGACTCCGGGGCGCGAAGTCCTCCTCGTCGGCTGCAATGGCATGGAGGAACTCGCCTTCTACAATCCCCCCCTCAGCACCCTCGCCTTCCCGGTCGAGGCCATGTGCGCCGCCGCCTGGGAGATGATGCAGCAGCGCCTCGACCAGCCCGGCCAGCCGCCACAACGCCTAGATCTCTCCATCCCCCTGGTCGTCCGGATGTCCTCCAGCCAAGCTCTCAAGTGAAGTTGGAACGGCCGAAAATCGTGCTCGCAAAGAATTTTCGTAACGATACGAAACAAATCTCCGGCGCTATCGTCATAGCTTTAACCACAAGCCCCCAAGGACCCGCCCATGAAAAGCCCTCTGATCGCCCTTCTCGCTCTTTGGCTGAGCCTCAACTCCTGCGCTGGCGACGCGCCGCCGACGCCAGCACCGGCAACGGTCACCATCACTGCGGCCAAGGAGGCCTGGACGCTTTCCAACGAGGCCTTGGATTTGCGCCTCGCCTTCAAGGACGGCTCGCTGCAAGTGGTCGGCCTCGTCAATAAAGCCGCCAAGCGCGACTACCTCGCCGGCCGCGCCGCGCAAGCTCTGTTCACCCACACCGTGGCGGGCCAAATCTGCGCCGCCAACGATGGCAAGTGGAGCCTCGGCGAGGTCAAGACGACGCTGATCGAGGTCTTCGGCAAGACTTGGGGCAAGCGTCTCGAAATCACCCTCAGCCGCGGCGAGCCTGTTGCCTTCTCGGTGCGCCAGGTCTTCGAACTCTACGAGGGCGGCGCCTTGCGCTGCCTCTCTTTCGTCAAGAACGGCACCGAGCAGCCGCTGGCCCTAGGCGCCTCCGAGGTCTTCAGCCTCAACCTGCCCGACGAGCCGCACCAGGTGCATTTCGTCACCGGCAACGTGATGTGGAATGTCGGCAGCGCCGGGGTCCATCGCAACGGCCGCACCGTCCAGGTCAACTACTCCAGCGGCGACGGCTGGTTCCTCCTGCCTGAGAACAACTGGGCGACCAGCACCCAGCCCGGCCCGGGCAAGGGCAGCGCCCGCGACAAGCTGCTCTACATTCACGCCTGGGACCAGGAGGCCAAGGTACGGGTCAGCAGCAACCCCGCGGCGGTGCAAGTCACCCTCTTCCCCCGCGAGGAGCTGGAATACTTTGCGGTCAATTTCGGCGTCTACCAAGGCGACGCCACCGACGGCCGCATGGCCGCCGCCGAGCACCTGCGCCGCCGCTTCAAGTTCATCAACCCCGTGCCGGTGATCTCCACCAACGACTGGCAGTGGGGCGAGCAGTGGGGCCGCCGCACCGAGGCCTTATACCGCAGCGTCGTCATCCCCCAGGCCAAGGCCGCCGGCTTCGACCGCGTCCTCTTCGACGACGGTTGGTACGCCCCCGATGACAGCACCACCCCCAAGCCGCCCGTCGCCAACATGGCGGCGTTGACCCAAAGCATCGTCGACAATGGCATGAAAACCGGTCACTGGTTTAGCCTACAGGGCCACTTCTGCACCCGCGGCTGGGCCAACGGCCGCGACGCTGCTGATCCCGCCAACATCGACTTCAAGCTCAAGCAGCTGCAGGAGGAACTGATCGGCAAGTACCACTGCAACTGGGACCAGGTCGACGCCGGCCTGTTCTGGAAGACCGACCAGGAGACGCCCTACTCCCACCCGATGGACTCGGTCTACCGCAAGATCCTCGGCGCCAAGCGCTACATGAACACCGTCGCGCACCGGCACCCGGACTTCATCATGCAGACCACCTGCGAGGTCGACAACCCCGGCGGCCCCGGCGAAGAAGGTCTCGGCGCCGGCACCCATGGCGTCGGCAACCAGAACATCGGCCTGATCCAGCTCGCCGACAACGGCATCGCCGGCATGTTCAAACGCACCGAATACGCCGACGACGTCCGCGACCTCTTCGCCGATTTCGGCCTCTTCCCGCTCGAGGGCATGCTCTCCACCCACGGCGAAGATGGTCTCAAGGGCGACAACGGCTGGCAGGATTCGCCGCTGTGGTACTACCAGTTCCTCCTCGCCCGCCACACCATGATCTACTCCTGGCCCGGCGACTGGTCGCCCGCCTCAGTGCAGCACTTCCGCAGCTTCAACGACTGGCGCCGCAACCCTCGGATGCAGGCTCTCCTCAGCAAGATCGTCCAACCGGTCTACAACGGTCCCGATCCGGTCAAGAACGCCGGCCCCTGGTGCTGGATGGTCGCCGACGCGGCGAAGTCGGAAGCCCTGGTCTTCGCCATCAACCACCGTGAACTCAACCCCGTGCAGTCCTTCGCCGCCAAGCTGCGCTGGCTCGACCCCGCCAAGACCTATTTCATCGAGGAGATCACCCAGCTCTCCGACGGCTCCAGCCACTACGCCTACCGCGGCGAATTCAGCGGCGCCGCCCTCAAGCAGACGGGCCTGCCGGTCGACCTCGACGCCGGCGAGGAACGCTGCGCCGCCTTCTTCGTTAAGGAGAAGCAGGGCGAGGCTGCCCAGCTCCTCTACGCCGACGCTGCCGTCACCAGCGTCACCACCAGCCGCAGCGGCGCCAAACTCAGCCTCGAGCTCCGCGGCAATCCCGGCGCGACGGCGCAACTGATCGTCGCCAAGCCGGCCAAGCAAGGCGTCGAAGCGCGCCGTGTCGTTCTCGACGCCACCGGCCAGGCCCGTCTCGACTTTGCGGACGACACCATCACCGAGCGCGCCAGCCCCATGGCGAGCAGTCCTCCGAGCACCAATCAAGGCCGCCGCGACCTGACCACCGGCGGCGCCTGGCAGGGCCAGTACGGCAGCCTCGCCGCCTGGCGGGCCGGCGACGAGATCAAGCCGCAGGGCGACTTCTCGCTGCGCACCGCCGCCCCCGTCTACATCTGGCCCGGCGACGTCAGCGCCGTGCCCCGCGTCCTCGCCGCACCCGGCGGCCCCAAAAGCGCCGCCTGCTGGACCAGCGCGGAGTCCTTCAAGCTCCGCGTCGCGGCCCCCGCCGAGCGCCGCTACCGGCTCAGCGTCTACGTGATGGACTACGACAATGGCCAGCGCGGCATGGACCTCACCGTCAAGTCCGCCGACGGCAAGCTCTATGATCGCCAGAGCGCCTCTGTCACGGAATGCGGCCAGGGTGTCTATCTGAGCTGGGATGTGACGGGCCCGGCCACCGTCACGGCGAAGAAAACAGCCGGCGCCAACGCCGCGGTGTCGGGAGTTTTTATCGACGCAACGAAGCCCTGATGTCCCGCTCACTCTGCCGAATTCTTTATAGAAATCGACGATTTTATCATGTTTTCGTAACGACACGAATGTATAATGACTCAATGCGCAAGGAGGAGTCTTATGAAGATCATGAACCGCCGTTTCACCCTGATTGAACTGCTGGTGGTGCTCGCCATCATCGCCCTGTTGATGTCGATGCTCTACCCCACTTTTGCCCGTGCGAGGGAATTGTCGCGAGCGGTTGTCTGCGGCAGCAACGAGATGCAGATCGGCGTCGCCAACACCCGCTACGTCCTCGACCACAAAGGTCAGGTGCTGCCCTATTGCAGCGGCGGCTATGCCTACGGCCAGACCGAGAGCTGGGACCTCATCGTCTTCCGCTACCTGCAAAACTACCAGCCGATGCAGTGCCCGGCCGACAATGCCAGCCTCAAGCTCGATGTCGCCGAGGTCGGGTCGCAGCTCTTCCGCTCCTACTCGATCACCGGCAGTTTCTGCGATCAGTACCACGGCCGGGGCCCCACCGATGCCCGCTACCGCACTTCCCGCCGCCTCAGCACCATCACCAATCCCGGCCTCACCATCAGCTTCATGGAGCGGACCAACTGGGCCAACATCACCAACGGCGAATGGCGCTACTGCGGCTGGATCGGCGGCACCCTCAACCTGCCCTGGTTCCACCGCGACCTCACGCCGACGCTCTTCGCCGATGGCCACATGAGCTTGGTCAAGAAGACCAACGGCCCGCCGCCCGCCGCCGGCGCCCGCAACGACCCCACCCCGATTCCTCTGCCCGGCTATGGCTACGATCTGGTCAACGGCGCCTACCTGGGCTATGGCGCACCCCTGCCGGAGTAAGGCCATGACCCCCTTCGCCATCATCCTCATCCTCGTCAGTCTGCGGCTGCTGCAGTTGCGCCGCCAAAGCCTGGCGCCACCACGGCTGCTGGCTGTCAACGCCGGCCTGATCTTCTGCTTCGTCGGCATCCTCGCCCTCGCCGCCACCAACCTGCTCCACGGAGAACGCGACGACCCGGCCCGCCTCAGCCGCCGCGCCGCCCTCAACCTCGGCGAACACGAAGTCTTCCTCCGCCGCCTCGCCAGCGACTTGGGCAAACCGCAGCCCCGCATCCTGATGCTGGTCTCCCGAGCCTACCTCCATGACGATCCCGCCCGCGTCGCCACTCAGCTCAAACAGCGCCTCGGCGGCAGCGTCAAGCTTGAAGTCCTCGAACTCGCCGTCGATCGCGCGGAATTGCTGGTCAAGGAGGACGAGGATTCCTGGACCCTGCTCAACCGCCGTGTCGATGGTCTGCAGCTCACCCGCGCCACCTTGTTGCACTTGCGTTCCTTGGAAGGTAAATACGACGCCATCTACTCGCTCCTGCCGCCCAGTCCGGTTGCCTCTTCGTTCGCGGTCGAAGAGGACGAAGAAGCAACACCGCTCGGACTGCCCCTCGCCCTCCGCCTCGAAACCCCGGCCCCGAGCAGCGTCCGTAAACTGGTCGACATCGGTCTGGTGCAGTGGCTGGTCAGCCGCAAGGATGCCGACCCCTTCATCGATCTGCCCCTGCCCGCCGACCCGTGCCAGGATTTCACCTCCCGCTTTTGCCTCCAGACAGCACCGCCCTGAGCCAGATCGCTAATCACTGGGCGGCTTCGCGGAGATAGAGCGTCTGGCGTGGCTTCAGCGAGGCGAACCAGCCGATGCAGTCGGAGTAGAATTTATCCATGCCGGTGGGCAGCGGTTCTGGCTCGTTGGCGTAGCTGAGGTAGCGCCAGTAGCTGTTGTCGAGCCCGACGGGAAGGGGCGCCTCGGTCTTGACCGCGGTACCGGTGCTGAGAGAGACGGAGCTCATGCTGGACCTGGCAGGTTGTAAGGCGCGGTTTTGACAGTGACCAAGAGGCGACCCTGGCGGTCTTCGACTTCGATCCGGACGAGCCAGCGCTGGTCGCAATATTTCAGGCGTTTCAGGGCTTCGACTTCGAGGCACCAGGAGAAGAAAGTGGGATCGCGATGAGCGCTGTCGAGGATCTTGGCGAGCGCTCCCGGTTCTTCCTGTTCCCGGACGACGGCGTTCCACAGCTGCGCGGCGAGGCGGAGAATGATCTCGGTCTTCTGGCGGCGGTGGCTGGGCGGCAGGTAATCAGCCGCTTCGCGGAAGAAGCGGTCGAAGACATCGGCATCGGGGGCGGCGGCGTTCATGCAGGTTCTCGGGTCGAAATGGATTTAGGCGCCGAGAAGCTAATTCTCTTTTGCGCCGCGACTAGTTCAGTCGAGTGCTGGCGCTAGGGTTAGACGCCAGTTGCTGGCTATGTCCGACGCTAATTCGGAAAGAAAAAATGGAAGGCCTCTTTGTCTAGGCGTTCCTAATTTGCCTAATAATGCGCCCATTTTCGATTTTCCGCCTAATATCATGCTCATTTTTGATGTGTTGCCTAAAAATCCCTGCTAATAAAAAGGATTTTCTCAGTTTCTTCCGGAACCATCGAGCTAATCTTGCAGTTGCTTATATTGGAAATACACCCGGAGCCCTCCCATGCTGCCTCCCTTCTCACTCAGGCACTGCTTCGCAGCTAGATTGCCACCCGCAGAAGCGCTAATAAAATTCTATCAAAGCCTAGTTCCAATACAAAAGTCCCATGGCATGGAATTTTTCAAATGATTGAAAGGATATCCACAATCCCCTTGTCCGGTTTCGCATCATCAATGATCAAAAAGGAAAAAACGATGAAAAATGTTAACCATAAAAACAGTTTAAGAAATATGTTTTCTGCATTGTCCTTAGGCTTGTTAACCCTTGTCTCTTCTGGCTCTTCACAGGAAACAAGCGATCAGGCTTTGCTAGAAGTGGAGGCCGACCAAAGCACCAATGGGCCAGGCGTCGGAGGTTTTGATAACTATAATCTCTTGCGTTCTAGATATAGTCAGTATGCACACTGCTCCTCCTATTCTAGCGGCCGGTTTGCCGCCAATGTAGTCGATGGGGATTTAAAATCAGCCTGGAACCTCAATGGAAAAGATAAACAAGGTTGGGTTGACGTAAGTCTGGGCCTGCCTGTTACAGTGGATAAAATCGTTGTTGTTGAAGCGGGGAATAAAGTAACTAAATTTAGGATTTTAGTTTACGATGGCGGAGCTTGGAGTGAGTTGCTTGTAGGCACCTCGATGGGAACCCAAGAGTTTCAGTTTAAGCCTATGAAAGTCAGTTCAGTGCGTGTTGAGATTGAAAGCACTGGAGGTGGTGGGCTCACAGAAATTCAACTGTACAATACGGCAGACCCGGACGCAGTTTTCCCGAACGGACCATCGAGGAATTTTCGAAAGATTTTCTCTAATGGACTGGTGGCACTCCATCTCGGAAGCCCTATAATTTTAAGCAAATCAGGGCTTGACTACATCATCACACGTGAACAGGAAGTGAGGCCTCTAGCGGATTCATCACTGTATATGGCTCAAATCTTTGATGTCATCGCAAAGCAGTTTGGCAAAAAAGCGAAAGTCATTCCAGAATTGGCGGGCATAAAAACAGAGTCTGATGTTATGGAAGCCTACAGGAAATTCACGGCATCCATTGGGGTGACTATGACTATTTATCCGGAACAGCCGAGAATGATTTTTTTCGGGTCGGCAATCCCAAATGAATTTAAAGCCGAAGTATTAAGCCAAGCAGCAAGTCTATTAAACAATGTTCCCGGATCCGGATATACAACCCCGGGGATATTTCTGGCCGATCAAAATCCAGACATTGTTATTAAGCCGACATTAACTGTTGTCGGGAAAACTATGCAGTGGGTCGGAACTAGAGGATCTATAGATTCTCCTAGTGATGGAGCCTGGCTAAGTTATATCCGCCCCAATGCAGCGAGGACATGGTGGGGAGCTGGAGCTTTCAGCAAGTTTGTAGCTAAACCCACGCAACAAATCAATAATATCGAAGAATTTGATACTTTGAAAAAGCAGCTCAGATCTGATCCTGAAAAATTCAAGAATTTGCTTTGGGATGAACTCTCCAAGAGTCGACAATCTAAAGAAATGGAGATTGAATTTACTCAAATCAAAAAGTCTGTTCCCAACATAATCAATTGTTCAGGCCCGAAAAATTGGCCGAATACTTGGGCCGATCATTGGTATAACTGGATGGTGACTTACGCTTCAGTCTTTTATACAGCAAAAAATTATGATGTTGCGATCCACCAGTATGGCAATGAGCCGGATGGTGAACTGCGGGTTTTATCTGAAGAGGAAATCGCCTTGAAGTTAATGCTTATTGGTGACGCCGTCCATTCTGCCGTCGAAGATGTCAACCGAATCTATAAAAAGAATTTGTTACCACAATATGCAGCGCCTGTTCTGGCATCCGACCCTTGTTCCATAGTCGCACGTGTAATGATGAGAAGCCTGCGGACCGACTACCATGGAAATAAAGTCGACAAGGATATTGTCCAATTCTATAACCGACATCGCTACAGTGACAGGCCCAGGCAAAATGCAAAAGAGTTAGACCTTGTTCACGAGATGATGCTTGAGGAATCCGCAACTGGCAAGGCTATACCTCAAATCTTTACAGAGTTGAATGTCTCAACCGGCAAAAATTGGTCTCGACCGTCCACCACCTGGACAAGTGATTCTCCTGCTGTCATTCATTCCATGGGGTCGATCTGGGGAACGATGATGGAAAAACAACTCGCATATGGCATATTCTTATTCAAATTCAATTCTTGTCAATCCCGATGGGGCAACACTGTTCTTCAGGAATTCTTCAAAGAGAACGACGATGGCAAGCCTGCCAGCTTTGAAAGAGGCAAGAGACCCCAATCAGATTCTGAGATTGGAAATGCTACTAAGAACGCCCAGATCCTAGGGATGTTCGCTGAGGGCTTTTCGAATGCACAGGACCTCTTCAAAACCGAGATCACGAAAAAGGACCTGCATTATCAGGCGCATACCACTTATAATCCTATCACTCAGAGATACTACATCTGGTCGGTGCAAGTCAATGAGGAGAATGATTACAATCTGAAATTTGATCTGAGTGCTTTGGAGGTATTGCCGGGGGCCCAGGTTCAGGTGAAAGAAGTCAGCGTAGGGAGATTTGGTGAAATCACTCATAACGTGACTCTTGGCTCGGACAAAACCATCAGCTTGACTCAGCCCAGAGCCTCTGTCTGCTTGATTAGCGTTCCGAGAAACAAGGTGCTCAAGGTTTCGAACTACAGCGCCATTTCAGATACTTCTATTCGCCAAGGGGGCTTCTCTAAGACCAATTTTGGCAATGAAGCCGCACTTCATGTGGGTCGGAACGAAAAGAACGATAAAAATGCAATTTCTTATCTTAAATTCAAAGTGGATAAATCTGCAAAAGAAGCTTGCAACAAGGCTTCTCTACGTGTCTACGGGCAGAGATTGAGCGAATATGACTATGACGAACCTTATGTCGTCCGCGTTTACGGATTGGTCGATGATAAATGGGAGGAAATGCAAATCACGGGCGAAAATGCGCCGGCTGTGTGCCGCACCGTATCCGCCGTTCGAGGCGGGGTGATTTCTACAGAATCTCCTCCGACTGGCCACATGAGCTTTACCAATAAAGCAGGATACTCAGAAATTGATGTCACCTATTTCCTGAAGGACCATAAAGATGAAGAGTTGACCTTCTTGCTCATTCGTGAATTGCGGTGGCCAGGAGAAAACACAAATTTGGCCAGCGCAAAAATAACCTCTAGAGAGGGTGATAAAGAGCAGGCTCCACGTCTCCAAATACAGCATAATTGATTTTATAATTTCTGTGATATACTCAGGCAGGTTTTTACCCACGAAACATTAAAAACATAATGACGAGACCCCCTAAAAATGAGACCTCAATTCCATTTCTATCATTTTCACATCTTAGCTTTCCTGATGCTAGGGATCGCCCAGCCCTTGTACTCTCAAGTTCATTACACTGAAGTCAAGCCATGGGGGAATCGCGCCGGATCGGGTCCGGACGCTGAAGTGCCCGGCTGGTTCTACAATCTCGGTATCACCGGCTTGCGGGCAAGACTGCTAGCGGACGATCCCAAGGCCCTTCTGATCAAATACGTCTTCCCGAAGTCTCCCTCTGATGGCAAAATCCAGATCGGCGATTTCATCATCGGAGCTGGCGGCAAGAGATTTATCGAGAGTCACCGCAACGGATACGGTATTAAGGTATTTGGTGCTGACGGTCCAATTTTAGAATTCGCTCAGGCACTTGAGGAATGCCAGGGGGAGAAAGGCAAAGGAGTGCTCCTCATCACGCTGCGCCGCGGCGCGGAAATCCTTGAAGTCAGCATCAACGTCGGGACCAAATACGGGAGTTTTGCCCCGAGATTTCCGCTGAACTGTCGCAAATCAGATCTGATACTGGCGGAATTATTGAAGTATAACGTCGATCAGCAACAGCAAAACGGGTCATTCGGCGGCCCTATCCAAGATACTTTCACTCCCTTGGCCTTGTTGGCCACAGGAGAGGCAAAATACCTGCCTGCGATTAAGCGGAACTTGATCTATCACAAGGGTTCGATCGACACAAATAGGAATGGATTGGCCAATTGGTCCTACATGTCCGCGGCAATTGTGATCAGCGAATATCACTTGGCAACTGGCGATAAAACTGTCTTGCCGGATCTGCAGCAGCTGTACGATGTTTTATCAAAAAGCCAATATTTGGACATGTCGCAGATCAATCCTAAGGCTAAGGAAACACATCCACGGAGCTTTCCGAAAGATGCCATGGACGCTCATGGCGGATGGGGCCATAATCCCGGCTTTGGAGGCTATGGCCCGATCTGCATGCTTACCGGACAAGGGTCTTTGGCCTATGCATTGATGCACCGCTGCGGCATCAAGATCGATCGCAAGAAGCACGAAGCCGCCTACGACTTCTTGGCGAGAGGAACGGGCCAGAACGGCTATGTATGGTATAGCGACTCCGTGGGCGGTGGCCCGAATGGCTGGGCGGACATGGGTAGGACGGGTGCAGCCGGCATCGCCAATTTTTATTCTCCCTACGAGGATCCCGTCTACCGCGAGCGTGCCTTGTCTCAAGCTCGGGTGATTGGTTTGCATCCTCAGAGTTTTCCTGACACCCATGGGTCTCCGATGATGGGCATGGCCTACACCGCGCTCTCCGCTCATCTTGATGCCGACAGCTTTCGCAAGCTCATGGATGCCAATCGCTGGTGGTTCACCATGGCGCAGTGCCAAGACGGCACATTTTATTACCAACCTAACCGCGACAACGGTGGTTATGGCGCTGATTCCCGCAGCCTCTCTTCGTCGGTGACGGCCTTCATCTTCACTATACACAAACGCGGCTTGGTTATCACGGGCAAAGAGCCGCTACGAAAATAAGACCCTAAAGCCGACAACACGACAACAGACATCTTCCTTGCTTACCGAAGCGATTTCGCATATTAATGAAACTCATCTCTGTTTTAATGAAACCAACCCCCGAGTCACCATGTACATCATAATCTCCGTTCTCTTGAGTGCCGCAGTACTGGCGATCGTCTTCCTCCGCAAGTTGCGGCAGCGGATTCCCTATCGCACTCCCATTAAAATACTCTTGCTGTCGATGGCCTTGATATTTGCCATTCTCCACTTCCGTTCCCAACCGCGGGATGAAATCGGCGAGCAGCTTGATGAGGCGTCGATCCAGGGCTTTTTTTCCCATCTGCCACCCAAGGACAAACTGCCGGCCCGGTTGATTCTACATGGCCCCATTATTAAGCAATATTTGGCGGACAAGCTTTGCCTCGCACTGGGCCGAAACCCTCAGAAGCTGGAATCAGTGACGGACTGCGCCGCCCAGCCGGATGCCGCTCAGGAAGCGCTGGTCATTTTCCTCGACGGCTTACCTCGTACTACGCCAGCCCAAGATCTGCCCAAGAAATGGCTCTACGCAGTTTTCAGGGGGGACGCCTATCAAGCCGAGAGCTATTTCGCCCTGCCCGGTTTTGTTGGCTTTCAAAGCTCCTGCCAGAATGAGGCGATGATTGAGGAGATCCATCGCTTGGGGCGATTGGCGGGCTCGCCAGCGGAGATCTATGGACGCTATTTCCGCTTCTGGAAAGGCGGAGACTTTGAAGAGTTCCGTAAGAACTGCCGAATCCCGGTGCGCAATCAAAATGTAGAGGAGGAATCCCCATGAAGAAAAATGCCTTCACTCTTGTCGAATTGCTTTGCGTCCTTGCCATCATCGCCATTCTGATCAGCTTGCTGATAAGCGGCATGAAACAAGGGCGGCAACAAGCTCAATTCGCGGTGTGTTCTCATAACGCAAAGCAGATTGCGGGAGCCGCTGTTGCTTATACTATGACTAATAAAGGAGCTCTTCCGACGACGACGTCCTCGGGATCTTGGGACGCCAGGTTATCAGTCTTCCTCAATGGTTTCACACCTGCCATGGTCAATCGGGACGGCATTAAGGTCTCAGACAAAGTCCCGGGTGGCAAGACTTGGCTTTGCCCTTCGGCCAAGACGCAAACCGTTAATTCACCCAATGGAATCTCCACTCCTGGCCCTTATGAAGCTCGAAGCTATGTCATGAACGGCCATTCATCCAGCGGTGCCGCCGCGATCGCAGATGGCGATGGATTGATCCGTGAATACGGGAGTGAAACTTTCAATATCACAAAAATCGTTAATAGTCCCAGCCAGGTCCTGCTCATACCAGAAAGGGACTCTGACAAGGGCACTCGCGGCTGGTTTCGTGACAGCGTTACCGGCTGGGTCTCCAATCAGTATCTGAACAAGACTGGCCTTCACCCCAGCAGGATAGGTTTCTTTACCTGTATCATGGTCGATGGCTCAGCTCAATTTCTCCATGGTACGACTATGATCCCAAGGGCTCGTTGGAAGTAGAATTTTGTTTCTCCTTCCTTTAATTAATAAGCGATTTCGTATATCATGAACCTAATCTCTCTGTTTGAGTTAAACCTACCCCGGAGGCCCCATGTACATCATTCTCTCCCTTCTCCTCAGTGCTGGAGTGCTGTCTCTCATCTTCATTCGCAAGTTGAGGGAGAGGCGTTTTCGCACTCCCGCGACATTACTCTTCGTGGCGATGTCCCTGATATTTGCCATACTTCACTTTATTTCCCTACCACGAGATGAAGTCGACGCACAGCTTGATGAGGCGGAGATTCAGGGCTTCGTTTCGCACCTGCCAGCCAGGGACAAACTGCCGGCACGCTTGATCTTTCATGGACCAATTGCATCACAATATTTAGTGGACAAGCTTTGCCATGAACTTGATCGACCTGTACAGCCACTCGAATCCGTGCAGGAGTGCGCTTTAAAGCCGGATGCCGGCAAGGAAGCTTTGGTCATTTTTTTTGATGGCTTTCCACGTTCTACCCTAGCTAAAGATTTGCCTCAGAAATGGATCTACGCGGTTTTTAGGGGAGGAGCTTTTCAATCCGAGAGCTATTTCGCCCAGTCCGGTTTCTTAGGATTCCAAATTTATGAAGCTAAGTCTGGGGCGATCAAGCGCTGGGAGCCCCTGGAGGGTACGCCCCTAGAGATTTACAATCGCTATTTCCGCTTCTGGAAAGGCGGGGAATTTGAAGAGTTCCGGAAGACCCACGGAATTGCTCTGTCTAGCAATCCAAATGAAGAGGAGGAGTCCCCATGAAGAAAAATCCATTCACTCTTGTCGAATTGCTGTGCGTCATCGTCGTCATAGCCATTATTGTCAGCTTGCTGATCGGCACGATGGCAAAGGCAAGGCAGCGGGCCGAATTCGTGGTGTGCTTCAACAATTCAAAGCAGGTCGCTGCCGCCACTGTGTCTTATACCATGATTACAAAAGGAACACTTCCTACAACTAACTCAGGTGGTTCCTTCGATTCTAGGCTTTCAGTACACCTTAATAATTTCACCCCGGCTATGGTCGCTTTACAAGGCATCAAAGTCTCCGATAAGATTCCGGGAGGTAAAATTTGGGTTTGTCCATTATCCAAAACTCAGGTCGTTACCGACCCAAACGCTCCACAGAATGGTAACCGCGGTGCCGCCAGCGCCTCAGACCCTTATCAAGCTCGTAGCTACGTCATGAACGGCCAAGCAACCGGCGGTCAATCTAATGTCGATGCTGGCGCGGGATTTGTCGCCGAGGGGTCCTCGTCTGCTTTCAAGATCTCAAAAGTTGTCTATAGTCCTAGCGACATTTTACTCATAATAGAAAGGGATACATTGGTTGGGACTCGCGGTTGGTACCGCTCAGGTGTTACTGGAAGTCTTACCAAGTGGACTGCTAGCACTGGTCTGCACCCAGACCGTCCTGGTTTCTTCACCACAGTCATGCTAGACGGCTCAGCCCAATTCCTTAACTGGAGAGACGTCCAAAATAAGGGTCGGTGGAAGCCCCTGGCTCCTTGAAAAAGCCTTTCACTTACTCTCCGGTGCAAATGACCACAGAGGCCAGAACCCTATGATTTCAGCCTCCAGGTGATCAAGGGATTGCTGCGGCATTGATGCTAGCGATTTTCCTCCACCGCGTCGTCGTCGATAACGTCGACGCGTTCACAGAGGCGACATTGCTGCCGCGTTTCTTGAGGCCGGAGATCCATTGTTTTCGACGTAGGCTTATGGCGACGCGACGCGTAGGGCCGAGGCGGTCTCATTTCTATCACCTAAAATCTAGAAAAATCAAAAGTATCTATAAAATCTCCCTTGCCAAGCTCGAATAACGCATCTATATTCTGTGGTATCTACCAACCCCGGAGCCCCCATGTCCCACCTTCAGAAGCAGTCCTTGCCCAATGGCCGCGCCGCCCTCCACCTTGCCCAAGCCGTCTACCGCCCCGGCAAGACCCCCGCGCAGAGCCGGATCTACCTCGGCGCCATCAAGGACG
>CAMCSH010000021.1 GCA_945877655.1 Lentisphaera araneosa HTCC2155 | reverse complement strand
CAACTAACGACTATGAAGAAAAGCTTCGGCAGTCATCTTTGCCGCCCCTGAACATTGCTCTTAGAATCGGCTCTTGTTGCTGTTGTTCATGCGCTTGCGTTTCAACCTTTCAACCTTTCAACCCGGTTCCATTCCTCTGCTGCGGTTTTCAGGCTGAAAGACTCGTCCTCAACTTGGTGATCTCTCCTCTTTCTCGGCGCTTTCGGCGATGCCGCGGAGCATGCCGGCGAAGACGAATTCATGCAAGGGACAGATGGAATACCAGTAAGCCAGGCCGAAGAGGCCGTGCGGGTCGAAGGTCGCGGTCTGGCGCAGTTCACAGCTGTCTCCCTGGTCAGTGACTTCGAAGTCGAGCCAGGCGCGGCCGGGGAGTTTCATCTCTGCGCTCAGCCGCAGGCGCTTGCCAGGCTCCAGGGTTTCGACGCGCCAGCAATCGACGGTGTCCCCGGGCAGCAAATGATGCGGGTCGCGGCGGCCGCGGCGCATGCCGACGCCACCGCACAAAAGATCGAGCCAACCGCGCAGGGTCCACAGGGTATTGGCATGATACCAGCCGGTGTTGCCGCCGATGGCTTCGACGGCGGCAAAGACTGTGGCGGCTGGAGCGGCAACGCGCCGGCTACGGGTATCGATCAGGCGATTGCCGAAGCGGACGCCTCCCCAGGATGGCGCCGGACCGGCGGAAGAGAGCGCGTCGGACCAGCGGGTGAGAGCGAAATCCGCATCTTCATTGCGCAAGGCCACGGCGATGGCGTCGCGAACAGACAAGGTGGGGCGATTCAGCAGGCCCCGAGCCCGATCGTTGACGACGACAGTCGGGTGACGAAGGCTGTCGACGAGTTTGCGGCCGACGCGCGCGTAGACCGGGGTGACCAGGCCGAGCCAGAGACTGGAAAGATAGGGAGTCAGAAAGGGAATCGGGATCATGAAGCGCCGGAGCTGGCGTTGGCGGGCATATTCCATCATCAGCTGGCCGTAGGAAATCGCCTCGGGACCGCCGATCTCGAGAACGAGGTGGGGCTCCTTCGACGCCAAGGTCAAAGCCGTGCGCAGATAGGCCAGGACATCGCCGATGGCGATCGGTTGCGCCATCACCTGGACCCATCGCGGCGTGATCATCACCGGCAGTTTTTCGACCAGGGCGCGGATCATCTCAAAGGACAGGCTGCCGGAGCCGATGATGATCGAGGCGCGAAGTTCGACGAGCGGAACGCCGTGCGCGGCCAGTCTCGCCCCGACCTCGTGACGGCTGCGCAGGTGCGCCGACAGGCATTCGCCATCGCTGCCGAGGCCGCCGAGATAGATGATGCGCCGCACTCCTGCGGCGGCAGCTGCGGCTCCGACATGATCGGCTGCGGCGCGGTCGAGTCTTTCGAAATCGCCCGATTCCGCCATCGAATGGACAAGATAGAAGACGGTGTCCACCTCTTGCATCGCGGGAACGAGGGAGTTCGGATCGAGGACATCGCCGGCCATCACTTGCACCGACGCAGGGACACGGGTCGTGAGGCGTTGCGGCTGCCGGCTCAGACAGCGCAGCACATGACCCTCGGCCGCCAAAAGAGGCAGCAGGCGACCACCGATATAGCCGGTGGCGCCGATGAGCAGGATGCGTGGTGAGTCAGTCATGAGCGGGAACTCCCCTGTTGAGGCGTCTTTAATCTTGAATTTGAATCCAGGTTCAGGGCCTCGCCTGCAGGCTGGCGAAGCCGCCGTCGACCCCGAGGACCTGGCCGGTGATCCAGCTTTGGCCGGGATCGAGCAGCCAAGTGATCGCCGCCGCCACCTCGTGGGCTTCGCCGAGCCGTCCGAGGGGATGCAACGCAGCCGAGGCCTTGGCGATCGCGGGGTTATCGGTCAGGCTGCGGGCCAGCGGCGTGCGGGTCAAACCCGGAGCGACGCAATTGATCCGGATCTTGGACTTGGCGTAGCTGGCGGCGGACGCAAGAGCGAGCCCCTCGACCCCGGCCTTGGCGGCAGCGATGGCCTCGTGGTTGATCAATCCCCGCCGCGCCGCCACAGAGGAGCACAAGACGATGCTGCCGCCGCCTTCCTGGCGCATCATGATGCGCGACGCGGCGCGCAGGACGTTGAAGGCGGTGATCAGATTGATCGCGATGGTGTCGGCGAACTCCGAGTCGCTGATCAAATGAGCCGGCTTGAGGAGGATCGAGCCGGCGCAGTTGACGACGCCATCGACGCGCCCGAAGTGTTCTATCCCCTGACTGAAAGCGGCATCGACGGCAGCGCTGTCGCGAGCCTCGAGCTTCACGGTCATCGCTCCAGTTTCTTCGCCAATGGCCTCAAGCCTTTCCTGATCTCGGCCGGAGACAAGGAGCCTGAATCCTTTGGCCGAACATTGCCGCGCGACTTCCGCGCCGATGCCGCTGGAGCCGCCAACGATGAAGTATACGGGGAGTTCTTGCGAGGTCATAACTGCTCCTTCTCTAGGTTTTGCTGTCTTGGTCGACAGCCATGATACGCAGGATAAGGCGCAAGCTAACGGACGTTTAGAACCAAAGAGGAGATTCACTAAAAAGCCAAGCGCGACTCAGTCGTTCCGCCACGACCACCAACGCAGACCTTTGAAGCCGCTGCTGCCGCTGCTCGGCAGGCCCTTCGACAGATCGACGACGGCGTTCAGCGTGCCCGGGCCGAGGCCGTCGGGACGGACACTGCGGCAACGCAGTTCGTAGACTTTGCTTTCGCTCATGCTGAAGAATTTTTCCACCTTGGGACGCAATTCACCGAGGGATTCGCTCAAGGGGATGCGGCTGCTGTTCCAGGCGTCGCGGGCGCCGATCACGGCGGCGAGTTCATCCTCCTCGAGCTGCGCCAGCTGGCCGATCATCCAGGCGGGTGAAGCGAAGAAGTTGGGCTTGTCGGAGCCGGGGAAGGTCTGGCCTCGGGGCGGCACCAGACGCAGCAGGTCGACTTCCGGGATCGGCCAGGTGTTGGAACCGACGGCGCCAGGCAGCATGACGTCGCGGAAACCGGGGATCCACAGGGCTTCCCATTGCGATTGCAGAGCGCCGTTGCGCGGCAGGTTGTCCGGGGCGTAATCGGACTGCTCCATACCGTTGTTCTGCACCAGGCTGTCGCCATCGACATAGTCGCCGGCGCGAGACAGCCAGGCACGGATCGGCTCTGTGTCGTCGGTAGCCCCCAAGCCGGCGGCGGAGATGAAGGTTTTGGCACGGCTGGGGCCGAGGTTGCCGGAGACATCGAGTCCGCGGTTGGCGTCGAGGAGCTGCACTGAAGCGGTCGAACCTTCATCGAGATGAAAGTCGAGGCTGCGTCCATCAGCGACAGCTCGGGTGGCATTGTCATCTGCGGTCTCTGCACCGTCGAAGCGGCCCATGTTGCGATTGCTGTGCAGCTTGATGTCGGAAGCGAGGCGCCAGACGGCATAGGTCGAGGCGGATTCGGCTTCGTAGCGTGAGCGCAGGGTGAGCGCCTGGGCATTGGCGGGGATGGCGGCGGTGCCACAGGCAGCCGCGATGCCGGCGCCGATGACGAAGGCCAAGGCAGTGAACACCAGGACGATGATCAGGGCGGCGCCTTTTTCCGAACTGGGATACAACTGGGACACAACTGGGACACAATCGGGACACGACTGGGGAACAGCAGCCGCAGCAGCTTGGCTCACCGCATCTTGGTTTGAAGCGTCGGCACTTCGCCTTTCAACTCGGTTTCTCATCGTTGACCTGTGAGTTTTTCGCCGTTACGCCAGGAGCCGTGACGCTCGTAACGGCCGGAACCGGCGGTGCGCATCAGGAAGTTTTCCGTGCGTCCATCCTGCCAGTCGACCTGCATCCGGATCGCCAACGGAATGTCGGCGCGATCGCTCTCCCAGGTGTCGACCCATTCCATCACCTCGACCAGCGGATCGGCACTGGAAACGCGGCAGTAGGAGAATTGGATCGAGGCGACATTTTCGGACAACACCGAACGCAGGCCCTCGGGCTCGGCTTCTTCCGAGAAGGGCTTGGAACGGACGATGGCGACCAGCTGCCCGTCGCGATCGAGGCTGAGATAGGTGAAGCGCAGGCCGCCGTCGATGGCGTCGGCAGGGGTGATCTGCGAGGCGAGGCGCAGGGTATCGGGATTGCCGATGAAGGCATTGGTCTGCTGCATCGCGGCATTGCGCCAGGTGAAAGGCATGGCATTGCCGGCGAGACTGCGGAAACAACGGTCGAGACGAACCAGTTCCTGCACGCGTCGGCCTTGTTGGCGCGACTCGTCCCAGGCCCGGGTCAAGCCGCTGATCAAGGCGGCGCCGGTGGCAGCCAGGATGGCGAGCAAGCCGAGGGCGAGGATCAGCTCGACCAAGGTGAAGCGAAGTTTTCGGCGGGAATTCACCACAGAGGCACAGAGGGCACAGAGTTTTTTAAAAAGAAGGCTGAGTCCTTCTCTCTGTGGTCTCTGTGTCTCTGTGGTGAAAACTGTGTTACTCATAATTCGCTCTCGGGAACGAGTTTGTCGACATTGAGATCGCCGATGTCGCGGCCGTCGCGACTCAGACGGATCTGATAGCGTCCGGGCAGCCAGCCATTGATCGGCTGGGCATAGGTTTCGGGGTCTTCGCCGGCGGGCACGGGTGCGGCGATGACGCTGCAGCTGACCTGGTAGCCTTCGGGCAGGATGCCGCCGGGGAGCGGCACATTCGGGCCGCTGAGCAGGTAGTGCTCGGCGGCGACGCTGAGCAGATGCTCGCTGCGCCAGGAATCCTGGGCATCGGAAAGGGAGCGCAGGGAGGCCGAAACCAAGGAGGTGGCACCGGCGGCGGCGATCGCCAAAAGCAGAGTGGCGACGATGACTTCGATGAGGGAAAAGGCGCGGCGTTTCAACTGGGACACGACTGCGACACAATTGGGACACAATTGGGACACAACTGGGCTTTCAAGCTTGTTCATGGTTCTTCCTCGACGATCATGCGTCCGGTCAAGCGGTCGAGAGTGATCTTGGCGCTGCGATCGCCGGCGCTGACGGTGAGGACGGGGCCGCGGGCTTCGCCGCTGGGCAGGAAGAGGAAGTCGCCTTCGTCTTTGAAGCTGGCGTTGCAGGAGGGCGGCAAGGGATGGCGGTCTTCGCCGGTGCGGATCACTTCGCCTTGCCGGGAAGAGCCGCCGCCGATGGAGGAAATGGTGAGGGCCGAGGCGCCGCTGTCGTCCTTGGCCATGCTGACCCGGATGGCGACGCCGCCAAGCACGGCGCGGCTCTGGGCGGCGCTGAAGGTGGCCTCGAGGTTTTCAATCACCTGCTCCACCGGATCGCGCTGCCCGGCATGGCTGAAACTCATCGCGGCAATGCCGGTGGCAATCGAGATGATGATGATGACGGCGATCAGCTCCAGCAAGGAGAAGCCGCGGCGTTGACGCCGAAGCTGAAGGCGGGAACTGATCAGGGGGAAGATCACTTGGTTTCGGAGAGCTTGATGTCGGCTTCAAGACCTTCGCCGCCGGGCAAGCCACCGCGACCTAAGGAGGTGATTTCAAAACCGAGATTGGTGTTGGCCTTGGATTCGTAGATGTAGTCATTGCCCCAGGGGTCTTTCGGGATCGACTGGGTATCGAGTGCCGCGCTCCAGTTTTTCACATTACCGGGATTGGTGACGAGATCGTCCAATCGTTCCGGAACTTTGCCGTATTTGCTATTGAAACCGATGATTGCGGTTTTCAGATTCGCCATCTGGGTGCCGGCGGCGGCGACCTTGGCTTCATCAGCGTGCTTGATGACGTTGACCCCGACGATGGCTGCGAGGGTGGCCATGATACCGATGACGATGACCAGTTCGACGAGGGAGAAGGCATTGCGACGAGCGCGTTTGCGGTTTTTCATGGGAGCATTCCTGGGTTTGTTGTTATTTCGGGTTCGAGAGTTCTTGGATGGCGAGGAACATGACGATGACGACCGAGCCGACGACGGCGGCGAGGACGGCGATGATCAGGGGTTCGAAGAGGGCGAGCATGGCTTTGACGCGGTTGCGGAATTCCAAGTCGTAGCGTTCCGCCACCTTGGTCATCATCGACTCGACGTCGCCGGTTTCTTCGCCGACGGCGAGCATGCGCGGCACCAGTGCCGGCAGGAGCGGGCAGGAGCGCAGCGCCTCGGACAGGCGTTCACCCTGACGCAGGCGCGAAGCGGCGGCGGCGACGCTGTCGCCGAGGCCGCTGTGCGGCACAGCGCGCGAGGCGATCTGCACCGACTTGAGCAAGTGGACGCCGGAGCGCAGGAGGACCGCCATGGTACGGCAGAGGATGGCGGTGTTCATCAGCATCACCAAATGACCGAGGAAGGGAAGGCGTATGATAAGGGCATCGCGGCGGGCATTCTGGGACGGCGCGGTGAGCAGCCACCAGAGGCCCGAAGTGACGGCGATTGAAAGCACAATCAGGAGTGGCCACCAAGTGGCGAGGCCGTTGGAGATGCCGACCAGCAGTTCGGTGGCGGCGCCCATCTTGCGGTGGCCGTTCTGGAAGATGGCGGCGAAACGCGGCACCACGTGACCAAGCAGGAAGGCAATGACAGCGAGTGAGATGAAGCTCACTGCCACCGGGTAAGCCGAGGAGGAGAGGATGAAGTTGCGGGTTTCGCGACGCTCCAGCAAGTGGCGGCGGAGCTCGGCCATGACCTGTGGCAGGGCGCCGGCTTCTTCGCCCGCTTCGACGGCGTTGGCGTAGAGACGCGGGAACTGGTTGCTGCGGTCGCGCACCAGTTGCGATAGGCGGCGGCCTTCGTGCAAACCTTGGCGGAGCTGGCGAGCCATCTCCTTTTCCGGTTCGCGTTCGGAGGTTTCGCCGACGATCGACAGGGCCCGTTCGAGCGAGATCCCAGCTTCGAGCAGGGGAACCAGGCGGTCGGTGAAATCGACGGCGTCGAAACGCGGCGCGAAGAAGCCGTTGCCGCCGTTTTTGCCTTCGCCTTCGCCGAGCAGGGCGAGAGGAGTCAGGCCGCGGCTGCGCAGGCGGCGTTCGGCGTCGCCCGGGTTCTCCCCTTCGGCGACGCTCTCAGCCAGCTTGCCGTCGGCAGCGGCGGTTTTGAATCGGTAGAGTGGCATGGGTCAACTTTCGCAACAAACGCGTTCGACTTCTTCGAGGGTGGTGAGGCCGCTGGTCACCTTTGCCAGACCGTCTTCGCGCACCAGCTTGAGGCCGTTGTGGGCCTGGGCATGTTTGGCGATGATCGAGGCGCTTTCGCGGCGGGTGATCAGCGAGCGGATGGCATCGTCGATGACCAGAAGCTCGTAGATGCCGACGCGACCTTTGTAGCCGGTGCCGGAACAGCTGCGGCAACGCAAATCGCCGATCAGGCCGCTACTGCGGCAGATCGGGCAAACGCGGCGGACGAGGCGTTGCGACATGACGCCGGTGAGAGCCGAGGCGATGAGGAAGGGCTCAACTCCCATGTCCTGCAGACGCGAGATGGCGCCGGCAGAGTCGTTGGTGTGCAGGGTGGAAAGCACTAGGTGACCGGTGAGGGCGGCGTTGATGCAAATGTCGGCGGTCTCGCGGTCGCGAATCTCACCGACGAGGATGATGTCCGGGTCCTGGCGGACGATGGAGCGCAGGCCGGAGGAGAAGGTCAGGCCGATGGAGGATTTGACCTGCACCTGGGTGATGCCGGGGACCTGGTATTCGACCGGGTCTTCGACGGTGATGATCTTGTCGAGGCCGGTGTTGAGTTTCATCAGGGCGCAGTACAGGGTCGTGGTCTTACCGGAGCCGGTGGGACCGACGACGAGGATCAGGCCGTGGGGACGCTGGATCAGGTCTTCGAAAGTGCCGCGGGTGGACTCGTCCATGCCGATGCTGGTGAAGGAGTAATCTCCGGCATTTTTGCGCAGCAGACGCATGACGATCGACTCGCCGTGGATGGCGGGAAGGGTGGACATGCGGACATCGAGATCTTCGCGGCCGATGGTGAGCTGGATGCGGCCGTCCTGAGGCAGGCGGCGTTCGGAGATGTTGAGGCCGCCGATCAGCTTCAGACGCGAGGCGATAGCGGAATACTGGGCGTGCGGCGGCTCGAAGGCGGTGGAGAGGACGCCGTCGATACGGAAGCGCACCTTGAGCTCGGTTTCGCTCGGTTCGATGTGGATGTCGGAGGCTCCCGATTCGAGAGCGCGGGCGAAGATGTCGTTGACGAGGCGGACGATGGGGGCTTCTTTGGCGATGTCGCGCAGCGACTGCTCGCTGTCGTCGCCGCCGAGGGCATCGAGTCCGCCGCGTTGCTGGTAGACTTCGGCGAGGCGGCGTTCCAGTTGCGAGCGACGCACCAGGACGAAGCGGGCTTTGCGGTCGTGGCCGGCGCGCCAGTGCAGGGCGATGGCACCGAGCTGCCAGGGCTGGGCGACGGCGAGGGTAACTGTTGCGTCATCCCAGCTGATCGGCAGCTGCAGGGTTTCGGCGAGGTATTCGGTGGGGACGCCGTCGAAGCGTTCGGGGCGTCCGATTTCATCTTCCGGGCTTTCCAGACCCGTGGCGGCGACGTAGGCCTTGAGGGTGTCCTGCTCGGTCAATTTGCCGTCGGCGACGAGGCCCCATTCATCGCCGGGACGCCAAGTTTCGCCCAAGGGGGATCCGAGAGCTTTTTCAAGCTCTAGGCGGATGGTCGCGGTGTCGATCTTGAAACTCATTATTTCAGCTCCGGATGAGCGTCCTGGACGCGCTTGGAGTCACGGTAGCGTTCGAGAACCTTCTGCAAAGAGGATTTGTTGTCGATCACTTTGACTTTGACAAAGAGGACGATTTCTTTCTTGGCCGTATCATGCGTGACACCGCCGAAGAGCCAGCCGATGAACGGGATGTCTTTGAGCAGAGGGATGCCTTCACTGCTCTCGGTGTTGCCATGACTAATCATGCCGCCGAGGAAGAAGGTTTCTCCATCTTCCACAGTGAGTTTAGTCGAAATCAAGTTCTTTGTGAATACAGGGGACTCAATGCCCGGAATCACTTCCTTAGAGATATCGGAAATCTCTTGCGAAATATCCAAGGTCACACGACGGTCAGCACTGACACGAGGAGTGACATTGAGAATGACGCCAGTGTCTTTGTAATCTATCGCATCAGTCGACGTGCTGGCATTCTGAGTTGTGCCGGATTTATAGGGGACTCTTTTTCCGACCTGGAACTTCGCCAATTCGCCGTTGCTACTAGTGATCTGCGGGCAGAAGAGCAGCTCGGTCTTAGCATCTTTGTCCAAAGCATGGAGAAGGGCGAATTCGTTATCAACGCCAGCGTTTTTCAGCATCGCGGTGAGACCTGGGTTGACGCCGCCGCTGGCGGGGATCACTGTAGGGCCGGCCGAGCCGAGGGTGGGCGGAGTGAAGACCGGCGCCTTAGTAAAGGAGTTGCCGACGCCGACATTGCCTTCCTTGCCGCCGAATTTATCCTGAAGGGCATAGCTGACACCATAGGAGAGATTGCCGCTGAGGATGACATCAATGGCGTTGACCTGGATCATCACCTGCATCGCCGGGGCATCGAGGTAGGTGAGCATGGCGTTGATGGTGTTCCAGGCGCGGGGGCTAGTACGCATCACCAGCTGGTTCTGGCGGGTGTCTTCATGGATGGTGATCGGGGTATCGAAGACCGAGGCGCTGCGGACCGAGGCCGGCGTGACCTGGCCGTTGCGACCGGTGGTCTGGGCGCTTTCGGGGCGGGCTTCGCCCTTGGTCAAACGGGTGCCGGAGGGCGAGCTCACTGATCCGGCACCGCCGCCGCCTTGTCCCTGCTGGCCGAATTGACCGGAATTGGAGCTTGATCCGGATTGTCCGCTGACATCGTTGCGCCCGGCGCTTTTCGGCGCGGTGTCGGGCGAGCTCGAGTTGGGGAAGAAGGTGAGGAGAGCGTTGATCAGGTCGCGGGCATCGCCGTGTTTCACCGGGTAGGTGAAGAGACGTTCCTGGTCGCCGGTGCCGCTGGAGTCAAGGGTTTTCACCCATTTGCTGATCTCGTCGAGGGTTTCGCGGTTAGGCGCCGAGATGACCAAGGTGTTGAGGCGGTCGACGACAGCGATGCGGACGGCTGCTCCTTCACTCTTGGCGGCAGGGGCGCCGCTGCTGGTGGCCAGACCGGAGATTTCCAAGGGGAAGCCGAGGACCGGCATGATGTTCTGCAGCTCGGCGGCGATGTTCGAGGGCGGCACTTCGCGGCAGGGAACGGAGATCTGCGGCCAGCCGCCTTCTGCTTGGCCGTCCATCAGCTTCAGCAGCTCGCTGATGCGGGCGACATTGGAGGGGTTGTCGACGAGGAGGACGGCGTTGGAGCGAGGCAGAGCGGCGGCGGTGGCGCCTTCACTGAGGAAGGGCTTGAGGTTGGCGACCGCTTCGGCGGCGGGGGTGCGGGCGAGCGACACCACTTCGGCGGCGACGTTGGACTGGGCGGTGAAAGGCGAGATGCGCATGTCGCGCGACATCTTGGCGAGCGGCATGATCTGGAGGGAGCCGGAGGCATCGGGGGCGGCGTAGGCGCCGTTGAGGAGGAGCACCGATTCCAGCTGCAGCCAGCCGTCGCGCACTTCGAGATTGGGTTGGCTGACCGAGTTGATGGTGACGCTGCCTTTGACGGCGGGGTCGACGACGTAGGAGAAGTCGAGCTGGTCCTTGGCGGCCATCAGGGCGAGGAAGTCGGTGATCGACTGACCGACCATGCTGGGCGACTTGATCTTGGTCTTGAAGTCGCGGCGCTTGCCTTCCGGCTTCTTGGCTTCGAGCTCTTCCATCAGGTCGGCGAGGCGGCGATAGATCGGCGCGGGCTTGCCTTCGGCGGCACCGGCGCGTTCCGGCATTTTCATCGCGGCGGCTTCGACGGCGGGGCCGATTTCAAGGATGCCGTAGTTGGGCTTCTTGATTTCGATCGGAGCCTCGACCGGCGGTGCGACGACGGGTTTTTCCGCGGCGCAGGCGGCAAGGAGGAGAAGGGAAGCGGCAGTGGTGAGGGGATATCGCATGCTGTGTCGACCTGTTTCGTTTGGGACTGCGGTTGATGAAAAATTGAGCAAGCTTGAGCGGGAACGAGCGGGGCTTTATCGGCCCTTGTCCTTGTTGCGGCCACCGCCGCCGTTGTTGCCATTGTCCTTGTTGCGGCCACCGCCGCCGTTGTTGTCATCGTCATTCTTGGCTCCACCCTGGGCGGGCGCAGCTTCTTCAGTGGCCTTTTCATTCTTGCCGCCACCGTGCAGCTCTTTCATGACCTGCTTGAATTTATCCGGATCCTGTTGTCGCATATGCATCAACTCATCCGCGGTGTAGCCGGCGAATTTCTGCGGCTGGCCCTGGTCCGGCCTTTTATCGATCGTCTGTTTTGCTCTTTCCGCACCGAGAATATTGCTTTCCACTTTCCGGCTGCTGGCTTCTTTGAAGCCGACATCGAGGCGCGCCTTGGCTGCGGTCGAAGCCCACTCGATTTTCAGCTCTTGCGGCTTGCTGCCGCTGAGCTTGACCGTATCGGACGAGATCGAGGCAACCTTCATGCCGGTGCCGGGAATCTCGTCGCCGACGGCATAGAGGACGCCGGGATTGCGCGAACGCGGAGCGGGCGCTTCGCCTTCACCGGGACCGCGGCGGCGCGAGTCTTTTGATGAGGCTGCCGATTGTGCGATCAGCGCGAAACCTTTGCCGTCATCGCTGCCGGCGATGGCGACGAGCTCGAGGTCGACCGGGGTATCGACTTCCAGCTCGTCTTCGTCGGCGGTTTTTTCCGGGGCCGGGCGTCGGTCGTCGCGCCACAGCGGGCGTTCGGCGAGGACCTGGCAATCGACAGCCGGGCCGCGGGTGAAATAGGAGACCGGCTCCACCGGATTGCCGAGCGCGACTTTGATGTCGCTGTCCTTGTCTTCGTGCTTCCAGGTGGCGACCCAGAAGGCGACACCGGCGGCGGCGGCGAGACTGGCGATTGAACTGCAGATGAGGAGGCTTTTCATCGTCAAAACTCCATGGCTGGGATGCGATTCATTTGGGCGACTTGCCGCTGCTGGCCGGCTTGGTTTCGGACGGGTTGAAAATGGCGTTCGACTTGTTGTTCATGATGATCGCCCGGACATTCAGGCGGAGTCCGACTTCGCCGGCATTGGCGGCTTTGCCTTCGTTGCGCATCAGGCTCAGTTCGGTGACGGCGAGGAGCGGCATCTGCTCATCGATGAGGTCGAGCAGTTTCTGCAAATCCGGGGCGCTGCAGCCGGTCACTTGGACGCTGAAGTCGGCCTGGTTGAGATATTCGCAGCCGCTGACCGCCCGTTCGACGCCGTTGTTGACCGTGGCTTCGAGGTTGGCGCTTTTGGCAAGGCGGTTGAGTGCCTGCTGGATTTCGCTGCGCGGCGAGGTGCCTTTGGCATCGACGCTCCAGCACCAGGACTTGGCGGTCTGGGCGGCGTTGAGGCGCTGCTCAAACTCCTTGCGGTGCGTCTTGGCGTCGGCGAGGCGTTTCTCCGCGGCGTAGAGCTGAGACACGCCGGTGCTGGAGCCGCCGGAGCTCTTGAAGACTCCGCCTTGCCAGGCGAGGATCAGAAGGAGAAACAGAAAGCCCAGGCCGAGGGAGGCGGTGCGGCGTTGTTCGGCATTCATTTGGCAGCTCCGGGGACAGCGGTGACAGCCGCGGCATCGGCCATCGGCTTGACTTCAATCGACCAGGATCCGCCCTGGGGATTGGGGTTGATGGTGATGTCGTCGTCGAGCTTGGGCGCGGCCTTGAGGGCGTTGTACAGCTCCTGCTGAGCTCCGGAAGAGGAGAAGACCGTGGCCCCCAGTCGTCCCGAGGAGATCCGCAGGGTCTTGCAGTAATAGGCGTCGGGCAAGGCGTCGGTGAAATCGCGGATGAGGGCGCGGGCTGCGGGGACTTTCTCGATCTTGTCGCGCAGCTCGACATCCATTTCGTCGAGCGCCATGGAAAGTTCCGGATCAGCCTTGAGGCTGCGGATTTCCGCTTCGATGGCGGCGATCTTGGCGCGCCGGCGATCGGCCGCCTCATTGGCGGCGCTCCAGATGCGCAGGCCCTGGAAAGCGAGCAGCAGGGCGCAGGCGGTGAGGGCACAGACGGTGATGACTTTCAGGGCCTGGTGGCGTTTCGGGCGGAGCAGCGGCGGCACCGGCGGCAGGCCGCGGGCGGCATCGCCAAGAGAAATTGCGGTCCCCGCAAGAGCTAGGGCGAGGGCTGGCGCCCAGACTTCGCGATCCGGCGCTTGCGCCAGTTCGCCCAGGTCGACACCCGCGGCTGCAGCGGCGCCGAGGTAGTCGGAGGAATCGCACCAGGAGGAGTTCAGGCGGCCGTCTTCGGCAACCAGGCAGAGTGCCCCGTCGCCTTCATTCTCGAGGGGAAAAACCCCTTTCGCGACGACATCGGAAAGGAGACCGGGCGGCACGATGAGGTCGGGCCGGAGGAGGACACAGACATCGCACCAGTGCTCCCAGGTGCTGCGGCGGATCGAGACGACACGGAGGGCGGAGCCGGCGGGGCGCCACCAGCCCCAGACCTGCTCGTCGCGCGAGCTGGGGAAAAGGCGCGGCAGGGACATCTCGAGGGCCTGGGTGGTTTCCGCCGCCGGCATCTCCGGCATGGCCTGTTCAGCCAAAGCGAAAACCGCTTCCGAACCGCCGCAGAGAAGGACGGCATCGGAGTTCACCGCCAGGGTTGACCAGCCGTGGCGAAGTGTTTCCGGCAGGGCAGCCGAACTTTCCGCCTTGCCTTGCCAATTGCCGACCACCAGGTGGCGATCACCTTGCCGACGGACCCGGACCGCCTGGCAACTGCCATCCGCCGTCCAGGTGAGTCCAATCGCATCTTGAGCCAGAAAAGCCATGAGCACTCCTTAAGACCATTCGGTTTCGATTGCCTGACCCTGTGCGGGTGAAGCTCGGTACGAACAAGTATTACGCTTCGACTTGGCGAATATTTCAAGCTTTATCGGCTGTCATCTGTGATTTAAGCAGATTTTCTGAAGGAATGCCGTTTCAGGCTTTTTCGAGCGGCTCAGCGAGCTGCCATGCCGAGGCGATGCGCCTGGGCAGGAGCGCGCATCTTGTCGAGCGCCGTGGTTTCAAGCTGGCGGATCCGTTCCCGGCTGATGCCGAAACGGGCTCCAACGTCTTCAAGGGTATGGAACTGGCCGTCTTCCATGCCGAAACGAAGACGAAGAATCAGGCGCTCGCGGTCGCTGAGGGTGCTGAGGCTTTCATTCAGACTCTGGCGCAGGAAAGAGCGCTCGGCGACGTCATCCGGGCACTCGGCGTTGTCATCGGGGACGAAGCTGCCGAATTCCGATTTATCCTCGTCAGAGGCTTGCAGCGACACGGTCTGCTGCGCCATCCGGCTCAAGGCGCGGACCTTGGCGACACTGAGGCCGCATTCTGCCGAAATCTCTTCATCGCTCGGCTCCTGGCCCTTGGCCATGACGAGGCGACGTTCGGCCTTGCGGACGAGCGAGATCTGGGCGATCATGTTGGAGGGCAGGCGGACGGTGCGGCCGACTTGCTGACGGGCGCGGCCGACCGACTGGCGGATCCACCAGGTGGCATAGGTGGAGAAGTTGTAGCCGAGGGTTGGATCGAAGCGCTCGACGGCGGAGAGCAGGCCCATGTTGCCTTCCTGGATCAGGTCGAGGAAGTGCTCTTGCGAGCGGCTGTAGCGGCGGGCGATCGACACCACCAGGCGGAGGTTGCCCTCGACCATGGCGCGGGAAGCTGCTTCCATCTGCTGCAGGAACTGCTGTGCCGCTTTGCTCTGCTCGGGGGCCGAGGGGCGGATCTTGTCAATGCAGGCGGCCAGGATCTCGGCGCCGAAACGGCAGGGCACTGACGCCTCAAAAACCCGGCCTTCGACGAGAGGACGCAAGGCTTCCCACTCGTCTTGACCTTCACTCTTCAGTTTCTCGGCAGCATCACAAGCTTGCTCCAAGGCCGAAACCAAGTGGTCGACCCCAGCGCTGAGGCGCAGGTCGCCGTCATCAAGACGCTGACGCAGGAGGCTGCGGAAAATGCCGGCGTGGGCGGAGACGAGACGCAGAACCTGATCACGGCTGGCGACGAAGGTGCGCGCCCAATGCAGCTCCTCCTCAGTCGACAAACGAGGAATGTCGCCGACTTGGCGGAGATAGACGCCGACGATGTCGCCGCGTCCGGATTCTGTTTCGAAAGATGGCATAGGGCCGGGAAGCTAGTGGTGCCGCGGCGGAATTCAATCAATCTCGAAGTGTCCAGTGAAAAGAAGTCAAGTCTCGGGCAAACAAATTTCCGGTCGCCCCCGCGAGATCCTTCTTCAACCGGAGAACCTGATGATCTGCCCTCCTCGTCCCCCGCCCCGACCTGTTCAAGCAATACGAAGGCATCGAGTGAAAAAGCCGCCGCAGCTACGCCGCCAGGGTCGCCTCACTCGACGAAGAAGTCGGCCAGCGGAACGCGAGCTGCCGTAAGGGAGAGGGGGACAAAACTGGGGCGCGTCAACCCTTGCCGCTCATGCTCAGCCCTTTTTCTTGTCCAGAGACGCCAGGGTTTTCTTCGCCTCTTCATCGCCCTGTTCGACGGCTTTTTCAAGCCATTGCCGGCCGGCCATTTCATTGCGACGGCAGCCGATGCCGCGCAGATAGCAAAGCCCGACATTGTACTGCGCCAAAGCCAAGCCTTGATTGCCCGCCTGGACCCAGAGTTTCAGGCCCTTTTCCTTGTCCTTGGAACGGCCATCACCGTTCATGAAGCAGTCGCCAAGTGCAAAGAGCGCTTCCGTGTCATTCTGCTCCGCTGCCTTCCGATACCAGTTGGCGGCCGCGGTCGGATCGACGGAGACGGCGAAACCCTGGCTGAAGCAGCGTCCAAGCTGATATTGCGCCCCGGCGTGACCGGACTCAGCCAGCTCCTTGAAGGTGCGATAGGCGGCGTCAGGATCAGCCTGGGTGCCCAGCCCTTCCAACTGACAGAAGGCGATTGCGTATTGCGACTCGACATGTCCGAGCTCCGCCGCCTGCCCGAAAAGACGGAAGGCTTCGGCTGGATCCTTCCGGGTCCCATGACCCTCCAGGCAGCTCCAGGCCCGAGCGTAATGCGCAAAGACCAGACCCTTGTCCGAAGACTGGCGGAAGCAGTCGAAAGCTTTGACCGGATCGGCTGCGACGCCCCGCCCTTCCAGATAACAAAGGCCGAGACGATAAATCGCGGCCGCCTCGCCGTGCTCCGCTTCCTGCCGACAACGCAGGAAGACCGCCTCGGCGCTCTCCTTAATTTCGATGACGGCGGCAGCGGGCTGCGGACTGAGTCCGGTGGCATCCGGCTGGGCCAGGAAGAGAAGGACTTCGATGATCATGGGAAACTCCTGGGATGGACATCTGACAAACCGCAGGCTTAATGCCAACAAGTATCTTCGGATTTTCCCCGTGGACAAGTCTCCGCCACCGGGAACATCGACCCACAGCCGCGAGTCTATTTCTCAGTAAAAGGAGATTTAAAAATGAAGCTTTTGATTTTCGCGCTTCTGATCACCGCCGCAAGCGGCTGGGGCCAAGGTTTTTACGAACGGGCGCCGAACAACTATTCCGGCTCGACGGAGGAGAATGCGGCGACGGATCTGAATCGCCGCTTTGAGTCCGGCGAAGCGAAACTCGAGTCGCAGGGCGAGAGCGGACGTTTAGCGGCTGTTCTGGCGGCCTTGAAAGTGCCGGCCTCGAGCCAGACCCTGGTGGTCAGCAAGACCAGTTTCCACCGCGATCTGATCTCGCCGCAGAATCCGCGGGCGGTGTATTTCGGTCCCGACGCCTACGTCGGCTGGGTCAGGGGAGCGGCGGTGCTGGAAGTGGCGGTGGGCGATCCCAAACTCGGGCTGGTCTTCTACACCTTGAGCCAGGACCCGAAGACACCGCCGCGTTTCCGTCGCGACGACTCCTGTCTTTCCTGCCATGGCACCTCGCGCACCGGCAACGAGCCGGGGCTGGTTTTGCGTTCGATCTTCCAAGATGAAAAAGGGCGGCCGATCTCCTCCGCCGGCGAAGTCGATGTCGAAACCTCCACCCCCTTGGAGCAGCGTTGGGGCGGCTGGCTGGTGACCGGCAAATTCGCGGGTCGTCATCGCGGCAACGGCGTCGCGACAAAAGTCGGCGAAGGCTGGGAAGTACCGGCTTTTCCCGCTGCCGATCTGAAGGCCTTTTCGAAGGATTTCGACGCTTCGGTCTATCTGCGTCCGAGCAGCGACATCGGTGCGTTTCTACTCTTCGAGCAGCAGACGACTCTGCACAATCTGCTGATCCGGGCGGCGCTGCAGACGCGTTGCCTTTTGGAGAGCGACCGTGAGATCAACGAGCTGCTCGGTCAGACGGGCCCCCGGGAGCAGAGCTCGCGGATCATCGAGCATCTGGCGGCCGAGATCTGTGCGGCCCTATTGCTCAAGGGCGAGCCCGATCTGGCACGGGCAAAGATCACCGCCGAGCCCGCCTTTGCCGCTGAGTTCGCGGCGCAGTGGCCGGTCGGAACCTCGGGCCACCGCCTCGGGACGACTGAGATGAAGACGCGCCTTTTTGAACTACCGATGTCGCCGATGATTCATGCGCCGGCCTTCGCAGTCCTGCCGGATGCCTTGAAGCAATCGGTCCTCAAGCATTTGCGGGCGGCGCTAAGTGGCTCGGACTGGCCAGAGGGCGTGACGCCGTTTAGCGCCAAAACCAAGGCGAAACTGCATCAACATCTGCAGGAAACGGTGAAGGGCTATTAAGTCCCTGGTCGCTGCCAAGCCTTCCCCAAAAAACCCTCGATCAGGAAATCGTCGCCGATGACTTCGTGGCGGCGACCTTGCAGCTGCCAGGCGGCATCCAGCGAGCTCGGATCGGTACCGGCGACGGCGGGACGACTACCCGCGCCGCCGAGGATTTTCGGAGCGATGAACCAGCTGACCTGGTCGACGCAGCCGGCAGCGAGCAAAGAAGCCGCGAGGCTGCCACCGCCTTCGCACAAAAGCCGGGTGACCCCCTGCGCTGCAAGGGCAGCGAGAATGCCGTCCCATTCGGCCGCGGAATCCGCTTGCAGACAACGGGCGGCGGCGCCGTCATCAGAACGGAAAACCTTGAGATCTGGCGACAGCGACTCGGGTCGGCGAGTCCATATCAGGCGCTTCGGCTGTTTCGGCCATTCGGGATCTTCGACCCGGAGCGAGGGATCGTCGAGGCGACAGGTGTCGCCGCCGACAACGATGGCATCGGCGAGGCGGCGGAATTCCTGCACCCGAGCGCGAGCGGCGGGACCGGTGATCCAGCGCGACTGACCGGAGGCCGTGGCGATGCGTCCGTCGAGGGTGGTGGCGAGCTTGAGATGAACCCAAGGCCGGGCCGTGGAGATCCACTTGAAAAAGGCGTGATTCAAGGCCCAGCATTCCTCCGGCAGGACCGGCCCGGCGACTTCGACTCCCGCCTGACGCAGGACTTCGAGGCCGGCGCCGGCGTGGGCGGGATTGGGGTCGGTGATGCCGTAAACCACTCGGGAAATGCCGGCCTTGATCACGGCCTGCGTACAAGGCGGGGTGCGGCCGCGGGTGCAGCAGGGCTCGAGGGTGACGTAGAGGGTGGCGCCGCGAGGATCTTCTGAGCAGGCGGCGAGGGCCTCGGGCTCGGCATGAGGCAGGCCGGCACGGCGGTGATGGCCGCGACCGATGAGCCTGCCGTCCTTGACCACGACGGCGCCGACGGCGGGATTGGGCGAAGTCAATCCGGCGGCGAGCCGGGCTTCGTCAAGGGCGAGCTGCATCCAGTAGGAGTCGTTCATGCGGGAAACCGGGTTGCGGGGTTGCGGAGTTCAAACACTCGGCGGGAAGCTGACGAAGTCAACTGCGGGGAGCGAACAGCCGGGATCAGGGGTGCCGATGAGCCAGCCGGACTGGCTTTGATGGGGCGAGCCGATGCAGAGGTGGACATAGGCTTTGGACCATCGGCAGGCGGCGAGCCAATCGCATTTTATCTGGCGGGAGCGGATGGCAGCGGCGGCGGCGGCGAAACGGCAGCCAGTGCCATGCGTCGCCGGTGGGTTTTTCAATCGCGGCAGACGCAGCAGCCAGGTCCGGCCTTCGGTAAAAAGAATGTCGGTCGAGGCATCGCCATCGGCATGGCCGCCTTTGAGGAGAACGGCGCAGCCGTAGCATGCTGCGAGTTCAGCGGCGGCCTGGACCTGCTCGGCGAGGGTGGAGAGGCTGCGTCCGAGAAGGAATTCCGCTTCCGGCAGGTTTGGCGTGATCAAGGAGGCCCGCTGGAAAAGTTGCGGCAGGCGAGCTTGGCCGGCCGGCGACAACAAGGCGCGTCCGGAAGTCGAGATCAACACCGGATCCACGATCAGCGGCACACCCGGCGGGATTCCTCGCAGCAGGGCGTCGATATGGGCGGCACTGGCGAGCATTCCGGACTTCACTGCGCCGAGAGAGAAGTGATCAGTGACCGCGGCGATCTGGGCGGCGAAGACCCGCGACGCGACCGGGTTGACCGACAAGACCGCCCGGGGATTCTGCGCCGTGTTGGCGCTGATGGCGCAGCAGCCGTGGACACCGAAGTGGTGGAAGGCGAGCAGATCCGCCTGGACGCCGGCTTCACCGCCGCTGTCACTGCCGCCGGCGGCGAGGCAGACGGGCATATACTCTTCACTCTGGGGCATTGCAAAGGTTCTCCATGGGGCCTAATATAGACGCAGGCCGAAACTGAGACTGGTGACGCCGCAAGGAGGACTATGAAGAAGTATTTCAAATGGGCGGCCGCGATCGCCCTGATGTTCCTGTTCACCTCCTGTGAATGGTCGCGTTGGATGAAATTCCGCGACCAGATGGCGGACAAGGTCTACGCTCAGAACGCGACGGTGGAAATCGTCGAGCGCCGCGGTGTCATCCATCTCAGCAATCCGGTTTTGACCGCTGCCGACATCCGCCTGGTGACCCAGAAAGAGCCGACCCTGACCGCCAAGGAAAACGGCCTCCTGCGTGAAACCTGGGTCTGCCGCCGCGAAGGAGCCAAGCGCCGCGGTCCCGCCGACGACATGGAATTCATGATGGGCTACAACGCCCAAGGCACTATCGACCTGTTTAAGGCGCCGCTGCAATTCGCCACCATGTTCAAGAGCGATCTCGCCAGTTATTCCAAGGCGGCTCAGTGCTCTTTCATCGGCAGCGTCAAGGTCTTCTCCAAAGGCGTCGACTCTGAACTGCCTTACGAGAAAGGCAGCGCCCTGATCTGGCCCGACAAGGCGATGATCACCGCCGCCTACGGTGAAGCCGACAAGGATGAAAAAAACGTCCTCACCTACAACTACTACGTCTTACCCGCCGCCGGCGAAAAGGACGACGGCAAGAACCCGGGTCGCCAGATCCGGATGGAATTCAGGTTTGACAAAAAAGGCCTCCTTGACGTCGTCATGATGAGCCTCGGCACCACCGAACTCAGTCTAGACCTTGAGGTGGACTGATGAGCCTCATTCACGCCGAAGACGAGCCGCTATGGGAAGCCCTGACTTCGGCCCATGTCGCCGACGAGGAAGTTCTCACCCTGGCCTTCCAAGACGCCTACGATCAGAAGATCACCCCGGAGGAGGAGATCATTGACCGCGGACTCCTCAGCGAAGAAGAACTGGCGATGTTGCTGTCGAAGAACGCCGGCACGGTGGCGGTCGACCCCACTGCCGCCACCCTTACCGAAGCCCTCCTGAACACCATGCAGTCGCCCCTGGCACACAAGTTCAAGATCCTTCCCTGGGCCGACGACGGCGACACCCTCTTCATCGCCTGCATCAACCCCCTGCGCCCCCTGCTTCAGGAGACCCTGAAAAACCTCCTTCGCCGCGAGGTCCAGCTCCTGGCCGCCCCCGCCAGCACCCTTGCAGCCGCGATCAACCGTGCCTACGGAGATCTCGAGTCCCACAGCGTCATCAGCGATTTCACCATTGTCCGAGACAGCGACGACGATGACGATGATGACGAGCGCTCCCCGGTCGTCGACAGCGCCATCACCCAGCTGGTCGAATCGATCATCATGCAGGCCATCCGCGAGCGGACCAGCGACATCCACATCGAACCCTTTGAGCATGAGACCCAGGTACGCATGCGCATCGACGGCACCCTGGTGGAAACCCACCGCCAGCCGCGACTTCTGCACAATTCGATCTGCAGCCGGATCAAGGTCCTCGCCGGCCTCAACGTCGCCGAATCGCGACTGCCGCAAGACGGACGCATCGAATTCCGCATCGACGGACGCTCCGTCGACTTGCGGATCTCGACCCTGCCGGTCCGCCACGGAGAAATGATCTGCGTCCGCGTCCTCGACCGCAGCGGCAGCGTCCTCAGCCTCGACCGCATCGGCCTGCCCGAAGAGCTGGTCATCGGCATCCGCCGCCAGGCCACCCGCCCGACCGGCATCTTCATCGTCACCGGCCCCACCGGCTCCGGCAAGTCCACCACCCTCTACGCCGCCCTCTGCGAACTCAACGTCAGTACCGACAAGATCCTCACCGCCGAAGACCCGATCGAGTACGAGATCGACGGCATCGTCCAAGTCCAAGTGCACGACTCGATCGGCCTCGGGTACTCGCGCCTGATCCGCGCCTTCCTGCGCCAAGACCCCGACCGCATCATGATCGGCGAAATCCGCGACACCGAAACCGCCGCCATGGCAATCCAGGCGGCCCTCACCGGCCACATGGTTTACTCGACACTTCATACCAACGATGCACCCGGAGCTGTGGCCCGTCTGCTCGACATGGGCGTGGAGCCCTTCCTCATCGCCGCGGCGATGAATGGCGTTCTCGGCCAGCGCCTCTTGCGCAAGATTTGCGATGGCTGCAAAGCTGCCTACAAACCAGAGAAAACCGAAGTCGAGGCCTTGGGACTCGGTCAGAACGAAGTCGAAGCAGGTTTTTTCTATGGCCGCGGCTGTGCCAAATGCAACATGACAGGCTACCGTGGTCGAGTGCCCATTCAAGAACTTCTTGAGTTTACGCCAGAGATCAAAACCCTGGTGTTGCGCCGCGCCCCGACCTCGACCATCCGCCAGCAAGCGGTCCGTCAAGGAATGGTGCCGATGCGACTCCAGGGCGCTAGACTGGTAGTGACTGGTGTGACCACTGCCGAAGAAGTGCTGAAATACACTTGAACCCAGGGGGAGCTGCAAATGATCGAGATGCATGAGCTACTGCAGTTAGTGCTTGATGAAGGTGCCAGCGACTTGCACCTGACGGTCGAATCTCCGCCGGTGCTCCGCATGCGCGGCGAAATGGTACCCCTGGACACCGACCCCCTCACCGCCGAGGACACCGAACGCCTGATGAAGGCGATCACTTCCGATGCCAACCGCATCCGCCTCAACGAAGTCGGGGGTGCCGACTTCGGTTTCGCCTATGGCGACGCCGCCCGTTTCCGCGTCTCGGTCTTCCGCCAGAAAGGTCGCATCGGCCTGGTGCTCCGGACCATTTCCAACAAGCTCCTGACCCTCGAGCAGATCGGCCTGCCCGCCTCGATCAAAGACCTTCTCTACAAGCCCCGCGGTCTCATCCTCGTCACCGGCCCCACCGGCTCCGGCAAATCCACCACCCTCGCCTCGATGCTCAACATCATCAACGAGGAACGGGCAGCGCACATCATCACCATCGAAGACCCGATCGAATTCTATCACCCCCACAAGCGCAGCGTCGTCAACCAGCGTGAAGTCGGCGCAGACGTCCCCTCCTTCGCCGAAGCCCTGCGCCGCGCCCTGCGTCAAGACCCGGACGTCATTCTCGTCGGTGAGATGCGCGACCTCGAAACCATTTCCGCCGCCGTCTCTGCGGCGGAAACCGGCCACTTGGTTTTCGGCACCCTGCACACCACCGGTGCCGCCGAGACCATCGACCGTATCGTCGACGTCTTCCCGACCAACCAGCAACAACAGGTGCGCAGCCAGCTCGCCGCCGGCCTCGAATGCGTCGTGTCGCAGCTGCTCCTGCCGCGCATCGACAAGCCCGGCCGCGTCGCTGCCTTCGAAATCATGATCAAAACGCCCGGCATTCAATCGCTCATCCGCGATGCCAAGACCTTCCAGGTCGCTTCTCATATTCAGACCGGCGCCAAGTTCGGCATGAATACTTTGGACTCTCATCTTTTACAATTGTTTGAATCGGGTATTATCTCCTACGCTGAGATGATCACCAAATGTAAAGACGCCACCTTCATCAATGAAAAAATCCGCGGCTGAGCGGCTTTGACCCCAGGAGACACCTATGCCTAAGTTTGACTATGTCGCGATGGATTCCCGCGGACGCGAATCCAAGGGTACAATTGAAGCCGAAAACGCCAAAGTGGCAGAGGCTCAATTAAAAGACAAGGGGCTGCTCCCCCGCGAGATCAACCCCCAGAAAGGTGCTAAAATCGCCAAGAAAGGTGCGGGCAGCAAACAAATCACCTTCGGCGGCGCCCCCGCCCTGAAAGGCAAGGAACTGACCACCTTCACCCGCCAGCTTTCAGTTCTGATTTCCGCCGGTCTGCCCCTCGTCCGCGCCTTGCGCACCCTGGAAAAACAGGCCAAACGCACCCCCCACATCCAGATGGTCCTCGGTCAAGTCGCCGATGCCGTCGAAGGCGGCTCGACCTTCTCGGAAGCACTCGGCCAACAGCGGAAGTCCTTCGACGACCTGTACTGCGCCATGATCAAGGCCGGTGAAGCCTCCGGCGCCATGGAAGCCGTTCTCGACCGTCTCGCCATGTTCATGGAAAAGGCCGAACGCCTGAAACGCAAGATCAAAGGCGCCCTCACCTACCCGGTCGCTGTTCTCAGCATCGCCGTCTGCATCACCGGCTTCCTGATGGTTTTCATCGTGCCGAAATTCAAGACCATCTTCGATGACATGCTAAAAGGCGAGCCCCTCCCGGGCTTGACCGCCATGGTGGTCGCCTTCTCCGACTTCATGAAGGGTTATTGGTACATCTGCATCGCCCTCGTCATCGGTGGCGTCTTTGCCTTCAATGCCGTCGCCGCCACCCCCCCAGGCCGCCTCCTCATCGACACCATGGCGCT
>CAMCSH010000020.1 GCA_945877655.1 Lentisphaera araneosa HTCC2155 | reverse complement strand
GCAGTTGAAAGGTTGAAAGGTTCAAAGGTTGAAAGGATTAGCTGCAACAGCAACAACTAACGACTAGGAAGAAAAGCTTCGGCAGTCATCTTCGCCGCCCCTGAGCGTTGCCATTAGAATCGTCTCTTGTTGCTGTTGTTCATGCGCTTGCGTTTCAACCTTTCAACCTTTCAACCCGGTTCCATTCCTCTGCTGCGGTTTTTAGGATCAAAAATGCTTTGCAACACCCATTCAGCTCCCGACCTGCTCCCCCCGTCCATGTGAGGACGCGCCCGCCATCCAAACTTACTTTTTCCCAGGAGTTTCTCATGAGTCGTTTATTTCTCGTCCTCGCCCTCACCTTCGCTTTCGTCATCCAGGCTCCGCAATTATTGTCACAGGACCAAGTTGGCGAGCCTGGTCTGAAAGGGAATCCCAGGCCCTTGAAAGTGTTCATCCTAGCCGGTCAGTCGAACATGCAGGGTCACGCCAGTGTGTCCACGTTCGACAGCCTCGCCGATGACCCGAAGACCGCGCCCTTGCTGAAGTCCATGCGCACCCCCGATGGCAAGCCGAGGGTGTGCGAGAAGGTGTGGATCACCTCCGTCGGGTGCCAGGGCAACGCCTACGACGATCTGAAAGAGCAGACCGGCAAGCTGACCGTCGGGTACGGCGCGTTCGGCGTTAGGGGCAACCGTATCGGGCCGGAATACCTGTTCGGCATCACCATGGAAGAGCGGTTGAAGGCGCCGGTACTCATCATCAAAACGTCGTGGGGCGGGCGGAGCCTGCACACTGACTTCCGCCCGCCTAGTGCGGGACCTTACGCCTTGGCAAAGGAAACTCAGGAACTTTGGGACAAGAATCCCAAGGGTGCCCACGGTATTCCGAAAGCTGAGGATCGGCCCAAATTTTTTGCCGAAAAGACCGCCGCCACCGGTGTGTACTACCGCGAGATGCTTGCCCACGTCCAGATGGTGCTCAAAGATATCAAGCGGGTGGTACCAGACTACGACGAGAAGCAGGGCTACGAACTGACCGGGTTCGTCTGGTTCCAAGGATTCAACGATTACGTCGATAGCGGTGTGTACCCGGATCGGCAGAAGGCTGGCGGGTACGACCAGTACACCACCCTGCTCGGCCACCTGATCCGCGACGTCCGGAAGGACTTGAACGCCCCGAGGCTGCCGTTCGTGATCGGCGTGATGGGCATCGATGGGCTGAAGGGGGACAAGAAGGCCCCGATGATGAACTTCCGTGACGCCCAGCGGAAGGCGGCGGCGGCGGATGAGTTCAAGGGGAACGTGAAGGTGGTGGAAACGGCCCCTTTCTGGGACGACGAATTGGAGGAGCTGAAGGAGAGAGCGGATCGGGTGAACAACGAACTGGAGCAAGAATTCCGGAAGATGGACCCGAAACCTATGGAGAAAGTGAAACAGGAAGCCCGGAAGAAAGCCCGTGAGTCGGAGTTCAAGCCGGACGAACTGAAACGCCTGACGGAAGGCGTGTCAAACGGCGGCTACCACTACCTCGGCGCGGCGAAGATCCTTGCCCCCATCGGCAAGGCCTTCGCCGACGCGCTCCTCGATGACCCACCGGCCATCCCGCCGAAGGCGGCGAACGCGAAGCCAGTCGCGGCAGAGTTGGCCGGCTACGTGATTGTGCCCCACTCGAAAGTCGGCAAGGAGTACAACGGCGGATTTTCTGTGTACATGGCCGCTTGGCCGCTACAGAAGAACTACCCTGGCCAGAACTTCCAAAGCGGTCTGTTCGGCACTTGGATGTTCGCCCAGCTGGAGGCGCCGAGACCGAAGGGCCAGTATTCCGATATCGAGGGCGGGCTCGGCTGGTGGCGGGATACGCGATTCGCTACCGAGACGCCCAAGTTCATCATGGGCGGGGTGGCCCTGAATTTCAGCGAGTGGGCGAACGGCCCTGGCGCGGGCAAAGGCCGCGACTGGAAGAAGCCGAAGGGTCATTACGCCATCGCCCAACTCAGCCCATGGGTGCTGTGGCCGCCGGACGGCCTGAACCTGAAGCAGGGGACGAGCGGTGAACTCTTCGGTTACGGCTACCTGCCGCTGCCGCTCGCTTCGGCCAAAAAAACCACTGCCGGAAAGGACGTGCCGACCGGCGACCAGTGCTGGACGCTGTTCTTGAACACCGGCAACTTCAAGGGGCCGGTCACATTCTTCGTGCCGTACTTCTGGAGCAAACCGACGCTTGAGAAGCCGGAATTGGCCGGACTGTTCCTGGACATCCGGCCATCTGATGCAAACGGCTCCGTGGCGATGGAGACGCAGCACATCCCGGCGTACATCGGCAAGGATGCGAAGGGCGACAGCTACGCGCGGGTCGCACCGACGCTTTTCCCGATGACAAGCGACAAAGACGCCCCGCTCATCCACCGCATCACCGCGTACAAGCGGGAAGCGCTGTGGGATGGGCTTAAGGCGTGGTTCGACGGCGGCAAGGAAGTGTCGGGCACCATCGACCCGAAGACGACGGCGTTTCGCACCTTCGAGAATAAGGGCGGGGCGACTTGGCAGATTTCCCCGCCAAACACGCCGCGCGACAAGGAAGTGCCGCTCGCGTGGAACACATTCGCCTCGCCCACCGCACTGGACGAAACCACCTTCGGCTACAAGTGGAACAAAGACCTCGTGACCAGTGATGGCATCCTTGCCACCTTGCCCGAATACTACCGACTCGATAAAGGCAAGAATGGCAAGGAATTGTGGATGGCGGTAAGCGCGAAGGATGTGCCGGCAGAGACCGGGCTGGCGAAAGCTGCGTTCCCGCAGAAGCGGACGGCGAACCCGCAAGCCTACCTGACGCCCGACGAGGCCGACAGCTGTTGGAAGAAGCCGGGGCCGGTGGCCGGCCCCTTCGAGGCGACGCTCGGCGATGGCAGTGTGGTGACGTACTCGTGGTATCGCTTCGCCGACCAACCCGCGATCCTGAACGCCGACATGACCGATGCCGAGCGCGAGCGTCTTCAGAAGCGAGTCGAACTGATTCATAAGTCTTGGACGAAGAACAAGGAGTATCTTCCCCCACCGACGATCGGCACCTTGGCCGATCTCGATCCTGCCCTGATCGTCGCCCCGCCAAAGGGTCTCGAAATCGGCTATGTGCCGATCGTCACCCGGCAATCTGCGAAATGAAGTTCAATTTACTGGGACGCAGGCTAGTAAAAAAATTAGACTCACAACGACGAGCTTTTGAGTCTCGATAACCGATAAAAATTGAGGGGATTTCAGTCATGTTCCATCCTTCTGCTTTCGTGCTGCTCTGCCTAGTGTCGTTCTTTGCTCTGATCAGCCGCGCTGACCAGCCGGCGCAGAGCGGACCACCTGCCCCACCTGCCCCAGCCCCCAACATCCTCTTCCTCTATGCCGATGACTGGCGTTTCGACACTCTCGGCAGTGCAGGAAACCGCACGGTCAAAACCCCGTGCCTCGACCATCTGGCGACCGAGAGCGTCAGTTTCGTTAACAGTTATGTCAGCACCTCGATCTGTGGTGTCAGCCGGGCCTCTTTGCTGACCGGGCAGATGATGTCGCGCCACGGCAATTTGAGCTTTGCCGCCTTTCGGACTCCTTGGAAGGAGACCCTGCCGGGACTCTTGCGTGATCACGGCTACTGGGTCGGACACGTCGGCAAATGGCACTGTGGCAAATTCCCGTCCGAGCATTTTGATTTCGGCAAGGCCTACCACGGCAAGCATTGGATCAAACAAGCTGACGGCAGCCTGGTCCACGTCACCGCGCAGAACCAGAAGGACGCCCTCGAATTCCTGCGCAGCCGCCCCACTGACAAACCTTTCTTTCTTACCGTCGCTTTCTGCGCTCCCCACGCGGAAGACGAAAATTCCGAACAGTATCTTCCCCAGCCCAGTTCCGCTCCGTGGTATGCTGGCGTCAACATCCCGATTCCGCCGACGGCCACCCCCGAAGCAACGGCCAAGCTTCCTGTCTTTTTGCAGAAGCCGCAGAACGAAAGCCGCCGTCGCTGGAGCTTGCGCTTTGACACGCCCGAAAAATATCAAAACATGGTCAAAAACTACTACCGCCTCTGCTCGGAAGTCGACGCCAGCTGCGGCGCTCTCCTTGCCGAGCTGGACCGCCAGGGACTAAGCCAATCGACCATTGTCGTCTTCACCGGCGACAATGGCTATTTCCTTGGCGAAAAGGGCTTGGCCGACAAATGGTACCCTTACGAAGAATCCATCCGCGTGCCTCTTATCATCCGCGACCCCCGTCTTCCTGCCAGCCGCAAAGGCCAGTCCCACGGAGGCATCGCCCTGAATATCGATTTGGCCCCGACCTTGCTCGCCAAGGCCGGCATCTCAGCGTCCAGAGCCATGCAGGGCCACAACCTCGACCCCCTCCTGCGTGGCGAAACCCCCGCCGAGTGGCGCAAGGAATTCTTCTATGAACATCCGGTGATCAAATCCAAGGCTTTCATTCCTTCCTCCAAGGCACTCGTCAGCGTCAATGACAAATACATTCTCTGGCCAGACTTTGACACGGAGGAACTTTTTGACCTGCGGAGCGACCCGCGCGAAGAGCACAACCTTATCGCCGATCCCAAGCTGTCACGGGTGTTGCCGGGCATCCGCAAAAGAATGCAGGAACTGCAAGATCTGGCGAAATGACTTTACTCCTTAAAAAACCCTCGTGGAGACGCTGCCGAACTTCGCTCAAATGCTGATTCATAAGCTGATTTTATTAGTTTTTAACGAAAAACCGCCGAGGAACTCATGGACCGACATCGCATCATCTCCTTCGCTTTACTCATGCTGGTTTCCCTGCTTCCTTCGGGGCTGGCCAATGAATCGAGCGCCCAAGAGCCACCCACCTTGGTCAAGCCTCCCAATATCCTCTTCTGCGTCGCCGATGACTGGGGGATGCACGCTGGCGCCTATGGGTGCCGGTGGATACGTACACCCACCATCGATGCCCTAGCCAAGGAAGGTCTGGTTTTCGACCGTGCCTACACTCCCACGGCGAAATGCTCCACCTCTCGCGCCTGCATGCTCACCGGCCGCCATCCGTGGTTGCTCAAGGCCGGCGCCAACCACTACTGCAACTTCCCGGCGGAATTCAAAACCTGGATGGAAGCGCTCAAGGACGAGGCTTGGACCACCGGTTTCACCGGCAAGGGATGGGGCCCCGGCGATGCCTTCGATGCACTCGGCAAATCACGTGAAATGACTGGCAAATCGTGGTCCAAGAAAACCAGACAAGTGCCGACGAAGAAGATGTCCGCCATTGATTACGCCGCCAACTTCAAGGACTTTCTCGATGATGCCCCAAGTGGCAAGTCCTGGGCCTTCTGGTTCGGTTGCAACGAGCCACACCGCGATTATGAAAAAGATTCCGGCGTCAGCAAAGGCGGATTCAAATTGAACGAGATTGACGCCGTGCCGAAATACTGGCCGGACAACGCCGTCACCCGCGGCGACATGCTCGACTACGCCTTCGAAGTCCAATACTTTGATGCGCAAATCCAGATAATGGTGGATGAACTCAAGCGCCGAGGATGCTTCGACAACACCTTGATCGTCATCACCTCCGACAATGGCATGCCGTTTCCCCGCATCAAAGGCAATGTCTACGAAGCCGCCAATCACCTGCCGCTGATCTTTTGCTGGAAAGGCCACATCTTCAAACCCGGACGACATGTTCCGGACCTGGTCAGCTTCGTCGATTTCGCTCCGACCGTCTTTGAAGCCGCCAGCCTTCCTTGGGCGAAGAGCGGCTTAGCCCCATGCAACGGCCGCAGCCTGCTCGAATTCTGCCGAGCAGACGCCCGCGTGCCGGAACGCAACAGCGTTTTCCTCGGCAAAGAGCGCACCGACTCCGGGCGCCCAGGCGACGTTGGCTACCCAACCCGCGCCATCGTCAAAGGCGATTGGCTGCTGATGCGTAATTATGAACCCTCCCGTTGGCCTGCCGGCAATCCTGAAACTGGCTTTCGCGATGCCGACCCCAGCCCGACCAAATCCTTGATCCTTCAGAGTCCCGACACTTCTTATTGGTCGCTTTGTTTTGGTATGCGGCCTGCCATCGAATTCTATAATCTCAAGGATGACCCCGAATGCCTCCACAACCTCAGCGGTCGCCCTGAACACCAAGCCGCGGCCGGCAGTCTGCTTGAGGAACTTGAGTCCGAACTGCGGCGCGAAGGAGATCCCCGCGCCTTAGGCCAAGGAGCGATTTTCGATACTTATCCCTACATCAACCCAGCGAACCAAGGCCTTTACGAGAAATGGCTAAGCCAGCAAAAGGATGCCGCCCGCTAATTGGGCGCGGCCTCAGCCGCTGTCTAGGGAAAAGCCAGATTTCGCGTGCGCTGGCCGCGATATTTCTGACTTGCCTAATAATGCGCTCATTTTTAGACGGGCTGCCTAATAATCTTTGCGGGCATTCTAGTTTGTCCAAATTGCCGCCGGAACAACTGTGTCATTCTTGAGGTCGCAGATAGCACGTAAACAGGAGACCTCGCATGCTGCCTTCCCTCTCACTCTGGCTCGTCCTCGCCGCCACGCCGAATCCCGCTCCGCAAGAAGCTCCTCTGCCCGACAAGGTCGAGTTCAACAAGCACATCCGGCCGATCTTCTCGGACACCTGTTTCCACTGCCACGGCCCCGATCTCGACAAAGCCAAAGCCAAGCTCCAGCTGCACAGCTTCGCCAAGGCCACCGCGCCGCTCGATTCCGATCCGAAATTACGCGCCATCGTCCCCGGCAAACCCGATGAATCGGAAGCGGTGAAACGCCTCTTCACCGACGACCAGGACGAACTCATGCCACCTCCCGATGCTCACAAGATCCTGACGGAACGGCAAAAACAACTGATCAAAAAATGGATCAGCCAAGGCGCCAAATACGAAGATCACTGGGCCTACCAGAAGGTCAGCCGTCCCGCCGGACTCCCTGCGGAGACCGCAAAAGCCGCCGACATCCTGATCGCCAAAGGCCTCAAGGAAGCCGGTCTCGCCGCCAGCCCCGCCGCCTCTCGCGAACAGCTCATCCGCCGCCTCGCCTTCGACCTCACCGGCCTGCCGCCGAAACCGGCGCTGCTGAAAAAATATATCGCCGATGAATCGCCCGACGCCCTCTCCCGCTGCGCCGACGAACTGCTTGCTTCGCCGGCCTTCGGCGAACGCCTCGCGGTGCACTGGATGGATGTCGTCCGCGCCGGTGGCACCGCCGGCTTCCACGGCGACCAGGACCAGCCCATCACCCCCTACCGCAACTACATCATCCGCGCCTTCAACCACGACAAGCCCTTCGACCAGTTCACCCGCGAACAGCTCGCCGGCGACCTCATCCCCGGCGGCGACGAAGACGCCCGCATCGCCTCGTGCTACAACCGCCTCAACGCGCAGACCAAGGAAGGCGGCGCCCAGCCCCTCGAATACCTCAGCAAGCACATGTCCGACCGGGTCCGCAACACCGCCCAGGCTTGGCTCGGCTCCACCCTCGGCTGCGCCGAATGCCATAACCACAAATTTGATGCCTTCACCCAGAAGGATTTCTACGCTTTCGGCGCCTTCTTCGCCGACATCGAGGACGTCGGGGTTTACAACGTCGACATCTTCGGCAACGGCTCGGGCAACAACGACTCCTTCCAGCCCGAACTGATCGCCGGCCTGCCCAAGACCGAGGCCGCCCATCAGGAAAAGCTCTGGTCGGATCGCAAGATCCAAATGGCCGCCCTGCGTGCTGCCGTCAAACGCGCCGCCACGCCCTGCCCGATCGCGACGATCAAGGCCGATGAAGGCTCGGTCTTCGCGGTCCAGCCCGATGGCTCGGTCCTCGCCAGCAAAACCGCCGCCGGCACCGAAAACCTGCATTTCTCCGCCACCCTGCCCGCCAAGACCCGCTTCCTCCGCCTTCGTTTCCCAGCCCTGCCCGGCGGCAAGGGCCACTCCTTCGCCGCCGACGGCAATTTCTACCTCCACCGCTTCGCCGTCAAAAATGCCGCCGGGAAAAACCAGGGCGTCGCGACTTATGGCGCCGACACCTGGAACCCCAGCTTCCATCCTGATCACCTGCAAAGCGCCGGCCAGGCCCACCATTCCTACGGCTGGAGCCCCGGCCCCGAACAGCCCGGCGACGAACATGTCCTGCTCATCGAACTGAAGCAGGAGCTCAGCGGCAAGGCCGATTTCCTGCTCGAATGCAACTCCTCCCTGTCGTCGCAGATCCCGGCCCACTTCAGCCTCGAATGCTCGCCTTCCGAAGAGGCCTACAAAAGCGCCCGGACCGAGCTCGACAAGACCGAAACCGAGCTCAGCGGCTTCCGCAAAAAAGGCGGCGAACCGGTGCTCAACTCGCGCAGCGTCGCGCCCCGCCAGATCCGCCTCCTCCCCCGCGGCAACTGGATGGACCTTACCGGCGAGGTCTGCCCGCCCGCGCCGCCCGCCTGCATCAGCCCGGCGCTCCCCGCCGACAACAAGCTCACCCGCCTCGACCTCGCCAACTGGATGCTGAGCCCGGAAAACCCCCTCACCGCCCGCACCTTCGTCAACCGCATCTGGGCCCTCTACATGGGCGCCCCCCTGAGCAACAAACCCGGCGACTTCGGCTCGCAAGGCGAATTCCCCTCCAACCCCGAACTGCTTGACCTGATCGCCGCCGACTTCATGAAGGACTGGTCGGTGAAAAACCTGGTCCGCTCCATCGTCCGCACCGAGGCCTACCGCCGCTCCTGCCATGCCGATCCGGCGCAGTTCGCGACCGACCCGCAAAACCGCCTCTACGGACGCCAAAGCCCGCGCCGCCTCGAGTCGGAATTCATCCGCGATCACGCCCTCGCCGTCAGCGGTCTCCTCGTCGATGAACAGGAAGGCGAAGCCTCCTATCCCTACCAGCCCGCCGGCTTCTACGCCTCGCTCAACTTCCCCACCCGCGAATACCCGGTGAGCAAAGACACGCAGCAATGGCGCCGCGGCGTCTACATGCACTGGCAGCGCACCTTCCTCCACCCCTTCCTGCAAAACTTCGACGCCCCCAACCGCCAGGACTGCACCCCCCTGCGCGCCCGCTCCAACACCCCGCTGCAAGCTCTCTCCCTCCTCAACGACCCGCAGTTCATCGAGGCCGCCAGCTTCTTCGCCCAACGCATAGAACGCGAAGTCCATGGCAACGACGAAACCCGCATCCGCTGGGCCGTCAGAACCGCCCTCGGACGCGACGCCTCGGCCGACGAAATCACCGCGCTCCTCAAGGTCCGCCAGCTCGATCTTGCGACCTACGCAAACGACCCCGCGGCAGCCGCCACGCTCCTCGGCGCCGGCGTCGCCCGTCGCCCTTGGGACGTCGATCCCGCCAGCATCGCCTCCTGGTCCGGCGTCGCCCGCGCCCTGATCAACTCCAGCGAATTCATCACCGTTTATTGAGCTCCCTCGCTCGATTCATAATTTTTAACTCTTAACTCTTAATTGCTTGAGGCTCCCCATGAACCGCCGTCACTTCCTTTCCGCCTCCGCCCTCGCCGCTTGCGGCACCCTGTTCACCGGCAGCGCTTTTGCCGCTGACATCGGCCGCCGCGGCCGCCCCGGCTTCCTGGCCAAGCCACATCACGCAGCCAAGGCCAAGCGGGTGATCTACCTCTACATGTCCGGCGGCCCGTCGCAGTTCGAGAGCTTCGACTACAAGCCGATGCTGGAGAAAATGGACGGCAAGCCGATGCCCGCCTCGGTCACCGCCGGGCAGCAATTGGCCCAGATCCAGGGACAGAAACTCAACTGCTTCGGACCCCGTTTCAAGTTCGCCAAACACGGCCAGTCCGGCATCGAGATCTCCGACAAATTCCCCGAGCTCGCCAAGGTCGCCGACGAACTTGCCGTGGTCCGTTCGCTCTTCACCGACCAGATCAACCACGACCCCGCCAACACCCTGCTCAACACCGGCTCGATCCTGCCCGACCGTCCCTCAATGGGCTCATGGATCGACTACGCCCTCGGCGCCGATTGCGACGACCTTCCCGGCTTCGTCGTGATGGAATCGGTAAAAGGCGGCCAGGGCCAGCCCCTCGCCGGCCGCTACTGGGCCAGCGGCGCCCTGCCTGGCGTCCACCAAGGGGTGAAGCTCAACTCTCGCGGCCCCCTGGTGCATTTCTCCGGCAATCCCGTCGGCGTCAACAAAGAACAGCAGCTCGCCGTCGCCGCCGCCTCCGGCGTCCTCAACCGCCACGCCGCCAGCGAGTGGGCCGACCTCGAAGCGACGACCCGCTCGCAGCAGCTTGAGATGGCGCTGCGCATGCAGGAATCGATTCCCAAGCTGGTCGACTTCAGCAAGGAGCCGCAAGCCACTCTCGACCTCTACGGTTGCAAACCCGGCGACGGCAGCTTCGCCTCCAACTGTCTGATGGCCCGCCGTCTGGTCGAAAAGGGCTGCCGCTTCATCCAGCTCTACCACCGCGACTGGGACCATCACGGCAACATCTCCGGCCAATTCCCGGTGCTCGCCGGAGTCGTCGACCGCGGCATCTACGCCCTGATCACCGACCTGAAGCAGCGCGGCCTTCTCGAGGACACCCTGATCGTCTGGAGCGGCGAATTCGGCCGCACCCCGATGTCGCAAGGCGGCGACGGCCGCGACCACCACATGAAATGCTTCAGCGCCTTCATGGCAGGCGGCGGCATCAAAGGCGGCACCACCCACGGCTCCAGCGACGAATTCGGCTTCGCCCCCGCCGAGCATCCGCATCACATCCGCGACTGGCACGCCACCATCCTGCACCAGCTCGGCATTGATGCTAATCGACTGACCGTCAAACTCGACGGGCTCGACTGGAAGCTCACCGGGGTCGAACATGGCAAGGTGATCAAAGAGATTTTGAGCTGAGGGAGCAGGACTGAGGCGAAGGCAATGACGCTTTTGTGAATCTTCAGAGAAACCCTTGCTTTCCCCACCCATTCGGATCTAGATTGGCCGAAAGGAATCACCCTCATGACCATCACCGTGACACCGCTCCGACTCATTCTTGCCGCGGTCGTCGTCGGCCTCTTGGCCTGGCTGCTGTGGCCGGCGGGAGGACCGCGGTGGCCGGTGGCGAAATTGGCGCAGGCGCCAAGCCGCCTAGTGGTCATCGGCGACAGCTTGACCACCGGTTACAAACTCGGCGACCCGCAGAAATCCTTCCCGCTTGAGCTGGGCCGTCGACTCGGCCTGCCGGTGCAGGTAGAAGGAGTCAACGGCTGCACCCTGTCGCAAGGCAGCGAGCGCCTCGACAGCCTGAAGCTCGGCGATCCTGCCTTGGTGCTCCTCTGCCTCGGCGGCAACGACCAGCTCCAGGTGGTGCCGCAGGAAATCAGCAACGCGGCCCTGAAATCCATCCTGCAGCGCCTGCGCGCCCAAGGCCACAGCGTCGCCTATGTCGAGGTCCTCAGTCCGGTCGGCGGCGCCCGTTCCAAGGCCTGGCGCCAGATCTGCCAGGAGCAGCAAGTGGCCGTCATCCCAGATGCCATGAAAAACATGTTCCTCGATCCCAAGCTGATGACTGATGACAACATCCATCCCAGCGAAGCCGGTTGCAGCCTGCTCGCCGAACGCAGCCTCAAGTCGCTGCGCCACTTCGGCCTGATCCCGGAAGAGAAATAGATTCAGACTAAAAACCGCAGCACGACAGAATTGGGAAGCCACTGGCACCTTTGGTTTCGGCCTCAGGGCTCCCCGGCCGCAAGGAACGAGACGAAACCCCCTTGGGTTGAGCAGCGAGCAGGTGCCATCGGCTTCCCAAAAATCTCCGAATTTGTCGACGTGTGTCACGCCCATTTGAGCTTGGATGAGCCCCCATCCTAAGCTGCGCGCAAGTGAATCAGAGCATCCCTTACTCCCTCACTCCCCTGTTCCCTCACGCCCGAACACAGCGGACTCAGCGCTTGTCGGTGGCCTTCTTCTCGGGCAGGGCGGCGGCGATCTGCGCGGCCACCTGCGCAGCCAGCTTGTCGTAGCCTTCGGCTTTGTAATGGACGTCGCCCGGCTTGGTGAAGAGTCCGGGGGCGAAGCTCTTGGTCAGGGCATGCAGGTCGTCACTGCGGATGCCGTGCTTCTTCATCACCCGCGCCGCCACTTCGTTGTACTTCAGCTCATCGCCGACGACGCGGCCGACCTCGCCTTCGGGCACGACGGTGGTGTTGGCCCAGATCAGCACCGCGCCGGTCTTCTCCAGCCGCTGCACCAGGGTCTCGAGGTTCTTCTCGTAGTTTTCAAGCGAGGTGGAGATCTTGCCCTTGACCTTGTCGCGATGCCCCTGCTCACGAGATTGGGGGTCGCGATAACACAGGTCCCAGAGGCCCCAGTTGAAATGAATGACGCTCCAGCGCGTCTCTCCCAGCCATTGGTCGAGCGACTTCAGGCCCATGCCGGTGTCGCCGCAGTTGGCTTCGGGACGCAGGACATTGGCCTGGCCTTGAAGAGCCTTGCGGACGCTCGGCGTGTAGCCGATGGAGATTGAGTCGCCGAGGATGAGGACCGAGGGCAGCGAGGGATCGGCGGCGACCTTTTTCAGGCCGCCTTTATCCGCCTTCGGGGTGAAGAATTCATCTGGCTTTTCCGCGCCCGCCGCCGCAGTGGTGTCGATAGCGATTTTGCGGTCGTTCTTGAGCGCCGGACCGGGGCTCGAGCGGCCGCGTTCGACGTAGCTTTGCAAGAGGGCGCGTAACTCTTTCACCTTGTCGGGGAATTGCGCCTGCAGGTTGTTTTTCTCGGCCGGGTCATCAGCGAGATTGTAGAGCTGGACCGGCGGCAGGCCTTGCTCCTGCTTGCTGCCGGGAGTCGGGGCGCTCCAGCCGCCGGAACCGGGGCAGAGAAGGAGTTTCCAGGGGCCCTGGCGGATGGCGAAGGAGCCGTTGATCGAGTGGTGGACGATCGCCTCGTGCACCGGCTTGTCGCCCTGGGTCCCCGTGAGCACGGGCAGGAGGCTGAGGCTGTCGCCTGCGGCCTCGGCGGGAAGCTTGCCGCCGGCAGCATCGACGGCGGTGGCAACGAAGTCGTTGAGGCAGACGATCTGGCTCGAGCGGCTGCCGGCTTTGATGTGGCCGGGCCAGGTGAAGAGGAAGGGGACGCGGTGACCACCTTCAAAGAGATCGGCCTTGGTGCCGCGCAGGCCGGCGGAGGGGTCGTGACCCTTGGCGGCGAGGGCGGGGAGATCGGCCATCGGCGAGCAGCCGTTGTCGGCGGTGAAGAGGATGAGCGTCTCGCCCTCGATACCAGCATTCTTGACCGCCTGGAGGATCTCGCCGACGTGATGGTCGAGCTGGATGACGAAGTCGGCGTAGGGGTTGATCTGGGATTTGCCGGCGAATTCCGGTGTCGGGATGATCGGCGTGTGCGGCGCCGGCAGGGGCAGGTAGAGGAAGAAGGGCTTGCCTTCCTTGGCGTGCGCCTGGATGCTGGCGCAGGCGCGTTGGATCAGGGAGGGCAGCACCTCGATATGCTGGAAGTCGGCGCCGGTGGGCCCCTTGCGCCAGAAGGCGGGGGCGTGGCCTTCGGTGACGCGGTCGGGCGCGGCGGCGATCTGGCCGTCCTTGACGTGGACGTAGGGCCCCATGTCGAGCGAGCCGCAGAAGCCGAAGTAGTGGTCGAAGCCGTTGAGATCGGGACCGTTTTTCACCGCGCCCTTGAAATCGATCTCCTTCTTCTTGCCTTCGCCGCTGAAGGTGAAGTCCCAGCCGAGGTGCCATTTGCCGATCATCTCGGTGGCGTAGCCCTGTTGGCGGAGCAGCGAGGCGACGGTGGGCTGCGCCGCGTCGATCAGGTGCGGGCTGTCGCCGCCCAGGACACCGCTGGCGAGGCGAGTGCGCCAGCAGTAGCGGCCGGTGAGGATGCCGTAACGGGTGGGGGTGCAGACGGAGGAGCCGGTATGCGCGTCGCTGAAGCTGATTCCCGAGGCGGCAAGGCGATCGAGATTCGGCGTCGCGATCTTGCCTTTAGGGTTGAGGCAGGCGACATCGCCATAGCCGAGGTCATCGGCGAGGATGCAGATGATATTGGGCTTCTTGGTGGCTTTATCGACCGGTTCTTCCGCTGCTTGCGCTGCCGCGCCGAGCAGCAAAAACGAAGCAAAGAGGAAACGGATCATGAGAGCTCCTGCAGCTGGGTTCAGAGAGGGCTATAGGAAACCGACCCAGGAGGGAAGGTTCCCGATTTATCTATTGGATCGCTGGCGATCCAATAGAATGCGGAGCTGCAATTTGCTACAATTCCCAGGCCTTCATTGCGCTGAGATTGCGCTCCAAGGAAGCGCGCAGCTCCTCGGGATCGTCGACCCCGGCGTCCTCGAGGGGAATGAGAAAGTCGTCGTGCGAGCGGGTGTCGCGGTGCGAGGGCATGCGCGAGGGCATGGGCAGGAAGTCGCGTATGCGCTCCAGGCTGCTGCGCTTGACCAGGATGACGCAGAGGTAGAGGGCGTAGTCGCGCGGCATGTAGAGCGAACAGCCGAGGAATTTCCGGCCGTGCAGGGTCAGGTCGTGGTTTCCCTCGATCTTGACCTCGAGATCCCAATGGCGATTGAGCACTTCCTGGATGACGCGCGAGCTGTGCGCCAGGTGATGGGTGAGATTAAGTTCTTCGCGGCGCGGCTGGCGCATACCGATGCAGACGCAGCCCTCGTCGAGGACGACGCAGCCGCCGCCGCCGCGACGTCGGAACACCGGCACTCCTGCGGCGCGGGTGCGTTCGAGAAAAATCTCTTTCTCCGGCTTCTGCGAGATGCCGAGCACCACCACCGGTTTCTTCGGCACCCAGACCCGCAAGGGCGGGGTGTTTTGATCAAACAGCGATTCGCCCAGCGGCTCTTCCGGCAGGAAGTCGGAGTTGTCGGAAGTGAGGGGACGGAATTCCACTTAGGAGCCTAGAATCTCAGGCCTGGCCGCGGAGGTCGAATTCGAGGCGCCAGCGGCGTGAGCTGGCCTTGTCGCAGGCCCAGATCTGCAAGGTGCCGACCTCGGTGTGATTGACCTCGAGACTGACCGGAATGACGGCGGCGCGACCATCCTTGGCGGCTTCGTGTTCCAGGGTGGCGTGCAAGGGTGGCAGTTCGTTCAGACCCTCGGCGTCTTCGAAGCGGTCGCCGGGGGCATCGGAGCTGCGCTCGGGGGAGGCGAAGAAGCGGAACTGCACTTCTTCACCGGCGAGGACGGCGAGGCCTTTCACCGGGATGCGGTGCGAGCCGCCTTCTTCGGCGCCGAAGGGGAGGACGCAGACGGTTTCGAGAGGCGCCGGGAAACCGGGAATGGCGGGGCGCGACGACTCGATGCCGACGTAGTAGGAGCGCGGCGAACCGGCCTTGATACGGACGCCTTTGCCGCGGGTGGCGCAGGCGAACCAGGCGGCGCCACGGGCGACGGCGAGATCGGGATCGGCGCCGGCGAGGATGCGGATCTTGCTGGCTCCCCAAGAAGCGAGCAGCTCGACCAGGCGGCGACGCAGGGCGGGAGCCTTGGTGACGCCACCGTTGAAGAGCAGCGCGGCGGGCAATTTCAGCGAGCCGTCGGGCTGGACGCAGGAGCGGCGGAGGAAGCTGGCGAGGTGATGCGACAGGACCGGGTCCGACTCATAGTCGAGGCCTTGCGTGCGCAAGCCGGAACGCGGGGTGCGCTCGACTTCGGCGGCGAGCGGGCAGAGGGGCAGGAAGCCGTCGAGCATGAGCTTGCCGGTCTCTTCGGCCGAGAGCTCGGCGCTGAGGCTGCCGCCGACCAGCGACGAGCCGCTGCCGGGAATGGTGATCTTGATCGAGGCCGGAGCGCTGTCGACGAGGAGGCTTTCCTTGGCGGCGCGGCAGGAGTGGACCAGCGAGGCGAGCTGGCGGGTGTTGAGGCGTTTGCCGAGCTTGCCCTGGACCGCGGCGGCGAGGGCCATGTCCATGTTGTCGCCACCGAGGAGGATGTGATCGCCGACGGCGACGCGGCGCAGGCCGAGCGAGCCTTCCTGGTCTTCGGTGCTGATCAGGGTGAAGTCGCTGGTGCCGCCGCCGATGTCGACGACGAGGACCGAGTCGCCGGGACCGACGAGGCTGCGCCAGTTGTCGCCCTGGTCGGCGAGCCAGGCGTAGAAAGCGGCTTGGGGTTCTTCGAGGAGGGTGGGGCTGAGACCGGCTTCGGTGGCGGCACGGAGGGTGAGTTCGCGGGCGACGGGGTCGAAGGAGGCGGGGATGGTGAGGATCAGCTGCTGCTTCGCGAGGGCGAGTTCGGGATCGCCCTTGGCGACCTGGCTTTCCCAGGCGGCGGCGAGGTGGCTGAGCAGTTCCGAGGCGGCCTTGACCGGCGAGATGCGGCGCTGGGCGTCTTCATCGGCGGGGAGGATGTCGGCGAGGCGTTCGGCGCTGGTGCTGCACAGCCAGGACTTCGACGAAGCGACGACGTTGGCGGGCTGCAGCGGACCTTGCTGGAGAGCGTATTGGCCGACGCAGAAGTCGCGGTTTTTCGCCCACGGGAGGTCGAGGGATTTAGCGGCGACGCTGCCGGGGGAGGGGAGGTAGACGAAGCTCGGCAGGGAGGGCAGGGACTGGACTTCGCCGGCGGCGCTGACCTGCGGGATGGCGAGGACGATCGGGGCGAGGCCGCTTTCGATCTCGGTGTAGGCGAGGCAGGAGTTGGTGGTGCCGAGGTCGATGCCGATGACATAGCGTGCGGATGAGCTCATGAAATTCTCCGGGGAAATTTGCGAACCCCGCAATCTCGCTTCAGCTGCGCAACTGGCAAGTGCTGGAGTGAAAGCAGGCAAGTGGCTTCAGTCGCTGCTCATTTCGCCGTCACCCGGACTCGCTCTGGAATCAGGCTGGCATCGACAGGCTTGTCGTTTGCGCCTATGACCAGCTCCTCGAGTTTCGCCATGTCGCGCAGCGGAACCAGGGTGTCCGGGCGGCAATTTTTCAGGATCAGACGGCGGACAGTGGATTTCCGCAAGGGACCGAGATCGGTGACGGCGCTGCCGCTGAGATCGAGCGTATCGAGTTCCACGGCGCTGATCGGCTCCAATTGACGGACCGGACAGCCCTGCAGCGACAGGGATTTCAAGCGGCTCTGGCGGCGCAGCGGCGAGAGATCGCTGACGGCGCAGCCGCTGAGATCCAAGGAGGTGAATTCGAACAGCGACAGAGCTTCGAGGCGGAGGGGGTTGGTGTCATCGCCGAGGTGCAAGGCCTGGGCCAGATGTCCGGTGAGGAGAGCGTGGTTGTCGAAGCTACGACCTGCCAAGTGCGGATTGAGCAAGGGCATGACCTTCTCGAAGAGCTGCGTGCGTTGGGCCAGATCCGGCTTGAAGCGGCGCTCGGATTCGAGCAGCTGGGCCAGATAGATTTCGAAGCCGGGCTTGAGGAAGAGGCGGCAGAGGCGGACGAAATCGGTCTCCGGCAGGCTGCCGGGGCTGCTGCCGCGGTGACTGAGGGCGAAGCTAGAGAGCTCTTTGGTGGCTTCATTACTGGCGCCTGCGAAAAAGCCGTAGGCCTGGTCGAAATCCTGATTGGACAGGCAATAGGCGCCTTGCATCGAGCGCAGCACCGGGTTGTCGGGCACCAGGGCGGCGATGTCAAAGGCGTTTTTGAAGCCGAGGAGGTCCTCTGATTGGGTGAGTTTTTCATTGATCAGGCTGGCGGCGGCGTCGCCGAGCTTTGCCTTCTCGCCTTGCGTCTTCTGCAGGAGGGCGAGGTTTTCCAGGGCCTTTTTTTCGTTGTCCATCGCGGCCTGGGCGTTGGCCTCGGCGCGACGGGCATTGGCCCGGGCGGTCTCGGCGTTGGCCTCCGACTCGCGTTCCTTGCGATGCAGGTTGGAGACGAAAACCGTGGTCGATACGGCGAGCACCAGAATGGCATTGACGATGACGGCGGCGGCGATCTTGTGGCGCAGGCTGAGGAGCCAGATTTGACGCAGCAGCGAAGCGTCTTCGGCGTGGGTGGCGAAGCCGCTCATCCATGCGCGGATCTCGGCGGCCAGTTCCTGCACCGAGGCATAGCGGTTTTCCGGCGCCAAGGCCATGGCGCGCAGACATACGGCTTCCAAGGCGGCCGGCACTTCTAGCAAGGGGTGCGTGACCAGGCTGCTCGGCGGCGGCAGTTCGCCGTTCACCGTCAGCTGCATCGAATCGGTCATGCCGCTGCCGGAGTAGGGACGCTGGCCGGAGAGCAGGTTGTAGAGCACGGCTCCAAGGGAGTAGATGTCGGCCGACGGCGCCAGTTTTTGACGTGAATCACTGGCCTGCTCCGGCCCCATGAAGCCGGGGGTGCCGAAGACGCGGCCATGGAGAGTGAGTCCCGCTGCGCGAGGCAGGGTTCCGCGCTGCCGGCCTGCCTCTTCTTCCGGCTCGCCCTGGCGGCGGGCGAGGCCCCAGTCGCAGAGCAGGACTTCGCCGAATTCGCCGACCTGGATGTTCTCTGGCTTGATGTCGAGATGCAGGACGCCGTGGCTGTGGGCGCAGGCCATGGCGTCGCAGACCTTGAGGAAATGCGCCAGCAGCTCTTCGAGAGAGGTCCCGGGTTGGCCATTCGGCAGAATTTTGTGGCGCAGGGTGATGAGGTCGCCCAGGGTCCGGCCGCGGATCAGCTTCATGGTGAAATAAGGCTCGCTGGCGTCGCCGTCGCCGATGTCGTAGACCGGCATGATGCTGGGGTGCTCGAGGCTGGCGGTGATCCGGGCTTCATGGAGGAACTGCTTCTTCAGATCCATGGCGGCTTCGGGGTGCATGCGGGCCATGGCGACGAGACGCTCGGTATGAGTGTCGTAGATCTGGTAGATCTCCTTCATGCCGCCGGAGGCGATGCGCTTGGCGTCGAGGTAGCGCGAGCCTTCGATCGCGACTTGATTCTCGCGTTCACGCCGCAGGATGTCATCGAGGCCGGCGATATGCCCCTCGTAGGAAATTCGGCGTGCTTCTGAATCGGGATCGCTCAAGAGAAATCCTTTGCTGATGAGTTGGAATCAACAACGCCCCTCAAGAGTTTTTTTTGATCTCAAAGATGATATTCCTCGATTTTCCGGTCGAGGGTGGTGCGCGAGATGCCGAGTTGTTTGGCCGCCTGGGTTTTGCTGTCGGCCATCGCCAAGACTTTCTGGATATGCCGCTTTTCGGCGCCGGCGAGACTGAGGTCGTCGCCTGGAGTCAAGGCGGCCTCCGCGCCTGGCGTCACGGCGGGACGGATGCGGATGTCGTCACTGAAGTCGATGACGTCGGGCATCAAGGCGTCGCCCTCGCTGAAGAGCAGGGCGCGCTGGATCACCCGGTGGAGTTCGCGGAGATTGCCGGGCCAGGAGTGGGAAGTGAGCTTGGCCAGGGCCTCGGGGTGGATGGCGGTGATCTTGCGCTTCATCGCTTCGGCGCAACTCTTCACCTCATAGGCGACCAGACCCGGCAGGTCCTCGCGGCGTTCGGATAGACTCGGCACCCGCAGCACCAGGCCGGAAAGGCGATGCAGCAGGTCTTCGCGGAACTGGCCGGCAGCGACCAGTTCGCCGAGGGGCTTGTGGGTCGCCGCGATCATCCGGGCGTCGCTGCGCAGACTGGTTTCCGAGCCGAGGCGCTCGAATTCGCCGGTCTCCACCGCGCGCAGTACCTTGGCCTGGTTGACGATCGACATGTCGGCGATTTCATCGAGAAAAAGAGTGCCGCGATCCGCCAGTTCAAAGCGACCGCGGACTTGCCCGATAGCGCCGGTGAAGGCGCCTTTTTCGTGACCGAAAAGCTCGGATTCGACCAGGCTGTCGGAGATGGCGCTAACATTGACGGCGATGAAGCTGCCCGAGCCTTGGCGCGGACTGGAGTTGTGGATCGCTCTTGCGAGCAGGGTCTTGCCGGTGCCGGTGTCGCCGACGATGAGCACCGGCATGTCGGTGGCGGCGACCAGAGCGGCCCGTTCGAGGCAGCGGCGCATCAGCGGATTGCGGCTGGTCAGGCCTTTCAGTGAGAGCGTGTCGAGAGCGGTTTTGGCCATGAAGAAATCCCTGATGAATCAAATTAGGGGGCGGATCTTGCAGACTGAGGACTCAAGATAGCCCGCCGCAGGAAAGAAACCCGACGCTTCATTTGCCGACCAGGATCTCTTCGGGCAGCTCGGCAACGAGGTGAAGCGGGCTGCGCCCGGCATCGTCGCGGCGATTGGGATCGGCACCCGCCCGGATCAGCTCCTCGACCAGGCCGGGATCGGGATTGGCCCCATCGATGAGATGATGCAGGACGCCGCGCCCCTTGTTGTCGAAAACGCCGATGCGAACCTCGTGGGCGAGCAGCAGGCGGATGACCTCGGCGGAACCGTAGGAACAGGCGGCGAGAAGCGGCGTCAGGCCGTCGTCGTCCGCCGTCTCGAGGTGGCTGCCATGTTTGATCAGGGCGGCGCAGAGATCGCGGTCGCCGCGTTCGCAGGCGAGGTGCAGGGGCGTCGCGCCGCCGGGACCCCGTTGCCAGGTGCAGGCGGGATGGCGTTCGAGCAGGACTTCGAGGCCGCGGCCGTCGCCGGACAGCGACAGGCGGTGAACACAGGCGCGGCCCTGACGGTCGCGCTGCGACGGCTCGGCGCCGCTGAAGAGCAGCAGCCGCAAGAGTTGAGGGTGACCGGCGACGAGGTGGAGCGGGGTTTCGCCGGCTTGGTTGCGGGCTTCGAGCGGTGCGCCGCGGTCGAGCAAAGCTTCGGCGCAGAGAAGGTGGCCGCCGCGGCAGGCGAGGTGCAGCGGGGTGTCGCCGGCGGCGTCGCGGTCATCGACGGCGAAACCGGTTTTGAGAAGCAGCGGTAGGAGGCGGTGGCGGCCGAGCAGGGAGGCGTGGTGCAGGAGCTGGCGTCCCTCGCGATCGCGAGCCGTGCGCCAAGGTCCGCGGGCTAGGAGAGTTCGCAGCCGGGTCTCATTGCCGTTGCGCAAGACCACCAGGGCGGGATTCAGGTCCCAGTCCGGAGCCTGGCCGACGCAGGCGCCGGCGGCGAGCAGGACACCGACGGTGTGCGGATCGACACCGGCAATGGCTGCGTCGAGGGGTGATTTGCCGGCCAGATCGCGGCTTTCCGCCTTCGCTCCAGCTCCGACCAGCAGCAGACTCATTCTGGCTCTTAGACCTTTCATGGCAGTGCCCTCCCGGTTAGGCTCTCCACCGCCATTGTAACCCCGATAAGGTCAAAGCCGCAAGTGGATGAACGTCAGTTTTCTGTGAAGCAGGCACTGTGCCAGAAACGAATCCTCCGGTGAACTTGCCATCCCCGGCATTGCGGGGCTATGTTGGAGCATGGCACCGATCGCAACACTTGGACGCGTTTTGAAATCCTGGCATCCGGCCGCCCCGGGCGCTTCGGGGGGTATTGATGTGGAAACCCTGACGGCAGGTGCGACTCCCGCGGCCCGCGGTCAATTCTCGGTCGCCACTTTTAATCTCGCCCATGGCCGCGGTCGCGGCCTGTCGCAATTCCTCCTCACCGCGAGCCAGCTGCGGCGCAATCTCGGCGACGCCGCCGCCATCTTGCAGACCGAGCCGGTCGACTTCCTCGGCCTGCAGGAGGTGGAGACTCAGGGCTTCATTCATGGCCATCTGCATCAGAGCCGCGAGATCGCCCAGGCCGCCGGCTTCGGCTGGCTGGCGCAGGGCCACCATGTCTCCGGCAAACGCGTCGCTTACGGCACCGCCCTCCTCGCCCGTCATCCCCTGGAGGACGCCGAGTCGCATGTCTTCCCGCACAGCGGCACCACCCTCGCCAAAGGCCTGGTGATGGCAGTCGGCCAGATCCACGGGCGCTCGCTGCGCTTCATCTCGGTCCACCTCGACTTCCTGCACGAACGCATCCGCAAGCGCCAGCTCGAGCACCTCGCCCACCTCCTCGCCGAGCGCCTGCCCTTGCCGCTCATCCTGATGGGCGACTTCAATTGCGGCTTCCGCAACGGCGGCGCCCTGCACGACACCGCCGAACGCCTCGGCCTGCAGATCTGGCGCCCCCATGAAGCGATGAACACCTTCCCCCGCTTCGGCCGCCGCCTCGACTGGATCCTCGCCTCCCAGGAGCTCGAATTCCTCGATTGCCGCAACTGGGAAGAATTGCGCTCCGACCACATCGCCGTTCGAGCTGATTTCCGCTTCCGGGATAGATAGGGCCGTCGCGCTCAACTCCATCAAGAAGAGAACTTCATTGAAAAATCAGTGCCCCAAGATTATGTTCGATCAACTGCAAACTCCAGTGACGAGAGATTTCTAATGGAATACGGCCTTTATTACCAGCATCACAAGATTGCAACAGTCGTCCAAGACAGTGCAAATTTCCCGACTTGCTTCGGGAGCTACAGACTCGAGTCATTTCCCAATGATGACAGACTTACTCTTGTGCGAAATTACATTGAATACTCAGTGCGTGTGTGGCCATTAATTGAGGCTGATGAATTCCATGACAATGAAGAGGCACTTGCCGAGGAAGAAACTTTTATTGACCTCATTGAGGGCGGTGATTGGTCGTTAGTGAATAGTCAAACCCAAGAATCGTCCCCGATACTTTGCACCAATAATGAAATCAATTGGCGATGGGATGTACTGCGCCGCTAAAGCGGTCAAGCAGTAGGACCACATCGCCGTCCGCGCCGATTTCCGCTTCCGGGATCGATAGCTTTCGGCGCTGAAGTTTTGCGCGCAGCGCCTTGGACTGCGGCAAGGATTGCCGCCTTTGAATGGCGGCGGAGCCGCGTCTGAGCTCAATCGGCGGCGGAGTGGCGTCTAAGCTCAACGGCGCTCCGCGCCTGAAGCCAAGGCGGCAATCCTTGCCGCAGTCCAAGGCGCGATGCGCGCAAGAAACAGCTGCAGCGAGGATCGCAAAACACAATGGAAGCCAGACAATGGCGGCACTCTTGCCGCAGGCCAAGGCACGAGGTGCAAATGAGCCCGAATTTCCCCTCCTTCCTAGACGGGACGAAGCCCGACCAAGGCTTATCTTGGGAGAAAGCCTCAGGAGATTCCATGTCTAAGATCCTCGTCACCGGCGCCGCCGGATTCATCGGCAGCCATGTCACTCGCATCCTCATCGCCCGCGGCGACGAAGTCGTCGGCATCGACAACCTGAACAACTACTACGATCCGCGCTTGAAAGAGGCCCGCCTCGACTGGATCCGCATTTCCGCCGGAGCAGAACGCTTCCGCTTCATCAAGGGCGACATCGCCGACCGGGAAATGATGCCGGCCCTCTTTGCCGCCGAGAAGTTCGACGGCGTCGTCCACCTCGCCGCCCAGGCCGGCGTCCGCCACTCGCTCAACGCCCCGCATGACTACATCGACGCCAATATCACCGGCTTCCTCAACATCCTCGAAGGCTGCCGCCACAACCCGGTGAAACACCTGGTCTACGCTTCGACCAGCTCGGTCTATGGCGCCAACGAGGAGATGCCCTACTCAGAAGAGCACGGCGTCGCCCATCAGCTGTCGCTCTACGCCGCCACCAAGAAGGCGAACGAGTCGATGGCGCATTCCTACAGCCACCTCTTCCGCATCCCCTGCAGCGGCCTGCGCTTCTTCACCGTCTACGGCCCCTGGGGCCGCCCCGACATGGCGCTCTTCCTCTTCACCCGCGCCATCTCCCGCGGCGAGCCGATCAAGGTCTTCAACCACGGTCATCACAAACGCGATTTCACCTTCGTCGAAGACATCGCCGAAGGCGTGGTCCGGACCCTCGACCGCCCCGCCGTCCCCAATGAAAACTGGGATGGCAAAAACCCCTCGCCCGCCTCGAGCCGCGCCCCGTGGCGGATCTTCAACATCGGCAACGCCAAGCCGGTCGAGCTGCTCGACTACATCCGCGCCGTCGAAAAGGCCCTCGGCAAGACCGCCAAGATGGACCTCCTGCCCCTGCAGCCCGGCGATGTGCCCGACACCTGGGCCGACAGCTCGGCCCTGGTCAAAGCCACCGGCTACCGCCCCGGCACCGATGTCGACGAAGGCGTCCGCCGTTTCGTCGAGTGGTACAAGGACACGTACGCGCCGAGCTTCGAGAACTGAGCTGCGCGCAAGGGAGTCAGGGAGTCAGGGAGTCAGGGAGTCAGGGAGTCAGGGAGTCAGGGAGTCAGGGAGTCAGGGAGTCAGGGAGTCAGGGAGTCAGGGAGTCAGGGAGTCAGGGAGTCAGGG
>CAMCSH010000019.1 GCA_945877655.1 Lentisphaera araneosa HTCC2155 | reverse complement strand
TGAGGGAGTGAGGGAGTGAGGGAGGAGGGAGTGAGGGAGTAGCTCCCTGCAGCTCACTCCCTTACTCCCCTGTTCCCTTACTCCCTAGCTTGTTGATCGATGTCGACTTGCACAGCTCGATTTTTTACGTCAAGCGCATCAGTGACAATTCCCGCCGCCGCCCTTGCCGTCAAAGGTCGCGGCAGCATATTCCCCCCACTCAACGGAGAAAGCTTTACACATGCGCATCGATATCGAGCTGGACGAGACCAGCAGCCAACACCTTCTGCACCTGCAAGCAGAAACCGACCTCGACTTCGACGAGATCGTCGCCGCTGCCATCCTCGCCTACAAAGTCAAGTCCGCGCCCAAGGCCGCAAAAGCTCCGGTGAAAAAAGCTGCTGCGCCAGTCGCGAAAGCCGTCCCCGCCAAAAAGGCGCAAGGGAAGTCCTGATCATGCGTCTAGGGCACGAGGAATGGACCCTGGACCATCTGGTTCAAGCCGCAGCAGGAAAGCTGCAGGTCGATGCTTCGTCGCCCGCTCTCCAGGCCCGTCTCGAACTCGGCGCCAGCGCCCTGCGCCGCCGTTGGGATGAGACCGGCGTCATCTATGGCGTCACCACCGGCTACGGCGATTCGTGCAGCGTCGGCATCCCCGCCTATCTCGTCGCCGAACTCCCCGGCCAACTGGTCAGCTTCCACGGCTGCGGCCTCGGCGAACCCTTCTCCCGCGAAGAGACCCGCGCCATCCTCGCCGCCCGCCTCGCCTCGGTCAGCCGCGGCTGGTCCGCTGTCCGCCCGGAACTGGTGAATCTCCTCGCCGAATTGATCAATCGCGACATCTTGCCTCGCATCCCCCGCGAAGGCTCGGTCGGTGCCAGCGGCGACCTCACTCCGCTTTCCTACGTCGCCGCCGTGCTTTGTGCTCGCCGCCAAGTCTGGACCGCCGACGGCTCCGGTTTCGAGCCTGCCTCGGACGCCTTGGCACGCGCCGGCTTGAGCCCGCTCGTCCTGCAGCCGAAAGAAGGCCTGGCCTTGATGAACGGCACCAGCGTCATGACCGCGCTCGCCGCCCTCGCCTTGCGTCGCGCCGAAGCGATCTGCGGCGCCACCTGTGCTGCCACCGCCCTCGCCATCGAGGCCATCCGCGGCAATCCCGGCCACCACTCCGAACGACTGATGAGCGCCAAGCCGCACCCCGGCCTGGCCCGCGCCGCCGGCGCCATCCGCGCTCACCTCGGCAGCGCCCTCGTCTGCGGCGAAAACCGCCTGCAGGACCGCTATTCCCTGCGTTGCGCCCCGCATGTCGTCGGGGTTCTTCTCGACGCCCTGCCGCACCTCGAATCGATGCTCGTCATCGAGCTCAATTCCGCCAACGACAACCCGCTCATCGACCCCGATGACGGCCAGCTTCTCCATGGCGGCCACTTCTACGGCGGCCATGTCGCCTATGTCGCCGACAGCCTGAAGTCGCAGCTCGCCGGCATCGCCGACCTGCTCGACCGCCAGATGGCCCTGCTCACCGACCGCCACGCCTCGCACGGCCTGCCCGCCAACCTCTCGGGCGCCGAAGGCGAACGCGCCCCGATCAACCACGGTCTGAAAGCGGTCAGCATCGCCACCACCGCCTGGTGCGCCGAAGCCGCCCGCCTGACCCTTCCCGCCAGCATCCTGTCGCGCTCCACCGAGTGCCACAATCAGGACAAGGTGAGCATGGGCACCATCGCCGCTCGCGACGCCCTGCGCATCGCCGAGCTCTGTTCGCAGAACGCCGCCGCCTGCCTCCTGGCTTCGGCCCAGGGCGTCGAGATCCGCCAGCGCCGTGGTCAGCTCGCCCCCTGCGCCTTGTCGGACCGCGGCCAAAAAGCTTTTGCCGCCGTCCGCCGCCACGCCGCCTTCCTCGGTGAAGATCGCGAACTGGAAGATGAACTCCGCTCCCTCAGCAGCGCCGTCCTCGCCGGAGAATGGCCGCTGGAACCCCAATGAAACCGCCGCGTCGCAATACCACACGGAAAAACTGATCCATGACTCCCGTCTTCCTCCGCGCCACCGCCGACATCGAAGTCGCCTTCCACGAATGCGATCCCATGGGCGTGGTCTGGCACGGCAACTACCTGCGCTACTTCGAAGCCGCCCGCAACGTCCTCTTCCGCGGCGTCAATTACGACTTCCAGGACATGAAAGAGTGCGGCCACGTCTGGCCCGTCGTCGACTGCCAACTACGCTTCTCCTACCCCGCCCGCTACGGCATGAAGCTGGTCTGCAGCGCCGAGCTGATCGAGTGGGAAAACCGCGTCAAAGTTCGCTACGAGCTGCGCGACCCCAAGGGCCTGCGCCTGTGCAAGGGCACCACTGTGCAAGTCGCCGTCGACGCCGCCAGCGGCGAAATGCTCTTCGTCTCGCCGCAATCCTTCCGCGACCGCCTGCTGCCGCATATCAAGCAAGGGTTGTAAGGGGTAGAGGGGTTTTAAGGGTTTTAGGGGCTCAATGCGCTCGACCCCGAAGCGGGTCGTTGATTTTAGCCCAAGGTTGAGCCGCATCGGCGACACCTTGGGTCGAAGAGAGGTTTGAATTTCGACCCCAACGGGGTCGCGGAAGCGCTGCACCTGCGGTGAAATTTGGGATATGAACGCAAATCAGGGAGACTGCCGATGCTCACTTTCTTCGCAGCTTTGCTCCTCGCCGCCGAGCCGGCTCCCGCTCCTCAAGAAGCTCCCTCGCCTGAGCTTGTCGCGAGCTTGCGTCAGCGCTTCGCCGGCAAGGCCGACTGGTCCGCCACGTTCACCCAAGAGAAAAACCTGCCCGCCTTGAGCCGGCCTCTGCGCTCCTCGGGACGTCTTTTGATTTCGCGTCAGGACGGCCTTTTGTGGCAACAGGAAAAACCCTTTGCTTCGTCGGTTGCGATCAACGCAAGTTCCCTGGTGCAGCGCGATTCCCGCAATCGCCGCAGCGAGATCAAAGCCAGCGATCAACCGATGCTCGCGGCCTTTGCCGGCACCTTCGCCGCCCTCTTCGCCGCCGACCTGAAAGAACTGGAAAAACAATTCACCGTCAAAGCCGGCGGCAAGCCCGAGGCCTGGACCCTTGAGCTCCTGCCCAAAGACGCCGAAATGGCCAAAGGCATCCGCCGCATCCTGGTCGAAGGCGGCCTCTCGATCCATCAAGTGACCCTCGAAGACCCCGCCGGATCCCTGTCGAAAATTCTGCTCAGCGACGAGAAGGCTTTGAGCCCCGAAGATGCGGCTCGTTTTGCGGCGGTGCGGGGGAAATGAACTAGCCCTGCTGCTCATTCTTGGGATCGCTGGCTTCCCGCCGGCTTGTGTTAAATGCCGCTCATCTACTGGATCGCTGGCGTCCCGCCGGCTGTAGCTCAAAGCGGGCTGGATTTTTGCGTCTTTCGCAGATATCTTTCCCCATAGCTGGAGGAAGAGACGATGACGACACTGCAATTGCTCAAGGAGGCTCAAGATCTTCCGCTTGAGGAGAAAGCGCTGCTGGCAGACAGCTTGTTGCGGAGCCTTAGCCCGAGCGATCCAGCTCTTGAAGCCCAGTGGATTGCAGAAGTGCGCCGGCGGAGCGCCGCTCTGGACGCGGGCATGACTAGCACCATCAGCCTCGAAGAGTGGCGTCAAAAGGTTCAGGCGCGCTTTCCGCGATGAAGCTGGTGATCGAAGCCAACGCCGAAGCGGAGGCCATGCACGCCATTGAGCATTATGAAGCTTGCCGGGATGGTCTCGGCTTGGACTTCTCGCGTGAGCTCGATGCAGGGTTCGAATGGATTCTTCAGCACCCCTTGGCTTGGCCTGTTTTTGATGAAGGAGCACGGCGTTGTCAGCTTCGACGCTTTCCTTATGTTGTGGTTTATCGGGTGATGACAGATCACATCACGGTGCTCGCCGTTATGCACCAGCATCGTGAACCAGGTTATTGGATGCGTTTGTCCTGAAAGCCAACCTGTCGACGTCGGACGTCGATAACATCGATGACATCGGCAGATATCGATAGACATCGAGCAGCTGCTTCCGGCCGGAGGCCGGCTTCCGACCACCCAGCCCGGAGGGCTGGGAACAAACCGGCTGGCAGCCGGTGCTCCAGTAGATGAGCGGCAAGGATGGCAGTTCTCCCCCTGGGAGCGCGGGCGTCCCCCCCCCGCTCGCTTGTGGCTTTATGTGGGGCGCCACTGAGATTATCGAAGGTTCTCCGAATCACTGTTGTTAGCCTTTGGAGATGCAGTAACCGACTAATTTATTTTTTTCGAAAATAAGCGCCCATCCCCAGCCAGGTTCTCCGAACCAGAGGCAGTCTTTGTCTACGATTTCATGAGGGATTGGATAGTTTTTGTCAGGATCATTTGGCTTTAATATGGGGAATTGAGAGATCAACTCGTCTTTAGTCTTGCCAATTAAGTGGTTGCGAAAGTCAAGATCTACACCGAAGAAATGCTTGACGAGGGGATCATTGTAGCTCCATACTCCCATTTTCCATAAAATGTAGCGCGGATGAACATGGTGGCTATCGAGAGCTTCCAGTGAAGCGAAGAGAAGGAACAAGGCTCCGGTGAAAAGGAGTGAGGTTAAGAGCTTTTTTTTCATAAGTCACGTCTCCGGAATCACAAACTCATTCGCGCACTTCGGGCAGCTCACCTTCGAGCCGCGGGGGTATTCCGCGACATCGAGCACGGCTTCGCACTTGGGGCAGTTGAGGTTCACGGCGGCGGGAGTCGGGTCGTCGGAGATGCGGCCGAGGATGCCGAGGGCGGCGCGTTTGTTGGCCTCGATGTCCTGGAGGAGGGCGTCGGCCTTGCTGGAGCCGCCGCGGGCGAGTTCGGTGCAGGTCTGGGCCCAGTTGTTCATCAGGTCGATCTGACGCTTGAGCAGGGAGGCGAGGAAGTCGGGGACGGTGTTGACCACTTCGATGCGGGCGCGGGGGTCGCCGGGCGAGGCGGGCAGGGCGGCGAGGGTCTCGAGGATCTGCGGCAGATTGGCGCCGATGCCGTGCAGGGAGCTGCTGATCGAGGCGTGCAGCTTGTCGTCATTCAACTGCTTGTGGCCAGCCATCTTCTCGAGGGCGCTGTTGAGGGTCGCCATCTCCGAGGCGACGAGGGCCATCGGGTCGGAGCCGTCCATGCCCTTGAGTCGCTGGTTGCGGCGGAAGGTGCTACGGATCTCTTCGAAACGGGCCTTCTGCTTGTCGCTCATGCGGCCGCGCATCTCGGCGAAACGCAGGAGGTTGGACTCGGCGCCGGCGGCAAGGGTCTGCGATTCGTTCTGGTAGTGGGTGTCGATCAGGACCTCGATCTCGGCGGACTCCATCAGGGGCACGACCTTCTCGGTGATCTTGGCCATGTTGCGGTAGGAGCCCTGCAGCTTGAAGGCGGGTTCGGTGCGGTAGGCGTCCTGCTGCGCGGCGGAGAGGATGTACTCCTGGTTGACCGCGAAGAGGGTGTCGCGCACGGTGCTGAGGTGCTTGAAGACGGCGAGGATGTCGCCGAGCTCTTCGGAGCTGAGGTTGATCTCGAGTTCGAGGTTGGCGCGTTCGCCCGATTCGGCGGCTTCGATGAGCTTGCGGATGTCCTTCTGCGGCGCGGTGGTGAGGGGGCGCAGCGAGGGATTGGAAGTGACCGCGTTCTCCATGTAGGACATGCGGAAGGCGGGGGCGGTTTCGCCGATGATGTCGCCGAGGTTGTAGGTGTCGGCGCGGTTGGCGAGCATGTCGGGGATCTTGAACTTCTCGCCCGATTCGGTGTAGGGGTTGCCGGCCATACAGACGACGAGGCGGCGGCCGCGCATGTCGTAGGTTTTGGGCTGGCCGCGCCAGACGCCTTCGATGCGGCGCTGGCCGTCGCAGAGGGAGATGAACTTCTGCAGGAATTCGGGGTTGGCGTGCTGGATGTCGTCGACCAGGATCATGACGTTGTCGCCCATTTCGAGCGCCAGGTTGAGCTTGTTGACCTCGTCGCGCGCGGCGGCGTTGGGGGCTTCCTGCGGGTCGAGCGAGGTGACGGCGTGGCCCATGGCGGGGGCGTTGATCTTGACGAAGACGAGGCCGAGGCGGTGGGCGAGGTATTCCATCAGGGTGGTCTTGCCGTAGCCAGGAGGCGAAATGAGGAGCAGCATGCCCATCAGGTCGGTGCGCTTGTTGACGCCGACAGTGCCGACCTGTTTGGCGAGGTTGTCGCCGACCAGCGGCAGGTAGACTTCGTCGACTAGGCGGTTGCGGACGAAGGAGCTCAGCACCTTGGGCTGGAAGTCGGCGAGGCGGAGTTCTTTGCGAGCCTTGTCAGCGAGCTCGATCTTGAGCTGTTGGTAGCTGCGGAAACGCGGCGCCACATCGGTCTCGAAACGGCGCAGGCGGCTGCAGAATTCATCGAGGGCGAGGGTCATTTTGCCGCCGACGATGCGGGGGTGCGAGCTGACCAATCCGCCGATTTCGCGGACCAGTTTGACATCGAGGGTGGCGCCGGGAGCGGGGCCGCCGAGGAGGAGCAGAGCCGCGGCCTCGGGCAGGTAGGGGCGGGCCTCGGGCGGGCATGCGGAGTCCGCAAAGCCTTCGAGCCAATCGGAGGCGAGACGCCAGGCACCACGGAGGTCGCCACGCAGGTCGCCGAGGGAGGCGTCGAAGCGATCCTTGAGGCGGCTCTGGCGCAGTTGCGATTCGAAGCCGCGGATCATCGCCGTCGCTTCCGACGAGGCGGTGAAGGGCTTGGCGCGGCAGATCTCGGCGAAGAGGTATTCGGCGGCATCTAAAGTGTCGGCGCCGGCGATCAGCGGCGTCTCTTGGGCGAAGTCGGCGAGGCGTTTTGCGAGGTCCGCAACCAGCGAGTCGGGACGGCGTCGCGAGGGGAAGGCTTCGCGCATCAGGGCGAAGGAGGCGCAGCGGGCGCTGAGCAGGGCCTTGTCGTCTTCAGATGCGACGGCAGACCACCACAGCGAGGCGAGTGCGCGGTTGGCAGGGGGATGGCGCAAGAGTCCGGCGCCGCCGGCGAGATCAATGAGCTGCGCCAGGAGCTGCGCCGCGTCGACATCGTGGATGCCTTTGACGTAACCTTCCGAGTAAAATGGCGCCATGAACGCTTGCACTTCGGGCAGCAAATCGGCTGCAGTCAAGGCGTTCCCTGGGGCCGCCGCAATCCTTGCGGTGTTGCTGTTCCCTGGGGCCGCCGCAATCCTTGCGGTGTTGCTGCTGTTCAGCTTGCCCGCTTCCCATTGGCGGAAGAGCTGCCACGCCAAAAATTCGATGCGGGCGACTTCGGGGTTTTCGGAGGGGATTTCCATGTCCCAGACATTGCGGAGTTCAGCGAGGCGAGGGTCTTTGACTTCGTCGAAATAACGGGTGCCGGTGAGGTGGAAGAACTGCGCTTCGTCGCGGCGGATGATGGCGAGGTCGAGAGTCAGGGGCGAAGCGGAGAACTGATGCTTGCCGAGCTTGACCACTTCCTGGCCGGCGACGAAGAGTTCCTGGCGGTCCTTGAGCTGGCGGACGGCGGTTTCCTTGAGGGTCTTGAGGCGGCCGTCGAGGTCGTCGGCACGCACCGTGTCGCCGAGCTCGCGGAGCTGGCGAGCGAGGTCGCCGATTTTCTCCGGCATCGGGTCGGCGGCGAAGTAGGCGTGGATGTCCTTGGGATCCTTGAAGGTCTCGATGCGGCCGCCGATGCCTTTGAGGACGCGATCGGCGGAGCTGACCAGGGCTTGTGAGCGCTTGTTGCGGGCTTCGTTGAGGGCGACGCGTTTCGACTCGAAGGCTTCCGAGGCCTCGACCCGTTTTTCGGCGAGGGCGGTGAGGAATTCATCGCCGTCGCTGAAGCGCGATTCGAGCTCTTCGAGGGCGATCATGACGCGGGCGAGGCCCTGTTCGCAGGACTTAGGATCCTTGGCGAGATCGAGCTGCGAGGCGACGGTCTGCGACAGCAGTTTGAGCTGGGCGGAGAACTCGGCGGCGCCTTCGGCCGAGGCCAGTTCCTTGAGGCGGTTCTTGAGCAGTGAACGCGACTGGTTGAAGCGGGCGAAAACGGTGGAGATCGAGTCGATGATCTGGGCCGCCTCGGTGGCGTCGCCGATCTTCAGGTTGGCGACGGTCTCGGTGAGCATCTCAAGCTGGCCGGTGGCGGCGCCGAGCTCTTCGTCGAGCTTCTTGGCGTCGGCGACGCGGCCGACCTTGGGGACCTTGGTTTCGAACTCGGCGGCACGGGCGCGGTAGAGGTCGAGCGACTCCGGTTTGAGGAGGAAGACGACGGTGCTCTGGCTCAATTCGGCCTGGCGTTCGACGAGGCGTTTCTCGGTCTTGTCGGCGAGCTCGAGATCGGCGTAGCGCAGGCCTTTGAAGGCGACGGTTTCGCCGCGCAGGGTGCGGATTTCGGCGAGGAAGCCGACGAAGACGGTGATGTCCTTGTAGTCGGCGTTGCGGAGGCGTTTTTCCAGCTCGGCCGATTTTGCGGTGAGCGCAGCGGCGGCTTCGACCGCAGTCTTGCGGATGCGGCGGACCTTTTCGAACTCATCGATGGCGGCGCCGGCGGCCTTGCCGATGCCCAAGAGCACCTCAGCGAGGTTGCCTGCCTCCGGCTTGGCGAGCCAGAAATAGGCGTCGGTGATGCTGCGGGTGCGCTTCACCAGGTCGACATAGAGATCGGCGTAGCCCTCGCCCTTGGCGAAGACGGTGAGGATCTCGCCGCATTCGCTCATGCAGCGGACCAGGTCCTTGTTGCCGATCTTGTAGAGCAGGTGCGAGGTGTCGCCGGCGGGCATGGTGAAATCGGAGGCGCAGAAAGGCGTCTTCCAGATCTGCAGCATGTGGTGTTTCTTGGGCTCGTCATCGGCCTTGAAGAAGATCAGCTTGCCGTCGGGGAAGAGAGTGTAGCCGCGGCAGACGATGGGGGTGGCGACGCTCATGGTGATGAGGTTGTACTGGAGCAGCAGGGTGGTGGCGCCGACGCGGTTTTTGAAGACGAAGAGGTGGTCTTCGCCGTTGGGCGAGGGGATGCGGCGGAGGAAGCTGAGGCCGGGGGGCGATTCGAAGGTGCGGACCTCGCCGTTTTGCAGGGCGTAGCCGTTGGGGAAGAGGACGCCGTGGTCCTCGGGGAGGAGGACGCAGCTCTGCGCCAGGGCGTCGTTGCGGGTCACCGTCTGGGTCTTGACGCAGAAGACGAAGTGGCGCCAATCCTTCTCCTGGAAAGGCTTGATTTTGAGCAGAATGAGCGAGCCGACGAGGGCGTAGTAGATCTCGGCGTCGTCGAGGCCCTGGTCCTTGTTTTCGACCGCTTCCGAGTAGATGCCGGCGCCGTCGGCGGTGTTGTCCTCGACCTTGATGGTCAGGTCGCCGCCGACGCATTCGACGAAGAGCTTGTCCTCGATCGAGATGTGGGGGTGTTTGCCCTGGCGGTGCATGTCGCGGGTGCAGCGTTTCCAGGTGAATTCCTGTTGCGGCGGCAGCGACAAATCGGCGACCGAGCGGTCGTCGAGGTATTTGAGCGAGCCATCGGGCAGCATCAGCCATTTGAAGGCCTTGAGGTCGTTGGCCGAATCGGAGAGGCGGAAGACGAAGTAGAGGTGGCTGCCGCGGATGCCGAGCTTGATGAATTTCGCCTTGCGGTAGTACTTCATCAGGTCGGCGAAGGCGGTGCGGAAGGCGGCATCCTGGATGAGCTCGTTGCCGATCTCATGGAACTGGCCGTCCTCGCGCTGTTCGTAGACGCCGAAGACGTCCTCGGGAGTGATCTCCGACTTCATGCCGACCTGGACGTTGAAGCCGAAGATGAATTTGTCTCCGACCGCCGCGAGGTCTTGGGCAACGCAGTTGTGCGAAGTGGTGAGGCGTTCCGAGGCGCTGAGGGCGCTTTCGACGCCGCCGAAGATGGCCTTGCGCTGCAGGTTGAGGGCATCGAGGCGCTTCTTCAGTTCCGCTCCCTGGCTTTCGAGGCGTTGGCGGAGGACTTCATAGGCGCCGCCTTCGAGTTTCTGAGGAGCGGCGGCGGGAGCGGGGGTGTCGGACATGGTAGGGACTCGGAAGCGGGTTGGGAGTGAAAGCGGGTCAACTTAGCTCAAGCTAGGGGAGATGGCGGTGGAGCCGGCGAGCGGCAGGTCGATGTCTATCGATATCTGTCGATTTCTTCGATAGCTATCGAGGGTATCGACAGATATCGATAGACATCGAAGGCGTTGATTGTTCATGGTGTTCATCCTGGGAGCCCCGGCGTCCCGCCGGGTGAGGTTTTGCGTTCGTCGCGAAGCGTCGAACAAGCCGGCAGGATGCCGGCGAGCCCAGTGGGAAGCAGCAGGACGGTCATTGAAGATCTCCCTTGGGCAGTAGGCATTCTGGTTTCCAGCCTGCGGTGAAGCAGGAATGGAGTTCCGCTTCCATCCATTGGCGCCGACGCAGATATTCATCGTGGCGCTGCTGGATATGCGGCAGTTCAAGATGATCCGGGTGCTTGAGAGGGAGCCGATGACGATGGAGGAATTCTACCAGCTTGAGACGGTCTATTTCTGATCCGCATGTCCACACTGCGAGACCGTCACTACGCACTCGGTGGAGCATGCGAAGAGCGCCGCTGAACAGAGCACTCCATTGTTCCTCTGGATTGAGGCTATGAGGCCCCTGATTTTTCAGGCGGCGCAGCAGCAAGGACTTCTTGCGAATCAAGATCAGTAGCAGCGTCTGAAGAGAAAGCTCGAAGACGCGGACATCTTCGCTTTCGATGACGCCGGAATGATCGATCCGTGTCGCGAGGAGCCAAAGATCCTGCGAGCCGATCGCTTCATCCCATTCTTGCATTTCTTTGCGCGCCAAGGGTAGCAGGCCTGCCCAGTGCCAAGCTTGTGCTCCACTGGGCATCAGTTCGCCGTTGAAGTAAAAATTCTCATTCATGGGTCAATCCTGCCAGCCGAGATAGGTTTACGAGTGTCGCGAAGCGTCGAACAAGCCGGCAGGATGCCGGCGAGCCCAGTGGGGGAGCGGCAGCTTGCCTGGGAGCGCCGGCTGCCAGCCGGTTGAGCTCCTCGACCTGGACGGTCGAGTCCCATTGGGCAAGGGAGCGCGTACGTCATTTGAGCAGCCGGGCGTATTTGCCGAGGCGCATGGTGCTGGCCTTGGTCACAAGGCGTGCGTCGAGGGTGATCAATTGGCCGCCGCAGGCCTTCGCGGCGAGAAGATGCAGGAGGTCATAGACATGGGCATCGTGTTTGAGGGCGAGATGGAGCGCTTCGTCGAGAAAGGGCTGGGTGGGGTGGAGTTGCCACGGGGCATCACCCCACCAAATCAAGGCCTCGGAAGCGGCTCCCGCGCTGATGCGTTTGCGACGCGCGGCTTTCATCAGGCCGTTGGCGAGTTCGACGCCAAGGACATCGGCGCCATGGAGTTCGCCAACATCGGCGAGGAGAGCCAGCGCCTGCGGACGCGCGGGCTCGTCCTCAATGATCGAGGCGATCAAGACGCTGGTGTCGAGAAGGAAAATCTCGCTCATCGTTCGTCCCGCATTTCCCGAATCATCTCGACGACGCTCTGTCCTTCAGGATCTGGGCGGCTTTGCGCCGCGAGTTTCCGGGCCCGTTCGACCCAGGCATTACGATCGAAGTTTTCATTCTTCTGCGCCAGGCGCAAACGTGCCTCCGACGAGATCGAGCGGTGATTGGCTTTGGCTTGCGCCTTGAGTTCCTCGTAGACGGCGTCGTCGAGATTGCGGATGAGCAGGTTGGCCATGGTTTTCTCCTTGAGGTGATAGCGTTATGATATCACTTTATGCGGGAAGGCGGTTGAATCAAGGCAGCGGCACGATATCGATATCTGTCGATATCTGCCGATCTCATCGACAGGTATCGAAGGTGTCGATAGACATCGAGGTGAGAGCTCTTCATGAGGTTCCTTGCTTTGAGGTGCGTCGAATTCAATCTCGCACCAAAAAAAATCAAAAGCAAGTCCGAAGTGAAGAAGGATGAGGAATCAGGGGCTGAGCGGCTGGGCGTCCGACTGGTTGGCCAAGGCGGTGCCGACGCGATTGACGGCGTTGATCAGAGGCAGGAGATTGGGATTGTCATTGGCGCGCTCGTAAAGGCTCAGTATCTGCTGGTCCTCGGGCGTCAGATCGGCCTCGGCGATTTCTTCTTTCATCGAGTGGCCGGCGGCATCACGCCAGGTGCGGATGACTTTGTTCTTTTCGCGCTTCATCGACACAACGCTGAGTGTGCTGGCATCAATTGTTTCGCCGGGCAGGAGAGGTTTGTCGATTGCGCTGGGTGCTGGCACAGTTGACAGGCCAGTGACTTTGAGGGCGATGCCGAGCGCCTTATCCATGTCGGCTGCATCGGCGTTGCGAAGGACCGACAAGGACGAATCCAAGGTCGCCAGCTTCTGCTCTGGCGTCATCTTGTCGATGTGTTTCTGCATCGCCTGGGCTTTGCGCTTCAGCGGAGTGATCATCTTGTCTTCGTCATCGAAGCTGATGTCGCGCTGGGTGTCGACATCGTATTCCTTGACCGGTGCAGCGGCGCTGGGGGCGGGGGGTTTTGCGGCTTCGGCCGTGTCGTCGCTGTGGCTCGCGCCGCCGCCGCCACTAGGGGCGCTGGCTCCGGCCTTCTTGGCTGATTCGGGGTGCATGGCTTGCCAGGCGACGAAGACGCAGACGGCGAAGATGTGTAGGCCGACGCTGAAGGCGACGATGCGGCGGAAAAGGGAGGGGGCTTCTGCTGTCATGATTCAACCGATGAGGGATTTGATGCGTTCTGATTCCATCTTCTGGCCTTGGGCTTGCATGGCGAGTTGCACTTGACCGAGGATGGAGCTCTGGGTGAAGGCAAGGAAGGATTCACTGAGGTCGGCGTCGCCGAGGCGGGAGCCGGTTTTCAGCAGGTTTTCCTGGGTCGAGAGGGATTGGGTGTAGCGCATGTCGAGGCGGCGCAGTTCCGAGCCGGTTTCGGCTTGGCGGGAGGAGATCGATTCGACGCCGTCGGAAACCGCGTTGGCGAAATCGGCGGAGTCGACATTCTGGCCGCTGATTGAAGTGAGCATGTCGGTGAAGCTGGCATCGCCGAGAAGTTGCTGGCCGTTGAAACGGGCGTCGCGCTGGATGTCGCCGAGGCCTTTGACCAGTTGATCGGCCTCGGTCTGGAGGTTGGCCTTGTCGGAGCTGCTGAGGATGCCGGAGTTGGCCTTGACGGAGATTTCGCCGAGGCGGGCGAGGCTCGACTGGGTCGAGTCTAGCCAAGAGCTGCGGGTCTGTTCTAGGGAGGTGGCGTTGAGGTCGTTGCGGGACTGGGCCGATTCCATGCCAAAGGCCGCAATCATGCGGCTGCTGATGGCGATGTCCGAAGGCGGCGCAGTCTGGAAACTCTTCTTGCCGGTGGCGATTTCACGCATCCGCGCCGACATCGCGGCGACGGGATCAGAAGTGAGGGATGATACAAACATCTTGGGCCTCGCTGATTTTCTTCCAAGTCATTATACAGCAAGAAGTCATCGGAGGCAAGAGGGTCGGCAATTGAACTGGGACACGACTGGGACACAGTTGGGGCACAACTGGGGGAGATTCACTCACTTGGACCCAAGGTTTCAGAAGCTTTTCAATTCTGCGGCGGTGAAATGGCGGCAGAAATGAGCTACGTCGCTGCCGTCGCCCGGATCGTAAGGGACGAAGCCGAGGCGGCGGTAGAAATCTTCTGCGCCGCTGGCGGCGTTGAGGGCGATGGTGGTGATTTCCGCGGGGCCGGGCGAGAGAGCGGCGAGGAGCTCGCGGATGAGGCGGCGCCCCCAGCCCTGGCGCTGACGAGAAGGATGAACGTCGAGGGAGTGCAGCCACCAATAATCTTCGTGCTTCTGCAGGCCGCCGGCGGCGACCAGTTGATCATCGACGAATAGGCAGAGAAACAGGCCTTCCATGGCGATCAAGGATTCAAAGTAGCGATGCCGGTCGCCGGGCGAGTAGGAGGCGGCATTGGCGGCGTGGAGTTCGAGCAGATCCGGGATGCGTTCCGGAGAGAGCGGGCGAAACGAAACCAGGCTCATTCCGCCGGTTTTGCGGCGTCCGCAGCGGCGATGCGTTCGTCGGCTTCGCGTTGATCGCGGATCGACAGGGCGGCGATGCGGTAGGCTTCGGCGAGGGTGGGGAAGTTCATGACGTTTTCGATGAAGACGTCGACCGGCAGTTTGGCGAGGATGGCCATCTGGGTCAGGTGGATGAGTTCGGTTGCACCTTCGCCGATGATGTGGGCGCCGAGGATTTCGCGTCCATCGGGGCCGGTGACCAGCTTGAGCAGGCCGTTTTCGATGTCGGAGATTTCGCCGCGGGCGACTTCGCGGAAGTCGGTCTTGCCGACGTAGATCTTGCCGCATTTGGCGAGGGCTTCCTGCTCGGTGAGGCCGATGGCGGAGATTTCCGGGATGGTGTAGATGCCCATCGGGACGTTTTCGAACATCGAGCCGGGGTTGATGCCGAGGGCGTGGCAGACGGCGCGGCGGCCTTGTTCCATCGAGGTCGAGGCGAGGGCGGGGAAGCCGATGACGTCGCCGACGGCGTAGATGTGCGGGTGCAGGGTCTGGTACTCTTTGTTGACAACGAGGAGAGAGCGTTTGTCGAGGGCAAGGCCGGCATTCTGGGGCTGGAGGATTTCGACGTTGGCGACGCGGCCGAGGGCGACGAGGGCCTTCTGGCTGAGGAGGATCTTGCCGGATTTGAGCTTGGTGACGACATTGGCGACGCCGTCCCACTCGACCTTGTCGATCTGTTCGTTACCGAGGTAGACACCGCCGGCTTCTTCGAAGGATTTGACGAAGCGATCGGTGAGTTCGGGGTCGAGGAATTTGAGAGGGCGGTCGCCGGAGTCGACGAGGGTGACCTGGACGCCGAGGGAGGCGAAGATGGTGGCGTATTCGCAGGCGATGACGCCGGCGCCGAAGACGACGAGGGAGCTCGGGAGATAGATCATCGACAAGATCGAGTCGGAGTCGAGGATGTGCTCGTGGTCGACCGGGACGTTGTCGGGGCTGCGGGGGCGGGAGCCGGTGGCGATGACGATGAATTTGCCGCGCAGGTTTTGCTTATTGCCTTTGATGTCGGTGATTTCGACGTGATGGGGATCGACCATGCGGCCCTTGCCGCGGAAGTAGGAAACGCCGTGGATGTGTTTGGCAATGGCTTTGACGTGAGCGTTGCGGACGGCGTCCTTGCGGGACATCAGAGACTCGACCTGGACATTGTCCTTGAAGGCGAAATCGAAGCCGGTGGCGTGCTTGGCGAAGCGGGCGAGGTTGTTGGCGGTTTCGCGCAGGGTTTTCGACGGAATGGTGCCGTGGTGGAGGCAGTGGCCGCCGATATCGCGCTCCTTTTCGATCAAGGCGACGCTTTTGCCGGAGCGCAGGGCCTGGGTGGCTGCTTCCTGGCCGCCTGGACCGGAACCGACGATGATGAAATCGAATTCGAGCGCGTCAGACATGGTTCACCTCGTCACTGCGATCATTTGCTGGATGGTTTCACAGCGGGCGAAGAGCTCGGTGAGGTCTTCGGGGTAGAGATTGAGGGCCTCTGCGACCGGGTGGGCGATGATGCTTTCCTTGGTGATGGCGAGGTCGGCCATCATGAAGCCGGCGTATTGGCGGGCGAGGCAGATGGTCTGGACCTCGTCCTGGAAGGCGGTGGCGAGGGTGAAATCATCGCCGCAGCGGATGGTTTCGGCGACCTGCTGGGGCAGCTTCCATTCTTCGGCGATGCGCGTGGAGACAGGGATGTGGGTGCGATTGAGCATGGCCATGACTTCTTCGATCGTCAGTGGCAGCTTGAGGTCTTTGAGGACGGCGGCGAGGATTTTCAGGACCACGGGTTTGCCGATGCCGCAAAGCAGGCCGCAGACGTAGGCGGATTCGACATTCTTGCGGCGCAGGCGGGCGATTTCACGGCTAAAGGCAGAGGTGGCAACGGAGGATTCCCACAGGGCCTTGATGGCGAGCTCCTGGCCGGGGACGCGGTAGACCGAGTTCTGCACCGAGGCGGCCAGCGAGATTTCGCGGATCAGCTTCATGCCGAGGCGGGAGACGGCTTGCTGCAGCGAGACGATGCGGACGTTGCCGGCGTACATCGACGAGTTGGCAATCTTCAGGACGTTGGTGGCGAGGGCCTGGTCGCGGTGGATCAGCGCCGACAGGTGGGAGGCGTCGGCATTGGGGTCCGAGGTCATGCTCATCACTTTGCCAGCGACTTCCGGCAGGAGGGGCAGTTCGATCTTCTGGGTGGCGAGGCGTTTTTCAAGCTCGGCCTGGATCTTCTCAAGACTCATGGGGACTTCTCCGCTTCTGGACTGGAATCGACAATGGCTTTCGCAGCCGCCGCGCCACAATCTGGCGATTCCGGCTCAACGAGTGAAAAAGTAGGGCGTGACATCATCCAAGACATCCGCGACTTCCGACAAGGTCAGAGAATCGGAGTCATGGCCGAACAGGCGGCCACGCAACACGATGTTAGTGTTTCCCTTGGCTTTTTTCAGCCTGTCGATGCCGTCGAATTTGAACATTTTCACTGACATCGTGATCTTGAGGAAGCTGTTCAGGGTCAGGGTGACGGCTTGATCATTGACCTCGACCTTGGTCAGGGTACCGCGGACTTGCACCATACTGCCGATCATCTGCTTTTGATTGAGCTTATAGAATTCGTCCCGCATGTCGTCCAGCGTACTGGCGTTGTAGATGAATTCAGCGACGTCTTCACGTTCGCAGTTTTTGATATCGGTGAGCAGGATGACGTTACCGGTGATTTTATATTTCATCCGGGTGGTGTAATCCCAGAATTTGATCAGCTCGGAGGCATTGCTGAATTTATCGAGATTGATGTCGCGGTTGAGCATATGCGACTTTGAGCCGGTATAACGAAGGCTGTTGCCGATCCTGGTCTCGGTAAAGGACAGGCCCATCTGCTTCAGGCGATCATCCAATTTGATCGTGATGCCCAGGGGCGCCGCGACTTTATTCAGAGTATTGATGCCATCGCAGGGGAATTGCGTCTTGAGGATGAAGCTGGGAAGCTTGGCGCTTTCCAGAAGACCGAGGGCATCCTCCTTCAATCCTGACAGGGCTTCCTGTTTGACTTTGGTCAGATCGGGCTTTTCATCGTCGGGCGCGATGGTGTCGGGCGCGATGGTGTCGGGCGCGATGGTGTCGGGCTCTTCGGGCAGGGTCGGGGCCGTGGGTATCTGAAATTTGAATTTAGCCAGGAGTTCAGGGGAGACGGATCCGGGCTGAGCGAGGCTGGCGGCGGTGTAGACGAAGCCCTTTTCAATCGGCTTGTCATCGGGCATGACGGCGGCGGTCTTGAGCAGGCATTGCACCAGAAGCTTGCCGTCATCAGCCAAGGACAGCCCGGAATGGGCGGGCTTGCCGTTGGCGACCCGCTCCAACAGGCGCTTGGCCTCGGCGTTGGCGGGGTCGGACAATACGACTAGCTGCATCAGCTGGCGGGCGGCGAGATCCTTCGGCTCGGCTTCCAGACGCTGGGCGGAGAGGATGAAAATGCCCCGATTGAGTTGGTCACGAGTCAATGGAGACGGCGGTGGTGATGGCGTCGGATCATCGTCATCGGCGGCCAGCACCCTGAAACAGAGGCCCAGAAGAAGGGTAATCCAGATGGCTTTCATAGTCCACGCGCCTTGATTATATCGTCTTTGAGAGAGAGGAATGCAGCTCTTGACTCGGCCCGGATGAAGGGCGCGAGGCGCTCCGCCAAATCAGGGGCATAGATCATCAAGGCGACGGTGGCGCCGGGACGATCGGGGTCCAGCCATTTGCCATTGATGGCCATCTCGGCAAGGCGACGGAAGTCCAAATCCTGAATATTTCTTATTTTGCCATAAGGCTGGTAGTCCCTGAAAATCAAACGTCCTCCTTTAGTGAAGCTCGGTTTGACCCCTTTCCACTCAGGCGGTGCAAAGGCGGATCCGATTTCGCCCATGTGCGACTGAAAAAGGGCGCCCATGTCGGTGAAGGCCAGCATCAAAGTCGATTGCAGCAATTCGTACTTGGGATTCACGGGTCCCTTGCTGTTCTCCACCCAATCCTTGATTTGCTCGTAAAACGGCAGGGCGATGCGGCTCCATGATTCAGGATTCTTGGCCAAGGGAGCCAAGGCCTTCAAATAGGGCTCTGGGGAAGGAAAGCTGGCGGAAGGTTTGGCAGGAGGCGGCTTGACGTTGACCTGCGGCTTGACATTGCCCGCGGGTTTGAGTCCGGCACCAGGATTGACGACTGGCTTCTGAGGAGTCTGAGCCGCCGTCGACGCATTCGGGGGCGTGGCGGCAGGCGAGGATTTGCTGAGGACCTTCCAGGCAACCAGTGAGGCCGTGATCAGACCGGCGACCGCCAAGACGGGAATGATCGGGAGGCCTTTTTTTGCCGGCGCCGAATCAGGAGGATGGTGGAGGTGGGTGTGGTGGGTGTAATGCGCTGGTCCTTTGAGCTGGATGCCGCCGGACTTGCGCTTGCGCGCCTCGGTCGGGTCGGCGATCAGCTCATCCATCCGGGTCTTGACTTCTTTCCAGTTCTGGGGACGATTATCCGCCTTCTTTTCGAGAAGATGGTCGACAAAACGGGAGATCGGCAGCGGGCAGTCGGGAACCAGATCGACGAGATGACGATGGGCGCTGTGCACCTGCATCGTCATCACCTGCTGGTAGTCATCCGCTTCGAAGGGCGGGTGACCGGCGATCATGTGATAAAGCGTGGCTCCAAAGGAATAGATATCGGCGCGCGGATCGCCGACTTCCCATTTGTTGTGGATCATCTCGGGAGAGGCGTAAAGCGGAGTCAGCATGACGCCGTCGGATTCGCCGTCGATCTCGCCGCCCATCCGGGCCAGGCCGAGGTCTGCGAGCTTGGCCTTGCCGTGACGCGTGAGCAGGATGTTGGCAGGCTTCAGGTCGCCATGAGTCAGGCGACGGGCTTGTGAACCGTAATCGAGGCCGTCGGCGACACCGACCAGAAGTTTCAGGGATTCGACCGGATCAATCCGGGTTTCCTGTTTGATTTTAACCGCGATGTCACCGCCATCGACCAGCTCCATGGCGAAGAAAAACAGGCCGTCATCGGTCTTGCCGACGTCGAAGGCCTGGACGATGTTCTGGTGGGTGAAGGCGGCGGCGGCCTGGGCTTCGCGGAAAAAGGCGCGGAGAAAGTCGTCATCGCGGGCGATGGCGGGAGGCAGGATCTTCAGGGCGACCTCGCGACGGAGGTTGACCTGCATGGCTTTGTAAACCACGCCCATGTTGCCACGTCCGAGCGGACCTTCGATCAAGAAGCCGCCGACTTCCCGGCCAGGTGCAAGAGTAATGTCGTCGCTGTGCGTCATCTGAATCCCATAGAAGAGGTTGCTGGACTGCGAACGCATGAAGTTCTTAGTTATTTTCCTCTGTTTGAACTTGAAAGTCAACCCTTGCGGCGCTTTTCTCTTGAAGAATTAATCCGAAGGTGCCCCGATGTCCATATTCCCACTGAAAAATAGTCGTGTTTCAGTATTTTCACCGGCCGGACGTGCCGACGAAGCGGCCCTGCAGCTCGGCTTGGCAGAAGCGCGGCGCCTGGGCCTGAACCCCGAGATCCATGCCGCCACCGGACAAAAACGCGACATGGCCGGCGACGACGAGGGGCGGCTGGCGTCCTTTCTAGCCGCTTGGAACAGCGGCGACGAGCTGGTGATCTCCGGCCGCGGCGGCTACGGCTGTCTCCGACTTCTCGACAAACTTCCCTGGCAAGAGCTTCGCGCCGGTCCCCAGCCCTGTCTAGTCGGCTACAGCGACCTCAGCGTCCTGCAATTGGCCTTTCTCCGGCACGGCATCAAAGCGGGGGTTTCGGGACCGATGCTGGCAATCGACTTCGCCCGCGGCCTTGATGACTACAGCCGCGACACCTTCGCCCTGGCGCTTGATCCCCGCCCCTCCCTCATCCCTCTCGGCACGGGCGTCCGTTGCGTCCAGGCTGGACAGGCCGAGGGGGCCTTGGTGCCGGTGACCCTGTCCTGTCTGATGATGGTGCTCGGGACGCCATGGATGCCGGACCTGAGCGGCTGCATCCTAATATTGGAGGACATCGGCGAACCGCAGCGCAAGATCGACGGCATGTTGACACGCCTGCGCCTTGCTGGCGAGCTGCAAAAATTGGCCGGCATGGCCTTCGGTGACTTCTCCGGCTGCGACCAGCCGGGAGTGCTGCCCGAGCTTTTTGCGGAAGCCGCAGCCGCCATCCCCGGCCCGGTGATTTCCGGGCTCCCCTTCGGCCACTGCCGCCCCCGCCTCAGCCTCGCGGTGGGAAGAGCGGTGCGGCTGGAGGCCGGGGCAGAGGCGAGGATGAGCTATCTCGAGTAGTAAGGACCCCAAGGAGGCGCGTCGCCGAGCTCGTATCGGCGCAGCGAGACCTGAGGCGGAGGGGGCGCTTACTTCATTCCGCGGTGTTGCCGACCACCAAGCGCTCCACCTGATCGGCCAGATACAAAGGCAGCGAATGCAGCGTGTATTGCGCTGAGCGCATTCCTTGCGGCGTCTGCACAAGAGCCTCCACTTGCTGCGAGGAGGGCGGATTGAGATCCAGCCTCACGGCAAAAGGACTTGCTTTCAAGGCCATGAATTGCTGCAGCGATTTCATGCCGCCACTGGCACCGGCCTTGACTTCCACCGGAATCACCCGGGCATCATGTTCCACCAGATAGTCCACCTCGGCGTTGCCCGTCCGGCCTTCCCGCAGCCAGTAGTGGAGTTCCGGCCGCCGCACGCGTTCCTGGCCGGCAAGCAGATTCTGACCTGCAAATTGCTCGGCCATGCGCCCTTCATTGACAAACTTATTGTCGTGTAAGGCTTCGAGGCTGATGGTGCGCACACCGCAAGCGGCGTTCATCAGCCCGATATCGAGAAACAGCGGCTTGAATGCCGTGTCATCCGCTTCGGCACCCAGGGGGAGGCCGTTGGCATCACTATGGCGCACCAGGTGGACGATGCCCGCCGTGGCAAGCAGATCGAGAGCTTTACGTACCTCGGCCGCACGAGCTTCGGGAATGGCGCGAGAGAAGCGGAATTTCTCGCCCACGGTGGCCGGCACATGGTCGAACACCCTGCGCAATCGATCGAGCGGGACGCGCCCGGCATATTTCCCGAAGTCGTCGCGATAGGTGTCGAGGATGGACAGGTGAATCGCATGGGCATCTGCAAGCTGGCGCTGGTCCGCGAAGGCCGCTACGGCTTCTGGCATGCCGCCGACCAGCAGGTAATCCCGCAGGAGGAGGGTCAGCCGCTGATGCGCCGCCACCGGGAAGGGCGCGCCGATCACCCAGGTGCGCAGCAGCGTCGCCAAGTCCGTTTCCCCCAAGGCCGAGGCGAACTCGGCGAAGCCCAGCGGCCCCAGATGCAAGTGGCGGACGCGCCCGACCGGCATCGAGAAATCCGCTGCGTCTATCGCGAATTCAAGAAGCGAACCGGCGGCAAGGACCGGCAGGTCAGGGCGCTCTTCCCACAGATAGCGCAAGGCGCGCAGAGCATGGGGCGTGGCCTGGATCTCGTCCAGAAACAACACGCCGCCGGTGTTCACCGGACGGCCGCAGGAGAAGGACAATTCCGCCAAAAGCTCCGGGATGTCGAGCTTCGCGAAGGCCGCATCGAGTTTGACGTGGCGTTCGAGATTGATTTCAAACAGGGGCAGCCCTTGCTCCTTCGTCCACTGGCGGACCAAGGTGGATTTGCCAACCTGCCGCGCGCCGCGAATGATCAAGGGCTTGCGGCGCGGATCGCGGTGCCAGCGGCTCAGGTCGGTGAAAGTGGTGCGCGTGAACATCTCTACATCCCCTTAAAATGTCTGGTAGAATGATATTTCATTGGTCTGTTTTGTCAATCATGATGATTTTATTGCCACCTATTTTCGGGCAAATGGCTTACCGCCCTTCAATCCGCCGCAGGCTCGAAACCTTGGTTCCGCGACTTCCTCCGCAATTCCCATTCTCTGATTGCCGTCTATCTTGCCGGATGAACAGAAAGGACCCTTCCATGTTTGATCCCGACATCCAGAAAACCCTCGCCGGACCGGCGAGCTACAGCGGCATCGCGCTGCACACCGGCCAACGCGCCCGGATCACCTTCATGCCGGCACCCGCCGACAGCGGCATCGTCTTCCGCCGCGTCGACCTGCCCGGCCGCCCCGAGGTCCAGGCCATCGGCAGCAACGTCACCGAAGTGATGCGCGGCACCACGATCAAAAACGGCGACGCCGTCATCCACACCGTCGAGCATGTCATCGCTGCCCTGGTCAGCCAGGGTATCGACAACTGCCTGATCGAGATGGACCGCAGTGAGCCGCCGATCGCCGACGGCTCATCGATGCCCTTCATCGAAGTCATCGACCAGGCCGGCATCGTCGAGCTCGGCGTTCCGCGTCGCTATTTCCGGGTCACACGCCCGCACTTCCTCGAGCTCAAACACGCCCTCATCACCCTGGTGCCGGACGACAAGTTCCGCATCTCCTGCACAGTGAAATACGATCAGTCGCAGCTCGACGTCCAGTTCTACCAGTGCGAAGTCACCCCCGAGACCTTCCGCAAGGAACTCAGCCGCGCCCGAACCTTCTGCAGCCTGTCGGAACTCGACCAGCTGATGAAGGCCGGCCTGATCCGCGGCGGCAGCCTCGACAACGCCAACATCATCGACGGCTCCTGCATTTTCGCGAAAGACGGCCTCCGTTATCCGGATGAGCTGGTCAGACACAAAATGTTGGATATCGTCGGCGACTTCGCGCTTCTCGGCCGTCCCCTCAAGGGCCACATCGTCGCCGTCAAGTCCGGCCACCCCTCCAATGTCACCATGGTCCAGAAACTCCTCCAGCTCGAAAAAGAAGGTCAGCTATGAACAGAATCCTCGGCATTCAGGAAATCTTCGAAATCCTCCCGCAGCGTCCTCCCTACCTGATGCTCGACCGGGTCCAGCTCGAAGAAGACCCCACCCGGATCACCGCCCTGCGCAACGTCTCGGTCAACGAATCGACCTTCAACGGCCACTTCCCCGGCAACCCCATCCTCCCCGGCATCCTGCAGCTGGAAGCGATGATGCAGGCCGCCGGCGTCGCCTGGGCCCTTGAACTCGGCCGCCGCAACGCCCCGATCTGGCTCAAGGCGATCGACAAGATCCGCTTCCGTGCCCCAGTCGGCCCCGGCGACCAGATGATCATCAAGGCCCACCTCGAAGCCTTCGATGCCGAAACCGCCACCGTCTCCGCCACCGTCTCCGTCTCCGACAAGGTCTGCTCGCAAGCCAAGTTCACCCTCAACTGGCTGAAGCCGGAAGAGCTGCAGCCGAAGATCTTCACCCCCGGACACAAGCATGAAAAGCTCGAGGGCGTCACCGGCAAATTCCTCGACGTCCGCGGCATCACCGCCCTGATCCCGCACCGCTACCCCTTCCAGTTCATCGACAACGCCCTCATCGCCAGCGAAACCCAGATCCTCGGCGAGAAGCTGATCACCGCCGGTGAACAGTTCTGCACCCGCTACTTCCCCGGCTACGCCGTCTGCCCGAACTCGGTCCTCTGCGAAACCGCCGCCCAGCTCGCCTGCACCTTCGTCCTGCTGCGTCCCGAGAACGCCAACAAGCTCGGCCTCTTCATGTCGATCGAAAGCGCCCAGATGCACCTGCCCGCCGTCCCCGGCGACCGCCTCCTGATCAACATGGAAAGCACCATGATGCGCTCCAAGCTGTGCGCCTGCACCGCCACCATCACCCGAGGCGACGAACTCATCGCCAAACTCGACATGGCCTTCGCCTTGGTCGACAAGGTGGTCTGAGATGGCGACCTTCATCCACCCCAGCGCGGTCATCGCGCCTGGCGTCGACATCGGCCAGGACGCCCACATCGGCCCCTTCACCATCATCGAGAAGGGCGCCTCGATCGGCGACCGCAGCTGGCTGCAAGGCCACGCCCTGATCGGCGAAAACACCCGCGTCGGCCAGGACTGCCGCATCTTCGCCTTCGCCTCCGTCGGCAACCAGTCGCAAGACCTGAAATGGAAGCCCGGCAACCAGTGCTTCACCAGCATCGGCGACCGCACCCTGATCCGCGAAAACGTCACCATCCACGCCGGCACCGATGACGGCACCTGGACCAAGATCGGCAACGACTGCGCCTTGCTCGCCCTCTCCCACGTCGGCCACAACTGCGAAGTCGGCGATCACAGCGTCCTGTCGCACAGCTCGACCCTCGGCGGCCACGTCATCGTCGAAGACCACTGCAACATCGGCGGCCTCTCCGCCGTGCACCAGTTCTGCCGCCTCGGCCGCTTCTCCATGGTCGCCGGCATGGCCCGCGTCGTCCAGGACATCCTGCCCTACATGATCGCCGAAGGCACACCCGGCATCATGCGCGTCGTCAACAAGGTCGGCATGGACCGCAACGGCCTGAAAGACCACGTCCGCCCGACCCTCGAGGCCTTCAAGATCCTCTTCCGTCGCGGCCTGACCCTGGAAGAAGCGACGAACGCCCTGCAAGCCGAATTCGGCGCCGATCCCTGCGTCCAGGACATCCTGCGCTTCCTGCCCCTCGCCAAGCGCGGCCTCGCCCGTCCCCCGGCGGAGTGAAGCTCAGTTCGGGAACTTCAGCTCGGGAACTAGGGAGT